>JAFGTA010000137.1 GCA_016934355.1 Candidatus Bathyarchaeota archaeon | reverse complement strand
GGCCCACGACGTTGGCGTTGTCCTTGACCTT
Source organism: Candidatus Bathyarchaeota archaeon (assembly GCA_016934355.1). Next base: position 3,389 of record JAFGTA010000137.1, on the reverse strand, counting down.
CTTCCAGCCCATCCACCCCGGCTCGGCGTTGGATTCAAGCTCGTACATGTCTGGGGTGCAGTCCTTGGAGGGTCTGCCGACGTAGTCGACGATGATGTTCTCTCCCGAGGCGAGGTGGATGGTCATCACGCCCTCGCCGCCTATGCCGTTCATCCCGGGCTCGACGACGCAGTCCATGAAAGCCGCAGCCACGGCTGCGTCAACGGCGTTGCCGCCCTTCTTGATCATGGAGGTACCCGCCTCCCCGATGAGGCGGTGCTTGGACGCCACCATTCCGTTCTCGGCGACGCAGTCGGGTCTCCCGGCGCCCACCCATCGCCGGGGCTGGTAGATGAAGTCTGAATTCATGTACGGTGAATGTGGTTTCGGCTATAATAAACCAGTGAAGCCGGTGGGTAACCCTTGTATACCCGGAGTCCGTTGATCAGGGTATGTCAGAGGATAAATTGGCAGAGCTACTGGAGAACGGCAAGGACTGGGCGAAGGTCAAGACCACGGTCCCCGGGGTCTTCGTCATGAAGATGCCGGGCAGCAAGTACCGTGAGCCCAGCCTTTCGGTGGAGATCAACCCCGTGGACGCCAGCGGCAGCCCCACCAAGCGGAGGGGGCTCATAATACGCAGCGTCGAGGAGTACATGGAGTTCAAGGACATACTGAGTAACGAGAAGCTGGAGAGCCTCCTGGAGATGCTGGAGGACGTGAACCCCGAGTCCATGAAGCCCGGGAAGACCAGCAAAGACGTCATAGAGATATAACCCAAACATTTTTCCCCGCACCCATCCCACCTTGAAGGATGGTTCAGACATTGCAGGGACTCAAAGAGCTTTTATTCAGCCTCATCGAGGTAGGCAGCCCCAGCGGCTTCGAGGAGCCCATGATGCGGAGACTCGTCGAGGAGCTTAAGCCGCTGTGCGACGAGGTCTACGACACACCCAGGGGTAACGTAGTCGGCGTCCAGAAGGGGACCGACCCCGACGCCCCCGGCGTAGCGCTCGTCGCCCATATGGACCAGGTGGGGTTCGTTGTCTTCAGCGTCGACAAGGAGGGCTTCATCCGGTTCAGGAGGATAGGCGGCGCCGTGACCCGAAGCATACAGGGGCACCAGGTGAAGCTGCTCACCGGGAATGGGCCCGTGATAGGCGTCGTCGGGCTAAAGCCGGGGCACATAACCACCCCCGAGGAGGCTAGCAAGGTCCCCTCGATAAAGGAGATGTACATCGACGTCGGCGCCATGAGCCGGGAAGAGGTGCACGCCATGGGCGTCGAGAACGGCACACCCATCGTATGGAACACCTGCGGCGTGGAGCTCGCGAACAACTACGTCGCTACCCCAGCAGCCGACGACAGGGTCGGCCTCGCCACGCTCATCACGGTAGCGGGGAACCTCAAGGACAAGCCCATCCCATCGACCGTGTACTACGTCGGCACCGTCGAGGAGGAGATAGGGCTCAGAGGCGCCGAGGTAGCCCTCTACGACATCGACGTCGACATGGCTGTCGTCATAGACACATGCCCGGCAGGCTGGCAGCCAGACGTCAACATGAGGGACCTCTACTACGAGGTCGGCAGAGGACCCGCGCTGCACATCGGGAAGACGGGCGGCACGACGAGGTTCGGCAACCAGGTTCTCAGGAGGTGGCTCATCGGCGTGGCCGAGGAAAACGGTCTGCCGTACCAGTCCAGCCTTGTCCACGGGGGAAACGACGCCCACGCGATACAGCAGACGAAGGCTGGGATACCGGCGTGCACAGCCGCGATCCCCCGCAGGTACAGCCACAGCCCCGTTGAGCTGATGAGCCTGGACGACCTTCGCAGCCTCACGGAGATGCTGACCAAGGCGATGATTGGGCTGGACAGCGGTTTCAGCACCCACAGGATATAGTCGGGGGACATCCCCCTCAACCGCCGCCTCTCCCTATTCACGATATAGATTACTACGCCTAGAACAATCAAATACCCATGGTCTCACTCTGGGTTGGACTAGTTTGGCGACCATACGAGCAGGGGGTAGACCTATCAAGGTTATTCATATCGATGACGACGAGGACCAGCTGGTGTTCGCCAAGCTATTCCTGGAGCAGGCGGACCCGGGCCTCAGGATAACATCCACAGACGACCCCCAGAAGGTTCTCAGCCTCCTCGAGGGTGACGAGTACGAGTGCCTCGTATCGGACTACTGCATGCCCAAGATGGACGGCATAACCCTCGCCAACAAGGCACGGGAGAAAAGCGACCTCCACATCATCGTCTACACCGGCCAGGGAAGCGAGGAGGTGGCCGAGGCAGCGTTCGCCTCAGGCGTGGACGACTACCTCAGGAAGGAGGTGGACCCCAGCCACTACAGGGTCCTCGCCAAACGGATACGCCACTCCGTGGAGAAGAGACGGACGGAGCGGCTGCTCAGGACGCGTGAACGAGAGCTCAGCTGGATGGTCGAGCACAGCTCGGACGCCATCTTCCGCATAGAGTTCGACAAAGGCGTGACGAGGTATAACCCGGCTTTCGCCAAGCTCTACGGCCCCATCGAAGGCGACGTGATCCCCATGGCGGACCTCGTGCCGTCAAGGATCCCACACGAGGGGTACAGGAGGTTCGAGCAGGTCACCGCTGAGACCCTCGCGAGGAACCAGACCCAGTTCAAGCTGTTGCACAAGTGGGTCGACTCAGACGGCACGGAGCTGTGGTTTGAGACCCAGATATCGGCGATCATCCGAGACGGTGAGATGAAGGGGTTCGAGGCCACGTCGAGGGACGTTACGGACATGAAGAGGGTGGAGGCCGAGCTCCTGCAGAGCAAGGGCAGTCTCCTCAACTTCGTGAACTCGGCCACGGACCTCGTGGTCCTCCTCGACCACGGCCTCGGGATCGTCGAGGTGAACCCGGCTGGCCTCGAACTGTGGCATAAGACGAGGGACGAGGTCGTGGGAAGAAACATCCAGGAGTTCGAGCCCTTCATCGGGGACCCTGAGAGGCTGGAGATACTTCACAGGGCCCTGAAGACCGGTGCGCTGAGCCCGTTGGAGGACATAGTGCCTCACCCCGAGGACCCCCACCGTCACATCAAGCTGAGGATATTCAAGACCTCTGAGGGCCTGGGTGTCATATCGTCGGATGTCTCCGAGACGATGATGTTTCAGAGGGAGCTTGAGGAGAGCGAGAAGAAGCTCCAGATACTCGTGGACAACATCCCGGACGTCTTCTACATCCAGGGGCGGGTGGGCATGGTGTTTGTCAGCCCCAACGTGTCCAAGATGACGGGGTTCACGTCGGACGAGGTCACCAAGCCTGACCCCGGTTTCTGGGGCACGCTGATCTACCACGAGGACGCGGGGCGGGTCCGCGAGGCGAAGAGGAGGTACATCGAGGAGAACAAGCCGTACGACGTCGAG
>JAFGTA010000136.1 GCA_016934355.1 Candidatus Bathyarchaeota archaeon | reverse complement strand
CAGCCACGTGTGCGATCTGCGCAGCCTCGACGCGGCTGAGGCCCGTGCCGAGGGCGTCGTTGAGGACGAGGCTGAGGCTGAGGGCTCCTCCACCGCTGCTCCCGAAGCCTGCGGTGAGCGGCGTCTCTATGGTGTGCATCACCTCGATTGAATACGGCTCGCCCAGCCTTTGCCTGTATTTCCCGAGGACGTTCTCGGAGACCCGGGCGTCCAGCATCGGCTCGTCGTTGATTAACACCCGATGACTATAGCTCTCCGAGGGCGCAGCCTTCACGACTGTGTATGTTCCGAGGGTCAGGCTAACCCCTGAGCCTCGCGCGCCCTTATAGATTGGGTCCTCTGGCTCGTCGCATATCTGGAAGAGCCCTGTAAGGTGGCCCGGGGCGAAGGCTCTTGCTTCCCTCATGGCGTATCCCGGAAAAAGCGGGCCAGAGTAGAAAAGGGTTGTGAGAAAAAAAAGGGTAGACTCTCCATTTCTAGAGGAGACTCTTGTAGTCGAACGGCTTGGCGGGATCCACCACCGGGGCGTCCACCGTGAAGAGATCGGTGTACTTAAGGCCGGAGCCCGTGTTGAACAACACTACCCGCTCGTCCCTATCGACGTCACCTGCTGAGAGCATTTTCTTCAGCGCCGCCAGCGTGGCGGCTCCCTCGGGGCAAGCGAAGAGGCCCTCGGTCTCGCTCACCTGCCTGACACTGTCCATGATCTCCTCATCCGTGACGCTTATGCACAGGCCTCCGCTCTCCCGGGCCGCGTTGAGGACCAGGAAGTCTCCAAGCGCCTTGGGGACCCTGAGCCCAGCCGCCTTGGTGGTGGCGTTCGGGAAGAACGTGCTCTCCTTGTTGCCCTCCTCGTAGGCGCGGACTATCGGGGCGCAGCCCTCGGCCTGGACAGAGACCATGCGCGGCCTCTCGCTGCCTATCCAGCCGAGCTCCTCCAGCTCGTCGAAAACCTTCCACATGCCTATTATGCCGGTGCCTCCGCCGGTGGGGTAGATGATTACGTCAGGCAGCTTCCAGTCCATCTGCTCGGCGACCTCGACGCCCATTGTCTTCTTCCCCTCTACCCTGTAGGGCTCGCCGAGAGTGGCGACATTGAACCACCCCATCTCCTCCATGCCGCCCTTCACGAGCTTCCCAGCGTCCGTGATTAGCCCGTCGACGAGCACCACTTTGGCGCCCACCACCTGGCACTCCACCATGTTCACTTTGGGCGCGTCCTTGGGCATGAAGACGTAGACCTCCATCCCTGCCCTGGCGCCGTAGGCCGCCATGGACCCTGCGGCGTTGCCCGCCGACGGCAGCGCGACGCGCTTGATCCCCAGCTCCTTGGCCTTGCTGATGGCCATGCTGAGGCCGCGGGCCTTGAAGCTGCCAGTCGGGATGATGCCCTCGTCCTTCACCCACAGGTCCTTGAGCCCGATCTCGTCGCCTAGCCTCGGCGTATAGGTGAGGGGTGTCCAGCCCTCTCCCAGGCACACCACGTTACGGCGCTGCTTGACCGGCAGAAGCTCCCAGTACCTCCACATTGTGGCCTCGCGGCTCACCAGCTCCCGCCTTGTGACCTCCTCTTTGACGGCCTCAAGGTCGTACCGGGCGAACAGGGGCTTGCCGCATTTTTTACAGACTGTCTGAATCTTATTAGCTTCGTGCTTCTCTCCGCACGCCGAGCATTCTAGGTGAGTGAAATAGCTCATGTTTACCTCATGTAATGAAAGGGGTCCGGGAAATAACGTTATAGGTAGAGGGAGGCTGTCACCGGTACTGGAGGTTAAGCCTCCGTTTGTCCCCGGCGAAGCCCTTGACCTCCGAGCCGTCAGCCGCCTTCTGCCCCATCAGCCGCGCTATCTCGGCGTACCCCTCCGACAGCATGTACTCGGGGTTCATGCTGAACCGCGTAGGAGTCGACGCCGTGCCCGGCTGCTCAAGACCGTGGACCACCCGCCCTATCTGGTCCCGGGGGATGGTGAAGATCATCTCATAGTCCTGTGTACCCGCGTAGCCGCGGTCACCCCTGCACGGGACAGAGACCTGACACTCACCCTTCAGCATCGACGGCACAACACAGTAGACGCAAGCCGAGTGGCCGCCCAGCACGGTGGTTATGTCCCTCCCGTCCTCGTAGGCGACCCCAAGCAGGAGCCTGAGTAGCTGCGCGGAGTCACAGTAGACGACGGCTACGTCCGGCTCGAAGCTCGCCGTGGTCAGGGGAGCCGACACGACGCCAACGTACTTCCCATGCTCGAACCGGGGGAACTCCTTCGCCCAGTTTGCCCCCGCCTCAAGGGAAGAGACGCCTGTGGGGTAACGGGTCTTACCCTCGAAGAAGAACTGGGGCGGCTCCGCGAGGCCGAACCCTATCACGGGCTCGGGACACCACATGTCCTCGAAGAGCTGGGCCACGGTCTCCCCGAACCGCCTCGAAAGGGCGAAGGTCTGGCATGTAGACAGACATTTTCCGAAGTCACGGACCGGCCTCAGCGCCTCCTCGGGTATCTGGCCCGGGTTCTCAAGCATCTTCACGGCTAGGGGGCTGCTGTTGGGCCTCAGCTGCTCCTCTAGTTTTTTACCGTAATCGTTGTAAACACTCATCAAAGCACCGAGAAATAGTGCGTACAGAGGCTAGATAACGTTAACGAGCTAGCGTTCCTCGGCCAGTCTCTTGGCTAGGTGCTTCGACAGCGCCGCTATGGTGAGGACAGGGGGCTTCCCCGGCGTCTCAGGGAACGCGCTGCAGTCGCTAACGAACAGCCCTGATACCTTGGTCTCCTGCTCCCGGTTTACGACGCGCCCCATCCCGGCTGTGCCTCCCGGATGCCCGGCCCGAATGTGTGACCTGAATATGCTCTTCGGATCTGCCCCAGCCGCCTCCAGAAGCGCCCTGGACCTCTGGTAGCCGCTCTCTATCTTCTCGGCGTCTACCGGGGGAACAGGTTTCTCGATGCCGCCGTCGGCTCTCACCACGCCGTTAGGCTCGTCCTTGATTTTAGTCATCACACCTACGAGGCGGCCGAGGTTCCTTGACTGTAGTCTCCTGCCCAAGGGTATGCGGTTAGTCAGCATGTCGAGGGGCCCCTCCATGAAGGGTGAAAGTATGTAGCCCTCGGAGTCGTGGAACTCGTCGACGATGGTCGCCATGCCAAGCTCGGGGCCGAACTGGGCTCCCTCCACCACCCCATAGGTGTTGATTAAGGTGTCCGCGAACAGGTGTGTGCCGGCCTCCACCCCGGAGTTTTGAAGGATCAAGGGCGTACCGATCCCGCCTGCGGCCAAGACGACAAGATCTGACTCCAACTCCTTGACGCCTTCAGGCGTCTGAACCTTGACGCCTTTCACCTCTCCACCCCTATGGAGCACCTCAAGCACCCTGTGTTTCATCTCAAGTTTGGCACCGTTCCTGAGAGCGTCGCCGACATAGTTCCGGGAAGTCCACTTGGCGCCGTTCACGCATCCGAGCTCACATCTGCCGCAACCGTCGCAGCGGTTGAAATCGATGAACTTGGGCATCGGCCGCATATCGTAGCCCACCTCCTCGGAGGCCTTCATGAGAAGCCTTGTCCTTGGACCCATGTTCTCCTCGGGGCAGGGCTGAATGTTGAGTTCCGCCTCCGCCTCCTGAAACTCTTCCTCGAGGTCTAGTCCATGGAGTCTGAGCTCTTTCTGTAGCGCCCTGACGCCGTTCCCGATGGTAACGCAGGATGCCCCCCCACCATCTCTGTGCGTAGCAGCTCCACGCCCTCTCTGCTGAACTCTCCTGGGCCCCAGAAGCCTCCAGTGTAGAAACTCAAGGCTCCTCTCTCTGTGCCCATCTTCGGGTACGCTCCTGCTTCAAGTACAGTCACCTCTTTCCCACTCTGGGCTAGCTCCTTCGCGACAGTCACTCCACCGGCACCAGACCCGACTACTATGACGCCAGTCAAAAAGATCAAGGAATCTTCATCTAAGCACTGATAAAACTTGGCTAAACACTACTCATGAGATAAAAAATCAGGTGTCTGTCAGGGTCTCCAAGTAGGAAACTTTTTATTAGCTCCCTGAACCCTTCAAGGTACCAATATTACTGGAGACAATAAAATGGGGTATCGCTTTGTCAGCCCCCCGGCGGAGGGGGAGTAAATGGGGTATCGTTTTATTAAGTCGTAAACCCCGAAGAGTAAACCACGCAAAGAAACAGTTTTCATGCGTCCGAGAACCCAAACAACCCGGCACCCAGACAGGGTACCGACTGCAGCGCATATGGGAGATGGCCAAACATGACTGAGATGCTGGGGTCCAAAGCCTTCGTCAAGAGCCTCGAACACGAGGGCGTAAAGCACATCTTCGGCATCAGCGGCGGGGCCCTGATCCCCATCTGCGACGAGCTGCTGGACAGCGACATGCGCTTCATACTGGCCCGGCACGAGCAGGGCGCCGCCCACATGGCGGACGGCTACGCCAGAGTCCTCAACAAGACCGGAGTATGCTTAGCCACCAGTGGCCCCGGCGCCACCAACCTCGTCACGGGACTCGCCACGGCCCAGATCGACTCAAGCCCCGTCGCCGCGTTCACCGGGCAGGTGAACAGGGACGTCATAGGCAGCGACGGCTTTCAGGAGTGTGACATCATAGGAGTCAGCGCCAGCGTCACCAAGTACAACCTACAGGTCAGGTCACCGGAGGAGATACCCTACGCCGTGAAGACAGCGTTTCACATCTCAAACACCGGCCGCAAGGGAGCCGTCCTCGTGGACATACCAAAGGACTGCACCAACCAGAAAGGCGACATCGAGTTCCCGGAAAGCGTCGAGTTCAGGGGCTACCGGCTGAACACGGCGCCCGACCCGTCCGAGCTAGACTGGGCGGCCAAGACCCTCGCCGAGGCCGAGAGGCCGATAATAATGGCTGGCGGCGGCGTCATAGCGTCTGGGGCGAGCCCCGAGCTCGTGGAGATGGCCGAGCTGCTGATGGCGCCCACCACGACAAGCCTCATGGGTAAGGGTTCTTTCCCCAACGACCACCCCCTGAGCCTCGGGCTCTGCGGGATGCATGGCACCATGGAGGCTAACATGATGGTGCCCAAGTCGGATGTGCTGCTCGTAGTGGGGTCAAGGTTCAGCGACAGGACCACCGGCAAGATTGCGGACTTCGCCCCAAACACGAAGATCATCCATATCGACATCGACCGAAGCGAGATCGATAAGAACGTCGCCGCCCTCACGCGGGTGGTGGGCGACGCAAAGCTCTCCCTCCGTGGCCTGCTGGACAGGGTCCGGATGCTGCGGAAGCAGGAGCCCGCCCCGGAGTGGAGCAACCGCATCACGGAGTTCAAGTGCGTCTACGACGCCGAGAACGATCACAACGGCCCCTACCTCCGGGCGCCTGCGGTGATACGGGCCCTCAGGGAGGAGCTGCCCCGGGACGCCATAGTCACTACCGAGGTGGGGCAGAACCAGATGTGGGCGGCCCTCCACTTCGACGCGTACCATCCGCGGACGTTCCACACCAGCGGCGGCCTAGGCACCATGGGGTGGGGGTTCCCCGCCTCGATAGGAGCCAAGACGGCGAAGCCGGAGGTGCCCGTGGTGGACATCGCCGGCGACGGCAGCTTCGGGATGACCGAGAACAACCTGGCCACGGCGGTCGAGGAGGAGCTGCCTGTCATCGTAATGGTTCTGAACAACAACGTGCTGGGCATGGTGGCCCAGTGGCAGCGCCTCTTCTATGAAAAACGGTACTCGGCAGTCAAGCTCAAAGGCAACCCCGACTTCGTTAAGCTGGCGGGGGCCTACGGCGCCGAGGGTGTCAGGGTGGAGACTATGAAGGACTTCAGGGCGGCGGTGCGGAGAGGTATTAAGGCTGACGTGCCTACTGTGATCGATGTGCCCATCGACCCCGATGAGAACGTGCTGCCAATGGTGCCGCCGGGGATGGGGCTCAAGGACACACTGATGGAGGCAGACTAGTGCTTAACACGGTGAGCTTCCTGGTGGAGAACCAGCCGGGAGTCCTGTTCAACGTTAGCAACCTGTTCAGGCGCCGCGGATTCAACATCGACAGCATCACCGTCGGCGCCCTGGAGGACAGCGGCTACAGCAGGATGACCATCACCGTGGACGCCGACGCGAAGACGCTGCATAACCTCATCGACCAGCTGGACAAGATGGTCGAGGTCATCAAGGTGAAGCGGCTGGACCCGCTGAGGACGGTTCGCCGCGAGATGCTGCTTGTGAAGCTGGAGACCAACGACCCCATGGCCAGGGAGGACGCGTTGAGAACCATTAACAACCAGCACGGGCTCATTCTGGACATCGACGACGAGACCATCATCGCCGAGGTGACGGGTGAGCCGGAGGAGCTGGACCAGTTCCTGGGCTTCGTCAGGAGCATAGGCATCGTGGAGATGTCACGGACGGGGGTTACCGCCATAGAGAAAGGGCGGCTCATGCTAGGTGAATGAAAATGGTGAAAGTGTATCACGACAAGGACATAGACGATTCTGTTCTGAAGGGCAAGACCGTGGCCGTCATCGGCTACGGAAGCCAGGGAAGAGCGCAGGCCCTCAACATGAGGGACAGCGGAGTAGACGTGGTGGTGGGCCTCCGGCCAGGCGGCAAGAGCTGGGCTAAGGCAACGGAGGACGGCTTCAAGCCCGTGACGGTGCTGGAGGCCGCCGAGAAGGGCGACGTCGTGCTGATGCTTATCCCGGACATGGCTCAGCCCATGGTCTACAGGGAGGAGGTGGGCCTCGCCATGAAGAAGGGCAAGGCGCTGCAGTTCGCCCACGGCTTCAACATCCACTTCGGTGAGGTCAAGCCGCCGAAGGACGTGGACGTCATCATGGTGGCGCCCAAGAGCCCCGGCCCGGAGATGAGGCGCCAGTACGAGGCGGGCTTCGGTGTGCCGTCTCTCGTGGCGGTGCATCAGGACGCGTCGGGGAAGGCGCTGAAGAAGGCGCTGGCCATCGCCAAGGCGCTGGGCTCGGGTAGGGCGGGGGTCATCGAGACCACGTACAAGAACGAGACCGAGTCAGACCTCTTCGGCGAGCAGGCTGTGCTCTGCGGAGGCGTCGACCAGCTGATAAGGCGGGGCTTCAAGGTGCTAACCGAGGCGGGTTACCCGCCTGAGCTGGCGTACTTCGAGGTATGTAACGAGCTGAAGCTCATTGTGGACCTCATCTACAAGAGCGGCCTCGGGGGCATGTACAGGGCTGTGAGCGACACCGCCAAGTGGGGCGGCTTCGTCGTCGGCCCCATGATAGTCGACGACCACGTCGAGGACAACATGAGGGAGGCGCTGAAGAAGATAAGGGACGGAAGCTTCGCCAAGGCGTGGATAGCCGAGTCCAAAGCGGGCGCCAAGAAGTTCGAGGAGCTCATGGCGGAGTGCGACGGCCTGGAGCTCGAGAAAGTCGGGAGACAGGTACGCAAGATGAGCGGCTTGGAGAAGTAACCCCACCCATTTTTCACCTCTTTATAATATTCTCAATTCCATGGAGCCGAGGGGGGTACCTTGGGCTGAACTCTATATGCTTGGGCTAGACGCCTGGTACCCAGCTCAGTAAGCGTCCTAGACTACGTAGCCGTCGTCCAGAGCCCCGTTCGACTATGCTAATATTCAGCCGAATGTTACCGGAGCAGCGATCAAAATGACTGAAAGACAGAGACTGACGCTAGAAAAGCTAGACGAGGAGGCTCGAAGAAGGCTTGGTGAACTCAAGGAGGCGGGGGCGAGGGCGTCCACCAGGCTCAGGGGCAACCTCGGCGGCCTGAAGAAGTATACGGACGCGGCGGTGAGGCGGCTCGGAGAGAACGGGAGCACGCTGGGAGACAGGGCGAGGCAGGGATGGGAGGAGACCCTCGGAAAAGCGAGGGAAGCCCGGGAGGGGCTGAGGGAGCCCCTCGATGAGGCGGAGAAGGACGATCCTTAACCCGGTTAGCAGTAGAGCCCCGTTACACGCGTTTTTCCTATGTTGACGGGTTTTCACGGAGTATTCT
>JAFGTA010000135.1 GCA_016934355.1 Candidatus Bathyarchaeota archaeon | reverse complement strand
CGCAGCCTTGGCGTCGTGGTCCGAGTCACCCAAGTATATGAAGCCCGTTCGCCTGTGCAGGGCGAGGGCCATCTCGATGGGCTCTGGGCTGGGCTTGACGTAGAGGCAGTCGTCCCGTGTCACGGTGTGCGCGAAGAACCTGCCGAGGCGCCCGTACTCGGGGCTGCCGAGGATTCTCTCCGCGGAGGCCCTGGACGCGGTTGTGACGAGCCCCATCTCGTAGCCTATGCGTCTCAGCTCCTCCAGCGCCTCCTCTGCGCCGGGGAGTAGAACGCTGAGGGCGTGGTCGGCTCTCTCCTCCTCCATGAAGGGGCCGTTGATCGCGGCCATTAGCGCGGCGGCCTCCTCTTGGGTGTAGCCGCTGCTCTCCGCGTGGGCCCTGCAGGCGTTCCAGATGAGGGCCATCCTGTTGAGTCCGAGGAGTACATTTTCTGGCACGCCGTGTATGGCGGCGAGCCTCTTCATCTCGTCCTTGACTGGTATCTTGGCGTGGTGCCCGACGTGGTGGCTGAGGCCGGCTCCGCTGCCCTCGACGTGGATGAGGGTGCCGTCCATGTCGAAGAGCAGTAGGGGTAGGGTCATACCGGGTATACTCGGCCGAGGATGTATTTTACGTGTGACATCGAGGGGAAAGCTGGATCATTCCAAGCGCCGCTGCTTAACCTCCAATCCAGGGTTACCTGTCTCGGGTTCCTTCGGGTCTATCTCCCCTGTCACGAGGTCGATGAGCCGAGAGCCTGAAATACGAGGGACGCCTTCATCCGGGGAAAGGCTCAGCCTGTAGATGGCGGTGGGCGACTTGAATGTGACCGTCCCGGGGCCGTCTATGCCCGTGACCTCGATGCCTGGGCCGTAGCGGTTGAGGGCTGCCTGCAGGTGCCTGACGACGTGCCCGGCCTTCCGCGGGTTTATCCTCCTGTCGTAGAGCCCGACTCGGGGGAAGTATCCTCGGTCATGGTCGACGAACGTGTCGAGGAACACCCTGACGCCGGGGTAGGCGTAGGCAGCGACCACCGACTCCGCCGCCCTGTCTGTGACTAGGTCGTCGTCCGCCAGAAACTCCGCCGGGTCTTCGCTGGCGAGCCAGACGTTGGCGATGGCCTTGAAGCCATTCATCTTCGAGTATCCTTGGATGCGTTCGACGCTGCGCAGCGGCGACTCTCCCTGGTTCACCTGGAACGTGAAGCCGTCGACGCCGCCTCTATGTGGGAGCGCTTCTTCGAGCATGGCGGTGTCGTCGACGTGGAAGCCGTGGCTGATGTAGTGGCTGAACTTGGGGCCGCTGCGTTTCCTGTGAACGCTGCTCTCGATGTTCGCCACGTATACGGGGACGCCGACGGATTCACCGAGACCCGATACTCTAGGCAGGGCCTCACGCGCCTTCTCCCACGGCAGGATCACCTCCAGGAAGTCGATGATCCCTCGGTTCTCGGCGACAAGGCCCGGGTCGGGCGTGTTCACCGAGAAGAACCCGTACCTGTGCCCGGCGCCGTGAAGCTCATGCAGCCGACGGCTGGTCTCGTCGTCCCTGAGGTCGTCCAGCGGCAGCCTCACAGTCCTGACGCCGGCCTCCCACAGCGCCAGGACCGGGTAGTCGTTCCTCGCCCTCTTCCTGACGAACTCGTCGATGGGCCCCATGTAGGGGAGGTCCGCGGTCTCTGTGAGGCCGTGCCGGAGGTGGACGCCCAGCGGGGCGCGTAGCCTGTTGAACGGGAGCGGCTCATGCACGAGTTCGCGTATCCCGGGTTCCTCGCCCTCCGCGAGGGTCTCCCCGTAGGACCTGACCACCCTTACGCCGTGGCCGGCCTCGTAGACGTCGACGATGCAGTACCCGAGCTTCGCCACATCGTTTCTGCCGTGCTCGTCGGCGGCCTCGACTCTGAACAGCTCGCTGAAGTCCTGCCTCACGAAGCATGTGGAGAGCAGACCGTATATCTGGGTCCCGTGGTGCCGCCTGTACGCGAAGTGGTGGACGTGGCCGGCGAAGAACGCCTCAACGTTATACTGTTCGAGTAGGCCGAGGAGCCAGCGTCGTGCAGGCATGTCGATGTTGTCGTAGTTGCTGGGCTCGCCGGGCTTGTGCAGGTAAGGCGGGTAGTGGCTGAACACCATGGTCCTCCTGCCCTTGTTGGCTTCTAGGTCTTCTTCGAGCCACTTTCTCTGCTCCTCCTCCTCGCTGAGCCCCGAGTTCAGCGCGGGGCTGTCGATCATCACGAGGTGGACGCCCTTGTGGTCGAGGCTCCTGTAGGTGGGTCCGTAGTACCTGTGGAACTCCTCGATGTAGCCTTGGTTCACTATGTACGCGGGGACGGTGGGGTTGTCCTTGTCGCCTATGTCGTGGTTGCCGGGGACATAGATTAGGGGGGACCCGATGAGGGACATTATCTCGTTGGCGACGCCGCTGGCTGCGCCGTAGGTTGGCAGGTGGGGTACGGGGTGGACGACGTCGCCGAGGTGGACAGTGAAGTCGGGGCTGTGGGCGTCTACGCGGCTGGCGACCCACCGCGCCCTGTCGTTGGTCATGAGGTTGGTTTTCCAGGGGCTGCTGCTCT
>JAFGTA010000134.1 GCA_016934355.1 Candidatus Bathyarchaeota archaeon | reverse complement strand
GGGCACCACGAAGCTAAGCGTAGGGAAGCTGCTCGCCGCCTCCCAGAGCGTCAACGGGTTCATGTTCCTGAGGTCACGCGGGGGTCCGCCGCCTCCGCCGAGCACCCCGAAGTGCATTAGTACGGGGACTTTCAGCCTTTCGGCCTCCTCCCACAGCGGGTAAAGCGCCTTGTCGTCCACGGGCCGGGTCTGGCTGGACGCGATCATCTTGTACCCCCTGAGCCCAAGCTCCTTGACGGCTCTCTCAAGCTCCTGCGGCGCGCCTTCGCTGAACGGGTCGTGGTGTGCAAACCCCGTGAACCTGTCGGGGTGCGTCGCCACGATCTCTGCGAGCTTGTCGTTGCCGCCTCCCGTGACGAAGTTCACCCGTTCCAGCCCCTTGGACTCAAGGTCGGCGGCCCACCTGTCCGCCTGCACCTCCTCGCTATGCACCTCCTCTTCTGGCGGGTCGAAACCCCACATCCTACGCCACTCGCCCCTGTACCGCTGCGAGTTCTCCAATATCACCTGCGCCCGCTCCTCACCAAACTGGTCGACGAGTCTCTGCCTCCAAGTGTTGCCACCCCTCCTCTGGATAGGGAAGTGGCTGTGGAAGTCGATGACCTTGAGACCGTACAGATTCATGTAATGTTACCTTGGGTAAACCAGAGACCCGCGGAAAGGTAAAAGGACTTTGCCGAGTCAGACGAGGCTCTTCGTCGCCGCCGCCTCGTAGAAAGGCGAGTTAGACGGCACAGGGTCCTCCAGATAAGCCTCGGCGTACCTGCACCTAGCCTGCACCCCCCTCAGCTCCGCCTTTTTCAGGCTGAGGCTCTGGTAGTAGCCCCAACTGAACTTGGCAAGCTGCGTCGTGTACCTGTCCACCGCGTCCATCTTCCTCTCTATGGACTCCGAGACGTCCACCAGCACGTGGGGCGACGGTATCAGCGTGTTTACCTCCATCAATAGGAGTCTCTCAACGAGGCAAGGCTCCTCGTACATAGTGGTGTGCGCCGCCCACTCGACAGCCTCCTTCACCGCCTCATATGTCAGACGGTGCTCCCTGTGGTAGTCGAAAGGCAGATGCGTTATGACTACCCGCGGCTTCTTGGTGACGATAAAATCCGATATGCGCCTGATGTACTCGGAGCCGTCACCGACGTCGAGGTCGTCGAACACAGTAGGCTCATCCAACCCCAGCGCCTCGACAGCTGACAGTATCTCCCCTCGCCTCTCAGCCGGGTTGCACGTCAGGCAGAGAACATCCGCCGGAACGCCCATTGATGCGTGCGCCGCGAGGGTGCCTCCGCATCCGAAGGTCTCGTCGTCCGGGTGGGACACCACAGCCAGTATTCCGCGCTTCACAGCCATACAGTGATCCCATGGACGCCTCGGTTAAAGGGGTTGCCCAGCGCTGGCAAGTCTTATCTAAACCATCAGCGCATTCTAACCCGTTTTAGTGGTCAACATGATCGAGATCAGATTCCATGGAATGGGTGGACAGGGAGCAGTCATGGGCGCCCTCATGCTCGCCGAGGCGGCGTTCAGCGAGGGCAAACACGCCCAGAAGATACCCGTCTACGGCGGCATGCGCCGAGGAGGAGACGTCACAGTCTTCCTCAGGCTCGACGACAAGCCCATCCGGCGTACAAGCGGCATCTACGAGCCCGATGCATTGGTGGTTCTGGACCCCGCCCTCACAGAGCACGAGACGGTGAGGAAGGGACTGAAGAAGGGCGGCATCGCTATTCTCAACGACCCGAGGAAACCGAAGAAGGTGAACCTCGGCGTCAAGCTGTCCACCATGGCGACGATTGACGCCACAACCCTCAGCACAGAGTTATTCGGGGCTAGAGCCATACCTATCACCAACACCATAATGATGGGGGCCATAGCCAAGGCAACCGACTGGGTCAAGCTGGAGTCGCTGTACGAACCCATAATGCACACCTTCCCAGGCAGGATAGGCGAGCTAAACGTCGAAGCCTGCAAGAAAGGCTACGCAGCTGCGGAGGTGGCGTGATGGCGCAGGTCGTTAGGTCGTTCGCCCCCAAGGCGAACCACGAGAAATGTATAGGCTGCGGCCAGTGCGAGACCTTCTGCCCCGAGGGCACCGTCATGCTCAACGACGAAAGGAAGCCCATATTCGACTACCGTTACTGCAAGGGCTGCGGGGTATGCGCCAACGAGTGCCCGGTGGACGCCATAGAGATGGTGAAGGAGGGAACACAATAAGCTTCACACGGATGATGGAGGGCAACGAGGCCGCCGCGTGGGGAGCCAAGCTCGCACGCGCCGAGGTGGTGCCCGCGTACCCCATCACGCCCCAGACCGAGCTCATCAGCAGCATCGCCACCCTCATCGAGAACGGCACGATGAAGGCAGAGTACATCAAGGTCGAGGGAGAGCACACCGCCATGGCGGCCGCCATAGGCGCATCGGCTGCGGGAGCCAGGGTGTTCACCGCCAGCAGCAGCCAGGGTGTCTGCTACATGGAGGAAGCCCTCTGGATGCCACCAGGCATGAGGCTGCCCATAGTCATGTGCTTCGTCAACCGGGCGATCGCGCCCATAGGCGGGCTACGCCCAGATCACAACGACAGCCTGCTCCAAAGGGACAACGGCTGGATTCAGCTCTACTGCGAGAACAGCCAGGAGGTCCTCGACACCATACTCATGGCGTACAAGATAGGCGAGAACCGGGACATCTACCTCCCCGTCGCCCCTTGCTACGACGGCTACTTCGTCTCGGCCACCGCGACGCCCACCACGGTGCCGGACCAGGCGAAGGTGGACGACTGGCTGCCCCCCTACAAGCACGAGATGTACAGCCTCCACCCAGACGACTTCAGGCGCCCCCCGAGAAACGAGAACATAGCGGAGGCAAGATACGAGGTCCAGAAGGCCCACGAGCGGGCCAAGAAGGTCATCGAGGACGTGGACAAGGACTACAAGAAGCTGTTCGGACGCGGCTACGACGGCCTCATCGAGGAGTACAGGTGCAAGGACGCCGACGCGGTGCTCATAACCATGGGCAGCATGACGGGCACGGCGCGGGACGTCATCGACATGATGCAGGAGAAAGGTAAACGGATAGGCTTAGTGAAGCTCAGGGGATTCAGGCCTTTCCCCAGCGAGGAGTTCAGGAAGATAGCCAAGAAGTACAGGGCGATGGCCATGGTGGACAGGAACACCAGCTACGGCTCAGCCGGCGGAGGCATAGTCTCCATGGAGCTGGCACGCGCCCTCTACCAGATGGACGACAGGCCGCTGCTGCTCAACTTCCACGTCGGCCTCGGAGGCAGCGACGTGACCCTCAGGCAGATAGAGTACATGGCAGACAAGACGCTGGAGGCTGTCGAGAAGGGGAAGGTCAAGGAGACCGTGGACTGGGTTGAGCTCCACGGACTCGGAGAGGTGATGTAGATGACAGAGAAGCTATTCGACAGACGTTACGAGGAGAACCTGCTGCAGGGAGGAACCACATGCTGCCCCGGCTGCGGAGGTCCTCTCTTCTGGAAGCTCGCCCTCAAGGCGCTGGGCCCAAGGACGGTCGTCTACGGAGACGGCCCCTGTGCCATGTGCGCCATAAGGAACCTCAAGATTCCCAACTTCAGCCTCCACTTCAGCTTCGTCGCAGACGGCTCCACAGGCATAGTAAACGCCTTCAAGGCCAAGGGGTGGGACGACATCACAGTCGTCAGCTCAGCCGGCGACGGAGCCACCGGCGATATCAGCTTCGGCAAGCTCTCCGCTGCTGCGGAGCGTAACGAGAACATGATACAGCTCTGCATCGACAACGAGGCTTACATGAACACGGGGATACAGAAGAGCGGTCTCACCCCCTACGGCGCCTGGACCACGACTACGCCGGGGGGCAAGCTGAGCAACAAGAAGGACGTGCCCCTCATCATGGCGGCGCACAGGATATCCTACATGGCTACCATCAGCGTGGCTTACCCCCAGGACCTGATTAACAAGCTGAAGAAGGCGAAGGAGATCGAGGGCTTCAAGTTCCTGCACACCGTCATCCCGTGCCCCACGGGGTGGAGGTTCGACCCCGCCAAGTCCGTCGAGGTCACGAAGCTGCAGGTGGACACTTGGGCGTGGCCTCTCTACGAGGTCGAGGAGGGGGTGCTCAGGATGAGCAGGAAGCCAGAGCAGAAGCCGGTCACCGAGTACCTCAAGGCTCAGGGGCGTTTCAGGAGGCTCAGCGATGAGCAGATCG
Organism: Candidatus Bathyarchaeota archaeon; assembly: GCA_016934355.1. The sequence continues at coordinate 1,527 of JAFGTA010000134.1, read as the reverse complement.
AGTATGTACAGGGCCAGGTCGATGAGCGGCGGACCAACCTGCTGTCTATGGAAGGCAAGAAGATTACTCTCTAGCCTTTTTTTATATTTATTTAACTATTATATACATGTTTTTTTATTGAATGTTATCCAAAAGAAGAGGAAAACATGGATCACTGATCAATACCTGTAACATGATGACTATAACATGATTATGATATTGAGTAACGCATTCACCATGTTTCCGTTACTTAGAATCGATACCAAACTAATATGCATAATCCCTTTATAAACAAAAAGCTGCTCCTTGGTTAAGGAGGTAAAAATGAGATGACCTTCATGAAAAATAGAAAAGCCGTAAGCCCAGTAATTGCCACAGTCATCCTAGTTGCCGTCGCCATCACCGTCGCAGTCGGCGTAAGCTACTGGATGGGAGGCATCAGCAGCCAGTACACACAGTTCGAGAAAGTCGAAATACAGACAGGGTACGCGTCATATGACTCTACCAACACCATCTGGACTGTAACCATGGCCATCAAGAACAGCGGTTCAGCGGACGCGACCATAAACATGGTCTTCCTGAACGATGTGCCGTGTTTAGCAGGCAACTACCACGTATCAGCTGCAAACGTCACCGCTACTCAATGGGGAGCTAGCATCCAATCAACTGGAGTGACACTTAAGGCAGGTGAGTCTTCAACGATCTACCTGTACATCGACAGCCCGTGCAGCGGCGTGTCTGAACTGGCGAGCCTGAGCTCTGGTACTACGGTGAACGTGAAGCTACACAGCGCTGGCGGCATGGACTACATCAAACTGATTAGACTGCCTTAAGCTAGCGGTTCACTCCTTCTCTTCTTTTACTTTAGGAGGATAGGCATTGGAGATACTGAACAGATTCATTAAAAACAAGAAACCGGTTTCAGAAGCCGAAGAGAAAGTAATTATCTCCAAGTGCCGACCCGATTTTGAGATCATACACGAGTACTGGGTAAACGAGCCATATGCCCAGATAAAGATCATAACGTCGGAGGAGCTAGGCGGAGCAAACCACTACTACGTGGAGGAGGCCCCGCTCACCGACGAGCAGTACGACACCTACGAACGGATCGTCAGGATTCTTAGCAAGGAGTTCAGGTCGCCTAAAGGCGAGCGCATAGACCCCAAGGACTATGTGTTCGAGCAGGCGGAGATCATCGCCGAAAAGTACCACCGCAGCCTCGGCAAGTTCAAGATGGAAGAGTGGGACAAGATATTCTACTACGTCGTCAGGGACTTGATCGGGTACGGTCCCCTCCAGGCGATTATGGAGGACCCTAACATCGAGGACATCAGCTGCAACGGCGTGGACATGCCCGTCTACGTGTGGCACAGGCGGTTCGAGAGCATCCCCACCAACATCACCTTCAAGAGCCATCAGGCTCTCAACGACTTCATAGTTAAGATAGCGCACAAGAGCGCGAAGCACATCAGCAGCGCCCAGCCGGTTCTGGACGCTATGCTTCCGGAGAAGCACAGGCTCGCCGCCACCTTCATGAAGGAGGTGTCC
>JAFGTA010000133.1 GCA_016934355.1 Candidatus Bathyarchaeota archaeon | reverse complement strand
TGGGTTTAGACCGTCGCGAGACAGGTCGGATTTTATTTACTGGGAGTGTTGGATGTCTGAGGGGAAAGGGCGTTTAGTACGAGAGGAACAACGCGCTGTGGCCTCTGGTGTACCGGTTGTCTGATAAGGCACCGCCGGGCAGCTACGCCGCTTCGGATAAGAGCTGAAAGCATCTAAGCTCGAAGCCGATCCCAAAAATAGACATCCGTGCCTTCGGGCTGGAGGGCGCTCGTAGAAGACGAGTTCGATGGAGCTGGGGTGTAAGTGCCAAGGCTTCGGCCGAGGTATTCAGCCCGCAGCCACCAACTGCCCAAGATTTACCAGCTTGATAACTTGATCCCACAGGAGAAATCGGAGCCGTACACGGCGTTAAACAATTATTCTGCTTAGCGGATGCTAGGTTTGTACCTAGTTACATTGTATCGTGAAGCAGGTAAGCTGGAGAAGATTATTGTAGACCGTAACGCGGCCGACGAGGCGGTACATCTGTCTTCAGTATACGGAGTTCACAGGCTGGATGCGCTTCACGCGGCGTTAGCGCGGATGAACCACTGCCTGCTTGTCACGTTTGACCGTGACCTTAGACATGCAGCTCGTATGGCCGGCGTCGATGTCACTGACCCTCGGAGTCTTGTTTAGCGAGGCCCTGTATTGTTTCCTCCCAGACCTCATCCTTGTCCAGTGGCGCCGGCTTCCCCGGCAGTATACCCGTCTGGAACCTGACCAGCATCCTCGCGGCGTCCCTGAAGGCGTCGGTCCTATTGGCGTAGGACCCTTGTTCGACCATTCTGTCTATCTCTTCAAGAAGTTTGTCAGGCATGCGTAGACTGATGTTCTTCATGGATGCTCCCGTATTACGGTGGTAATACGTGCTTATTACCCTATAATCGATCAGCGTACATGACTAAGATATTTGACAGTCTCGTACCATTTCATCGGTAGCGGTTTCACCCGAATATTGGGGAACTGGTTCTACCGCGTCCTCTGACGTAAAACCATACTGCAGACCCTCCCAGTAGAGCGACGAAGATGAAAAGCCCCATTTCTCGCGTTGATGTGGAGTGCCTGCGAGAGGTTACTTGGGGGTTTGTTTCTCTTTACGCTTTTTTCTTTTTTCTTCTCTTTCCTTCTTGGTCAACGGTTTCTTCTTAGAACTACGCATACCCAATTCGGTTGCCTCGTTGACTGATCGTATTCGATAGTACATAAGTCTATCAAGCGGTGACGCCTTTTTCGGCATTACTTGTTTTTACCAGTATAGTAGGAAAATGGGGATAATCTATTCTTTTATCCTCATTTCTCGGTAACTTGTATCCTGACCTGTAAGAGATGAACATTTTTGGGTCTGATTAATCGTTTTAATTATATTCCTCCCTGATAACAGTGTCTCGTTGGATCATACAATCTACAGAGAAGAAGTCCCATTAACACAATGGACAACATTAATGATTGGGCTATTCATCACGGTACTGACCCCCACCATAATCCTCGAAACACTGGCTGTCCACCGGGAGCCAGGGCTCCTATGGCTCTACGTGATACTCGACAGTATCTTTATCGTGGTCTTACTGAATTTCAGGAAACTAGAAATAGTAATAGATTCAACCCACCTGGCTGCATCGTTTGGAGCCATATCCAAGAAAATAAGACTAGCCGATATAAAATCCTGTGAACCAGTCGACGCCACCCTATCCGTCTACACCGGCATGGGAGTTCGGTACGGCGGTGACGGGTCCCTGGCTTTCCTGCCGTCCCTGGGAGAGGCTGTTAGACTTCGTTTTGATTCAGGTAGGCCGTTTGTTTTCTCAACGAGGAACAGAGAGCAAGTGCTTCAGATATTAAGTCATATTTGCGATAAAGCACTATGATTAATCGATTTTATTATCTGTGAGAACATCTACTGTTCCGTCGATGGCTTCACTTCTAGATATGCTGGTGCTAGGATTCGGGCTGATCTTCTACTTACTCTTGGTGATCGTGTATTTTTTTCGTGCCTACGAAAAATCGGAACAAGAGCTACGTTTAAAATATGTATTCAGCGCTCAACTAATCCCGTTCACCCTCCTGTTCGTTGCCCACCTTGTATCCCGGAACCAGATAAGACAATCAATTACCTTGATCCCGATGCTAGCGTTCCTAGGCTACGATTTATGGTACCGTGTTTTATCGGAGAATAAGCCGGGTCATCACCCGGATAAGTGGCCCAAGGAGTTAATCATCTATCTTGTTTTGCTGATGCTTGGCAGCATTGGTTTGAACTGGTATGGATACACTGTATCAGAGACCTACGGGAGGATGCTCGTGGCTGCGTACTTCGTGATGATGGGTTCATTCGGGTTCTATCAATTCAAACATAATCAACGTAAAAAGCAAAGCAAGGCAAGTTGATGGAAACCATCATTCTTATCCACGATTCATCGGGTTCAGGTTGAACCCACCGCACATCACATCCTAGAGCCGGGCGCGAAGCCTACAGCAAAACTACTTGACACAAGCCAGATCACAGCCACAGCAAAAAAATCCCCACAGCAGCGAAAGCCAGAGAACAAACCCGAAAAAACCAATAGAAGCCAGCCTAAAAAACCGTCAAAACAACAAGAAAAAAATTCCGGAAATTACCTGCCACAGCGAAAACCCAGTAAATTTTTTTTTCGCAAGATTCCCGGTAACCGGGTACAGGCGGTACCCCCTCCCCCTGTGATAACCGGCGACATCAGGAAAAAATAGCCGCATACCCGCGGACTAGAGAACAATAAAAACTGCTTATTCCATGATACCATGAAAAGAAATTATTTTTCCTTATATCAAGTTACTTGACATAAGCGTTTTTCGCTCATTTTTCGCCGTATCACGGAGACGTATATCATAAAGCGGAACGGTTAGAAAGAGACAGCTTCAGTAACGGTTACTCGTCGGGAGCCTCAACGCTCTCCCGGGCTCTATCCTCTTTCCTCTGCCTCAGCTTCTCCATCTCGGCGACCAGGAACTCCTCGTACTTATCCTCGAAGCTCCGCTGCGCCGCCCCAGACCTCTTCGTCACCCTGTCCCACATCGACGAAGAGACGACGCTCATCCTGTCAACAGCCTCCTCCGCGATGAACTTACCCTTCGAGTAGACCGAGAGCCCCAGCTTGTTCACCAACTCGAACTGCCGCTCAAGCTGCCCCTGCAGCTTCGTGTACTGCTGCAGCGCCTCCACGCCCCGCTCCGTGGCCGTGAACCCCCCCTCATCGGTCTCGGCTATCAAGCCGTCCCTGACAAGCCTTCCCAGCAGGGGGTAAATCAGGCCCGGGGAGGGGGTCCAGTCGCCCTCGCTCCTCTCCTGCGCCTCCTCGATGATCTCCTTCCCCGTCATAGACCTCTCCGTGAGGAGGTGCAGAACGTAGAAACGCGTGAACCCCCTCGGCACTTTCCCTGAAATCTTGGACATCATACCACCGACGACTTCTCTGGTGTGACACGGTTCCGGCGAGATATAAGAATATCGCTAGAGATATTCGTGGTTTGGGTTGGACGTCTAGTACTTGATACAGAGAAAAAACACCGTAAAAACGCGAAAACCGTCGTCAAATGAAAGAAAATTACCATATTAAATATATAATCGTGAGAGTATTTTACAGAGATTTGAATTGTATAACGTAGATTCAAGTCCAGACGTGAGTCTGGGGGACGAACTAACCGTCCTAGTCCTAAAAGGAAAAGGGGACAGCATAATCAGCCGAATGAAAGACGGCAGAGTCATTTTATTTAACAGAGAGAACGTTCTGTTCAACGAGCTCGAGCCGGGAATGACCGTGCAAGCCAAGGTGAGCTTCATAGCCCAAAACTACATAATCGTGGACCCGGTGGCGCCGCCAGAGAGAGGGGTGGACGCGATCAAGCTCGGACTACAGATGGTCTCGGAGACAGAGAACTGGGAAAACGCCGTGATGGCTAACGCTTTACTTTACGTCATCGATTTGCTGGAAGAAGAAGTCTAGAACCAACCTTTCCATATCCTTATTTCATTTTTAGCAGAATCCTCAGGAACGAGTATAGAAATATCAGCCCCTCACGCAGACTGAACTTGCTCTCGCCGTCGGCCCGCTCGTAGAAGGTAATGGGCACCTCCCGGACCCTGTACCCGTGCTCCAGCGTCTTATAGAGACTCTCGAATTGGAAGTCCCACTTACCGCAGTGGACGCTGGGCATGACGCTGTCCCAGAGCTCCCTCCTGTAGACCCTGAGGCCGCTCGTCCAGTCATATATCTTCACGCTGGTGAAGAAACGGATCACGGTGTTTGTGAGGACGCTGAGGCAGTCCCTCCAGCGGGACCTGCCCACGATGCTGCCGCCTGCGACGAGCCTACTACCTATCACCAGGTCGGCGCCCTCGATGGCTTCGATCATCGCCGGCAGGTACGACGGGTCATGGCTGAGGTCGCTGTCTATCGATACCACGAGGTCTCCCGAGGCCAGCGAGTAACCTTGCTTGTAGGCGGTGCCGAGGCCCTGTTTGGATTGTCTGTGCAGCACGGTTATGTTGTTGGTTTGTTCCGCGAGGCCGTCCGCGATGTCTCCGCTTCCATCTGGGCTGTTGTCGTCGACGATGATTATCTCGTGTGGGACATCCCGTAGGGATTCCTGTATCCTGTCGATGTTCTCTCTGAGGGTCCGGCATTCATTATAGACTGGGGTGATTACCGTGACTTTTTTCCCCATGAGAACAGCCCCATTAATCCGAAGGCGCCGAAAACGAGATAAGAGTAGAGTTTCATGGAGGTGAAGGTTCCAGTTACACTCTAACGTATTGAGACAGGGACAACGTCCACAAGGGGACAGAAACCATACCTGAACAACGGAGAAGGTTAGCCCGGGTCAGAAATTAGAGTCGCCATAATCCACATGGGGTTCTTCTACAACGGGGGCGGTGAACGCACGGTCCTCAACCAGGCCATCGAGCTGGGAAAGAGAGGCCACACCGTGGAAGTGTTCGCCCCAACGGTGGAAGAGAGCTGCTTCCCGAACCTGATGGAGAAGGTTAGCCTAACCGAGACCAGCGGCCTGCTTCCCCGCGGGATGCCGCTACGCAACGCGTTAGGGATGATCTATTCGAGCGTCGTCATCCCGAGGAAGCGTATACAGGGGTTCGACGTCATACTTGCGCACGGCCAGCCGAGCGGGTGGATAGCCGCGAACGTGAAGAAAATGTATGGGACGCCGGTCGCGTCGTACCTTCACCAGGTGAACAGGTTCTTCATGCCGAGGAAGATCGACAGGCAGACGGGGTGGGCTACCGACGGCAACCTGATGCTCCTCGAAGCCCTGCACAGGGGCAACACGCTGGTGAAGAAGCTCGATTCATACAGTGTACGGTGCGCGGACACGGTTCTCACGAACTCCGAGTACATAAAGACGAAGATAGCCGACTACTACGAGGTCGAGCCGCATGTATGCTACCCCGGCGTGAACTTGAGCCTGTTCAGGAAAACCGGGCGCAGCGAAGCCGGTGAACCTTACCTGCTGAGTACCAACAGGCACTACCCGCAGAAGCGTCTAGACTACCTGATACGGTGCATGAGGATACTGGCCCCGATGTACCCCCACCTCAAGTGCTACATAACCGGCGGGTTCACCAAACACAGCGAGTTCCTGGTACAGCTGACCACGCGCCTCGGGCTAAAGGAGAACGTGTTCTTCACAGGCAACCTATCCTCACCCGAGCTAATCGAAAAGTATCAGAACGCGTACGTATACGCGTTTACGTCGCCTGAGGAGGACTTCGGGCTGGGGCCGATAGAGGCGGCGGCGTGCGGCGTCCCCTCCATCGTGTGGGACAGCGCCGGCCCGAGAGAGACAGTCATGCATGGGGTGACGGGGTACCGGGTGACGCCATTCAGCGTGAAGGAGATGGCTGCGCTGCACGCGGAGCTTCTGGGGGACCGCTCCCTGCGCGACAAGATGGGGGACGCGGCGCACAGATTCTCGACAAAAAGATTTTCGTGGGAGACGCATGTGGACAAATTGGAGCGATATTTACTAGAACTGTGTTAAATGACGTGATTCTGCACACCGCTCTATTATAGTAGTTGTCCCCTAACCCCGTGCGACTTGTTATATTATTGTTTATTAAAGTTAAAAAATTGATATTTTCTGGGAAACGCAATGGATACAACGAGAAAACTAGTAAATAGTAAAACAGTAGCATCAGCAATCGCAATACTCATACTGGCGCTATCGTCTCTGCTCCCCGCTGTGATGGCGGCAACCCCGCCAAACATACCGGGGCACGAGGACTACATGAACGCGGACGGGGTGCTCGCCGCAGACACGTACATACTCTACCCATGGGAGGAGAAGAACCTCTACATCGGGTTCTCAAAGTACGGCGAACTCATCGACGGGAACGACACCATAGGCCTCATGTACGACGGAGTGGACGTCTTCGCCAACCCGGCTGTGCCCATGAACAAGTGGAGCAACGGCTGGGTCATGGACATACACTACGTCGACCAGGGTCACCTGAAGAACATCTGGGCCTACGCGCTGTTCTCTGACCTGTGGTCAGGCCCCAGCCCACCCGCAACCGAGGCAATCGGCGGAAACTGGCGTAACATGCAGCAGAGCAAGGACGCCAGCGCGCCCGGGGACACCCACGGCGGCAGACGCACCAACGGCTACGCCGAGACCGACGACATACGCCTCATCTACGACGGGCCGAGGAAGTCCATCTACCTGCTGAGGACGAGGATCTACGACAAGGCGCCCCCGGACAATCAGGCGCTGGTCGAGCTCACGATCCAGCTGGTCTTCAACAAGGTCAAGAAGTACGTCATGGAGATCAAGGACATCAAGCGCATCGACGAAAACAAGATGACCACACCGTTCCAGATCGAGTTCAGCCAGAGAGGCCAGTGGGACCTCGGCGACGAGACCAACAGCTTCAGCTACGCCGAGTTCTATAACGACCTCGAGACCAAGTACAACAAGCACCCGTTCTACACAGTGGACAGCTCGGAGGCATGGATGCAGGAACACGAGGTGACGTACGACCTATGCCAGATAATCGCGGACGACGAGGACCTCGTAGGGTTCGCGGCATACTGGCCCACGCTGATAAGCAAGTGGGTCGACAACACCGACCTGCCGCTTTCGAGAGTAGGGCAGGACGACCTGCCTAACTACCTGACCACCATGGAGACCAAGGAGCAGGAGATCGAGGTCCTCGATCAGGGCGACTTGGTGCAGAACCAGTGGTACTACTACTACAAGTGGAACCTCGACAACACGCTCTCGCTGAGAATACCCGACGAGGTGCTCGTAGAGTACCCGAGAGGCGCGGGCGAGTGGAGCGCCGCCCCCTGGGTGTTCAGGTGGGACGAAGACATCGGCGACTGGATGGTAGTCATCGACGACGACTGGATATGGGACGATGTCCTGAACCACGTCATAATCGACGACGGCAGCTGGGAGCCCGGCGACATGTTCCTCCTGGTCTTCAAGAGGGAGATGATGGGCCACGTCCCGCACGAGCCGATACCGATGCCATGCTGCGAGGACATGTTCGAGCATCTCCCCGTAGAGAGCTACGGGATGTACGCCGAGCCCAGGGTTCCATACGTGTTCGCCGAGTGGGACTTCGACCTTGACTGGATAGAGCCCGACAAGTCGAGCCACCAGTTCAGGTGCGTCTCGATCCACGGCATAACAGACAACAACGACGCCGTAGACCCCGACATGGACGGTAACAACTTCTTCAAGATCGACGAGGAGGTAAAGTACCAGCTCAACGAGATCTTCAACCCTTGGGACCTCAAGGACGCCGCGCACAAGGACACGTTCAGGTGGTGCCAGAAGGACGCGATGGCGGACACCATCACGCTGAAGGCGCACCTCTACGACAAGTACGGCAACGAGAGGCTGTGCCTCCTGGGAAAGCATGAGGTGCTGTTCCCCATGAAGTGGGGTGAGTACTGCATGGACTCCGAGAAGGTCATAGTGTACGACTCGACCGGCACCAACGAGGCTAAGCTGCTCATGAGAGAAGAGGACTACACGGCTTCCATAGACACGATAATGATCACCACCGACCTCACGGGATACGACTACTACAAGGTGCTGTACTCGACGACGTTGACCGGCGACGGCCAACTGCACGACGGCAGGTGGGAGTGGCTCGTCATAGGCGAAGAGTCTCTGGCGTCCGACTCGATAGGCTCCGCCATGATGAGCGCCACGTGGGCCGACTGGAAGAACAAGGAGACCTGGCTCAGCGGCCTCGACGTAGAGGCCGAGATATTCGGGCCAGCCATCCCCTACGTTCTGAGGCCCTTCGACGGCGACTTCAGGATGGACGACGGCAGGATAGCCTTCAAGGACGACTGGAGCACCCCCGACGACTGGGACATGACGTGGATCAACCCGTACGCCATCAGCAGCAGCAACGTGATGGTTGTGGGAGGCCCCATAGTCAACCTGGCGGCCGAGTACTACAACGACTTCACCGACGCGTTCGTCTACAGCGAGTACGGAGAAGGCTTCTACGCGCCGGGATGCTGGAGTAGAACCATCGGGCTACCCGACAAGCCAGTCGACGAGCTCTGGTACGAAAGCACCGTCATCGACGACGACGTGGGCTACGCCATAATATCGACGTACAAGGACCTCAACGAGACAGTCGGCTTCATAGTCTACGGGTACACCGCGGAGGACACGTACTACGCAAGCTACTTCCTCAGGGGAGGCGGCCTCGCGTGGCTTCAGGAGTTCCAGAAAGGAGTCACCACCATCGTGCTCAGGATAGACTACGGCACGCTGCACCCGGTGGGCTTCCACGTAGAGGAGTTCCTAGGCCAGTTCACCGAGTGCTCGGGAGCCGGAACCAACTTCAAGGACGGCATCTACGACGGCAACGTCGCGGCGAGCACGTTAGAGATCGAGCAGGAAGCCTACGAGCTGGGCCTCTGCTACAAGTTGGTGGACGTCGAGTTCTGCGCCGAGGTACACCCAGACCCATAGCAAACCAATCCCCCCTTTTTTCATCAGCAAGGTTTTTCAGCGCCGCCCACCTGCTCTAATGGGTAATCGTTTGTCGGACAGGGAGCTACTCGTAAGCAAGATAGAGAACGGCATAGTCATCGACCATATCCCCGCGGGCAGGGCGTTCCAGGTGCTCAGGCTGCTGAAGCTGCCGGGGGACGCACGGGCACTCATAGCACAGAACGTCCCAAGCGGAAGCATGGGCAGCAAGGACCTCATAAAGGTGGAGGGAACCTACCTCACAAGCAGCGAGATAGACGTCATAGCCTTCGTCGCCCCCGACGCCACACTCAACATAATCAGCGACTGGCAGGTCAAGGAGAAGCGCGTCATCTCACTCCCCGGGACCATGGAAGGCACGTTCAACTGCCCCAACACCCTGTGCCCCACCAACGCGCGGTACGGCGCACCAAACACCGTGTTCCGCGTCGAGAAGGGCAACGTCCTCGAGGAGACGAAGCTCCACTGCACCCTCTGCGGAAGCGTCACCTACTACGGCACCATCAGGGACAGCATCCAGAGCGAGAGCTTCAGGATAGAGCGACGCGGCCTCGTCAACAAAGGCAAGATCGAGAGCGTCTTCCTCGATGTCCTCATCAAGGGAGGCGCCCTAAGGTTCCCAAGGAGCCCCGACCAGCCGTTCATGCTCAAGAGCGGGCGACCCAGCCCCTACTTCGTCAACCTGGGCGCCCTCACCGACGGGGAGAGCCTCGGCAAACTCAAGTGGGCGTTCGCAAGCTACATAGCGCTACTGGTCGAGGAGGGCAAGATACCCGACTTCGACTACGTCTTCGGGCCAAGCTACAAGGGGATAAGCCTAGCAGCACTCACATGCGAGGGGCTTAACGAGCTCTACGGAATGGACAAACGCTACATGTACGACCGCAAGGAGGCCAAGGACTACGGAGACCTCAGCGCGGACAGGGTGCTCGTAGGCTCAGGGTACTTCAAGCCCGGGCAGCGGCTGCTGGTGGTGGACGACACCATAACCACGGGAATAACAAAGGTCGAGACCATCGAGAAGCTCAGGATGCTGGGCGACCACGAGGTGGTCGGCCTCGTAATAGCCGTGGACAGGCAGGAGCGGCTCGGCGACAAGGAGAACGTCGAGGACATAAGCGCAGTCCAGTACCTGGAGCGGGAGCTCGGGCTAAGGGTGCACAGCATACAGAACATCTCAACCATCTATGGGCTCATCAAGGGAAGCCTCAGCGAGGAGATGCGGCGCCTCTGGCTGCAGTACTACGGCAGGTACGGCACCGTCAAGCTTGAGTGACTCACCGGTTTTTATTCACCCGATCAGCTTTCAACCCATGGAGAAGTTCGACGTCCTCGTGGTGGGCAGCGGCAGCGGCATGATGATAGCAGACGCCGCCGTCAGCCGCGGCATGAAGGTGGCCCTCGTAGAGATGGACAAGCTGGGAGGCACCTGTCTCAACAGGGGATGCATCCCCAGCAAGATGGTGATATACCCCGCCGACCTCGTGAACCAGATAAAGCACGCGGAGCGTCTCGGCGTCCACGCCCGGATAGAGAAGGTCGACTTCGCCCAGATAATGAAGCGGACAAGAGAGTTCGTGGAGCACGACCGCAAACCCATGGAGGAGACCGTGCCACAGGTCGAGGGCCTCACCTTCTTCCCGGCCCGCGGCGAGTTCGTCGCCGACTACACCATGAGGGTAGGCGACCAGCGGATCACAGCCGAGAACATATTCCTCGCCACCGGATGCAGGCCCCTGATACCCCTCATAGAGGGCCTCGAAGACTTGGACTACCTCACAAGCAGGGACGTCTGGGAAATAGACGAGAGGCCGAACAGCATGATCATTGTTGGAGGCGGGCTCATCGCCTGCGAGATGGCCCACTTCTTCAACGCCATGGGAACCGAGGTCACCGTGCTAAGCAGAAGCCCCCGGCTCATCAAACAAGGCGAGCCAGAGGTATCCGAGATACTACTCACGAGCCTCAGGGAGAGGATGCACGTCGAGACAGGCGTCGAGGTAACGGAGGCGAGGAAAAACGGCGGCGCCGTCGCGGTGACGGCGGTGAACGCCGAAGGAAAGAAGATGAAGCTCGGAGCCGACACGCTCTTCATCGCAGCGGGCAGGGCCAGTAACGCGGACCTGCTCAGACCGGAGAAGACCGGCGTCGAGCTGGACGACAGGGGCTACATAAAGGTAGACGAAAACTACGTGACGTCCAAGCCCCGGATATACGCGTTCGGCGACGCCATAGGCAGAGCCATGTACAAGCACGTCGCCAACAAGGAGGCCGAGATCGTCTGGCACGGCTTCACCGCAGGCCACGTCCACCCCCTCGACTACGACAAGGTGCCCTACGCGGTGTTCACGTGGCCCCAGGTAGCCTCCGTGGGGCTCACCCAGGCGGAGGCCGAGGGCAGAGGGCTCAAAATCCTAGTCGGGGTATACAACTACATAGACACCGCTAAGGGCGCCGCGATGGGCGAGGAGGACGGCTACGTCAAGGTCGTACTCGAAGACGAGAGCTACAAGGTACTGGGCGCCCACATAGTCGGGCCCTTCGCACCAATACTAATACAAGAGATAATCAACGTGATGCACGCCGGCGACGGATCGGTGTACCCCATCGCAGACGCCATGCACATTCACCCCGCGCTGCCCGAGGTCGTGCAGCGAGCCATATACAATCTTCATGCCCCCGGGCACAGCCACTGACGCTTAAATAAAGCCGAGCCTCTGATCCACACGGTTTCTGGTTGATCGAATTGAGCGAGCTAAAGAGAGGCGACCAGGCCCCCACGTTCTGCCTACCGGACGCCGAAAAGGGGCAGGTCTGCCTCAAGGACCACCGCGGCAGATGGGTGGTACTCTACTTCTACCCCAAGGACGGCACCAAGGGCTGCACAATGGAGGCCCTCGAGTTCACCGCCGCAGAGGATGAGTTCAACGCACTGGGCGCCGAGGTCCTCGGAGTCAGCCCGGACAGCCCCGAGAGCCACACCAAGTTCATCGACAAGCACGGGCTAGGCGTCACACTGCTCAGCGACTCGGAGAAAGAGACTCTGTCGAGCTACGGCGCCTGGCAGAAGAAGAAGATGTACGGCAGAGAGTACATGGGCGTCGTCCGCAGCACCATACTGATAGACCCCGAAGGCAAGGTAGCGCACGTCTGGCCCAAAGTCAAGGTCAAAGGCCACGTCGACGCCGTGCTGACGAGGCTGAAAGAACTTCGGGGCTAGGTGAAATCCCTGAACGTAACCGACGCCATACACGCGCGCCGCGCCTACAGGAGCCTCGAGCCCGTCGAGATAACAAATGAACTCGTAGAAGACCTCGCAGCCCACGCAGGACTGGCTGCCAGCTGCTTCAACCACCAGCCGTGGAGATTCGTCTTCGTCTACGAACGCAGCAGACTCGAGGAGATGTGGGGCGCCCTCAGCCGCAGCAACAAGTGGGCCGAGCTAGCCTCCATGATCGTCGCCGTCTTCACCAGACCCGAGGACGACTGCCAGATCAGGGACCGCGCCTACCACCAGTTCGACGCAGGCATGGCGACGGCACACCTCATCCTCAGGGCGACAGAGCGGGGGCTCGTCGCCCACCCCATCGCAGGGTTCAGCCCCAAGAAGGTCAGGGAGACCCTAGGGATACCCGACGGGTACCAGGTCATCACGCTGGTGAACGTCGGCAGGAAGGCGGAGGCCATCCACCCGTACCTCTCGGAGGATCAGGCCGAGACTGAAGCGCGGAGGCCCGAGCGGTACCCCCTGGAGAGGTTCGCCTTCCACAACGCGTACACGGGCGAGTGAGGCCATCATGGTGAGCGGGGAGAAGGGTAACAGGCTCGTCAACGAGAGGAGCCCCTACCTGCTGCAGCACGCGTACAACCCCGTGGACTGGTATCCGTGGGGCGAAGAGGCGTTCACGGACGCCGCCGCAGGCGACAAGCCGATTTTCCTCAGCGTAGGGTACAGCACATGCCACTGGTGCCACGTCATGGAGCGGGAGTGCTTCACGGACCCAGAGGTCGCGGCCCTGATGAACGAGGCGTTCATTAACGTGAAGGTGGACAGGGAGGAGCGTCCCGACGTCGACGGCGTCTACATGGCGGTGAGCCAGATGATGACCGGCGGAGGAGGCTGGCCCCTAACCATCATCATGACGCCCGACGGGAAACCATTCTTCGCGGGCACGTACATCCCGAGGGTGAGCAGGCCCGGCGCTGTGGGCATGCTCGACCTTGTGCCGCGGATCAGGGACTACTGGGTAAATCAGCGCGGCAGGCTGGAGGAGATAGGGGAGAGCGTTGTAGAGGGGCTGAACACGGGGGCAGTGAGCGGCCCCGAGGAGCTGGGTGTGGAGACCCTCGACACCGCATACCGGTTAATGAGGCTGAGGTATGACGAGGAGCACGGCGGCTTCGGCGACGCCCCCAAGTTTCC
>JAFGTA010000132.1 GCA_016934355.1 Candidatus Bathyarchaeota archaeon | reverse complement strand
GCCTTGTACTACAAGTACGAGGACGAGGTCCAGAAGAAGGCCTTCAGGGAGGTCATGCAGGAGATCTGTGACAAGATGAGCCAGGGTAAGTGGGAGTCCGTCTATAAGAGGCTCTACCGCGTGGAGCAGAAGGACAAGGCGTTTTAAGGTAGCCCTGCCAATCCGGTTTATTTTATAATTTTTCTGTTACCTCATAGGGGTATTCATTGTTACAGATGTTAAGGTTTAAAAAGAAATCAACGTTATCAAATACGGTAAGACTCGTTATTCATTGCGTTTCCCAACGTTGTGACGAGTCTTACCACAGAATAATACGGCATTATCTCATGTGCAAGGACAGCGTCATTAACGAAGTGTAACCACTTCAGCACCTTGTAGAAACCAAAGGCCCATGATTGCTGTCTATACCAGACAGAATCGAGCCTATGTTAAGCAGGTTAAGGCTGATGAGTTTATTCGAGGTACTCGGCGCTCCAAGGCGGCAGATAGTACTCGAAGTACAGCATCTTCCCGTACTCTGTGTCCTCGAAACCCGAGGCAGCCACGTTCAGCAGGCTCGCCTTCGTCACCACCCGTAGGACCTCCTCCTGAGACGCGGCCCTGGGCTCACCGACAAGTATCTTGAGGGTGTCGCCGTCCATCTTCACCCCTGTCACGTCGATCACCTTGTCCAATCTCTCGATGAAGTCGGCCACGTACTCACCCTCGAAGGTGAGGTTGGTGCCGATGTTCCTGATCTTCGTGATCGTGTTCCTTGTTTCCTCGTTCAACTCGGTCATCTGTTGACGGGGACGGCGTGAATTAACCTTTACGGGCTACTTCCTGTGGTGCACATTCACCATGGAGGCGGTGGATAATACGCCGAGGACCCACGCGACCACGTTGATTAGGTACCAGAAGTCCCGGGCCCACCACTTGTTGACCCTCCACAGGTAGAAGGGGAAGTCGAAGACCTCGCCGGGGAACGCTGAAGCTATCTCGATCTGCCAGAGGCTGGCCATGAGAAGACCCGTGGAGAGGATGATTCCAAGAAATCCGAACATGAATGCTCTCAGCTGGGGCGATTCTTCTGGGATATTCATTCCCTTACACTTACGCTTCGGCCGGTAATAAATAGTTTGAACTAAGGCAAACCGCATAAAAATTGAATAAATGTGGATAAAGGAGTTACTTGAGCCTTACGAGGTGCACCGAGCACGAGATACACGGGTCGTAGGCGCGGGCTAGCACCTCGATTGCCTGCCTGAGCTCGTCGTCACCGGAGCCGCTCATGTTCCCGGCGATCACCCGTATGTCTTTCTCGATGTTCGCGGCGTTCTGTGCGGTGGGCGTTATGATGTTCGCCCGTGTAATCCTTCCTTCCTCGTCGAAGCTGTAGTCATGGTAGAGGAGCCCACGAGGCGCCTCGACCGCGTTGACGCCCCGGCTCTCATGGGTTTCAAACTCCACCAGCCCCTGTTTCTCAAGTCCCTCGCTCAGCAGCGTGTCAATGACCTCTATGCTTCGCTCCACGTCGTGCACCAGCTCCAGCGCCTGACAGAAGTTGTTGCTCAGCGTGTTCCGTGGGTCAACCATGCCGCTGTGCTCCTTGTAGAGCTCCCCAGCTGTATCCTTGAGCTTGCCGTGGCTGAAGTGCACACGAGGCAGCGCACCCACCATGAAGGGGGAGCCCCTGTAGGTTGAGTGCTTCGCGTAGCTGTGCCTGTGCACCTTCTCGTTCGTGAGCTTCTCGTAGTCCTCCTGCGGGTGCCTGCCGCCCCCCGAGACCAGAACGTGGGAGCCAAGGTAGCCGAAGCTTTCACCTGGGTCAATAGCCATTAACGTGTTATCAGACTCGTTGTACCCGGGCAGCTCGAAGCCCTTGAAGAGCTCCACCGCCAGCTCCGCCGCAGGTTGGGCCTTCTCCAGCATCAGCTTAACCCCGAGCAGGTCCATCTCACTGGGCACCTTGGAGAAGCCCCCGACGCGCTCGTTCATGCCGTGGACCTCCCTGCCGCTCAACGTGTTGTGGATCATGTTACCCGCCTTCTTGAGGAGGAGCGCCGTCTTCACAGCGTCCACGTGGTCGGCCGACATGGCTATCGCGTCCGGGTAGCCCAAGAAGTCTGGCAGAGCCAGCATGTAGACGTGGAGCGCGTGGCTCTCTATGGCCTCTCCGTGAATCAGAAGGTCCCTCAGCAGTTCAGTCTGGCGCGTGTTCTCGACGTCGAACGCGTTCTCGATGGCCCCGATGGATGCCAGGCTGTGGCTCGCTGTGCATATGGCGCAGATGCGCCTAGTTATGTCGGGTATCTTCTCGTAGTGGACGGTCTTTATGAGGGACTCGAAGAACCGGGGCCCCTCGAAGACGTTGAACTTGACTGACTTCACCTCGCCGCCGTCGAGCACGACCTCTATGCCGCCGTGGCCCTCGACCCGGGTCAGCTCGTCTATCACCATATTCCTCGTCACTGCTTGCCGCCTCTCAGGAAGTCGTCCGCGAGCTCCCCGCTGAACACGCGTAGCCTGTTGAGGATGAACTCCTCGGTGTATCCCTTCTCGATGAGCATGCTGAACTCCGCGGCGAAGCCCCCCGCCTCGTCGACTGGGCCCCTGCATCCGATGCAGTCGAGCCCGAGCCCCGGACACCGCGCCTTACACCCGGCCCTTACCACTGGGCCGAGGCACGGCTTGCCGCTCTCGGTTATGACGCAGGGGTACTCGTTGAGCTTGCACTCGACGCAGACGGGGTACGTGTACCTCGGCGGGAGGTCGCCGTGAAGCAGCGACGTTATCGCCCTGAGGGTCTCCTCCTTCTCCACCGGGCACCCCGGTATCTGGAGGTCCACCGCCACGTACTCGCTGAGGGGCTTGCTGAGCCTGGCGTCGAAGAACCCGGGCTCGACGCCGTAGACCTCCTTGAGCCTAGCCTCGATGGAGCCTTCGCTGTTCCTCATTGCCTGTATGCAGCCCTCGATGGCGCAGTTACCGAATGCGATGAGCACCTTGCTCCGCTCCCTGATCTCCTTAAGGTGCCTCAGGTCGGTCTCCGTGGATACAGAGCCCTCGACGAAGGCTACGTCCACTGGGCCCTCCTCCTTGCGGCTGCTGCCCTCCTGGAAGTCGACGATGTCCAGGTGGCCGACGAGCTCCAGGAGCTCGTCCTCCATGTTGAGTATCTGAAGTTGATCGCCGGCGCAGCCTGTGAGGCTGAATATCCCTATCCTTGGCTTGGTCATCCTAGATCATCCCCTTGGTGTTGATGGCGTCCCACAGCGTGAACACCGGGCCGTCCTTGCAGACGTACTTGATGGATTTGCCGGTGCCGACGATGCAGTGGCCGCACTGTCCGACGCCGCACCTCATACGCCGCTCCAGCGTCATGTAGACCTGCTCCGGTCTGAACCCCAGCTTCTCAAGCTCCATGACCGTGAACTTGTACATGATGGGCGGGCCGCCGAGAACAGCGTAGGTGTTATCTGAGGGCTTGTCCAGCATGCCGAATAGCTTGGTGACCAGCCCCTGGGTGCACCTGTCGTCCCGCTCACACTCCAGGCCGTAGCAGACCTCGTCCTCCTTGTCCTCGTAGCTGAGGTAGAGCTTGACGC
This sequence comes from Candidatus Bathyarchaeota archaeon, assembly GCA_016934355.1. The sequence continues at coordinate 660 of JAFGTA010000132.1, read as the reverse complement.
CGCGGCGGTCACCGTTCCTGAAGTTGTCGAGTATGTCGTCTCTGAATAGCATGAGGTCGTAGCACCTGACGCCGTAGAGGACGCTGATCTCGCCGAACTTCTCCCTGTTCTGGAGGGCGTACTGGAGTACACCGCGTATCGGAGCGATCCCGAGGCCGCCTGCCACTAATAGCAGGTCACTTCCCTCGTAGGCGTCCATGGGGAAACCGTTGCCGTATGGTCCCCTGACCCACAGGATGTTCCCTACCTTGAGTTTGTGGATGGCGCTGGTGACCCTGCCCGCGTCCCTGATGCAGAGCTCCAGCCCGGGCTCCCCGTCCTGGGCTGTGCATATGCTAATGGGCGCCTCACCGACGCCCATGACGCCGAGCTTCACGAACTGCCCAGGCATGTACCTGAAGCCTTCCGCGTACTCCCTGTCCTGGAAACGTATCTTGATGAGCCGCTCGATGTCTGTCATCTTCTCGACCTCTGTTATCCGAGCCTTCATGGGCTCGAGGGGGTTCACGTTCACCTGATGTCACCTCTCACCTTCTTCATCACCTCAACGTAGTCGATGTCCGCGGGGCAGAACACCGTGCATCGTCCGCAGCCCACGCAGTTTGTCATGTCTTCCCGCAGGCTCCCCTTGCAGTTGAACCTGTTCCTTATCCGTTCACT
>JAFGTA010000131.1 GCA_016934355.1 Candidatus Bathyarchaeota archaeon | reverse complement strand
GTGCCCCGGACCACTTTGGCTCCCCCGTCAACCAGTTCCCTGTATACGTCCTCGTCGGGTATCCCTATCTTTAGGTCGCCGACTACGGTTCCCTCCACCCTGGTGCCGGCGGCCGAGCTGACGACGATGACCTGTAACCCCTTGAATACGTCCAGCGCGGCGAGGGCGCTGAGTCCCGTCTCAGAGGCGACGACTGCCTTGTCGATGCCAAGCTCCACCGCCCTCGTGTGTGTCAGCTCAAGCGTCTTCCTCGTGTTGACCTCTCCGTGGGCGTCGAAGTAGAATGTCCCGCGCATTGTGCCTAGGGTGCTCATGCCTGTTCGATGAATTATTGTGGCGTGAATGTAAATAAAATTAGGTGGTGGAGGCGTCACTTGTCTTTGAAGTGCTCTGGGCCCAGTCTGCCGGCAACGTGGTCCTTGAACTCGTCGCCGCAGGGCTTGGCTATGAAGTCGCCGTCCCACCACTCGAAAGTGGTGATGCCCTCCTCGACCACCATTACGTGCGGGACCCCCGGCTTCACCTTGGCTACCTCGCCCACGCGCAGCGGCACCTCCCTGTATTCGCCGTCCTCGTAGAGGACGTACCTGGCTCTCCCAGAGAGAAGCAGCGTGTACTGCGTGTTTGGGTGGACGTGGTTGCCGCGGTAGCTGCCGACCTTTGTCTCCAGCACCGAGTAGAATCCTCCTTCCTGTTTGAAGGCGTAGCCCTTGCCGATGCCTTCGAAGGTTCCCCAGTCGTCTAGTTTAAACGAGAGTTTCGGTTCACTCCTTTTTCGGTGCTAATACGCCCACTATTCCTATATTTATGATTTATTGTGAAGAGTATTCCTAGGTGAATATTTGCTTGCCGGTGTCGTAAATATGCCATGAATAATACGACCTAACTAAAAAAATGACGTAAAGAATATATGTGATCCCCCGTCCACAGATGCCATGCTACCAGCCATCGACATCATCCCAGACAGGAGGCGCAAGCTGGGCCTCACCCAGAGCCAGCTAGCGGACCTCGCAGGCGTGAGCCAGAGCTACATCGCCAAGCTGGAGGCGGGCAAGATAGAGCCCAGCTACCTCAAGGTCAAAGCCATCTTCGAGGCCCTCGACGGCATCGAGCGTAAGAAGGAGGTCTCTGCCAACGAGATAATGACGGCGGACGTTGTTAGCGTCCGCTCAGACGCGAGCATCCACGACGCGGTGGACCTGATGCGGAAACACGGTTTCAGCCAGCTCCCCGTGATGAACGGCGACAAGCCTGTGGGCGGCATCTCAGAGAGGACGCTGCTGGAGCAGATGCTGTACCCCGACGACGACGCGCCGCCCAGCAAGAGGTACGTCAGGGACGTGATGGAGGAGTCCTTCCCTCAGGTCTCGGACGACGCTCCGCTGAGCCTATTATCCAGCCTCCTCAAGTACTACCCCGCGGTGCTGGTGCAGAGGAAGGGCGAGGTGGTGGGCATAGTCACCAAGGCCGACCTGCTGGGCGCCATCAGCTAGGGCGGGCATCGACGCAATTCTTTAAAAAGGATCTGATATCCTCCTCTACCCATGAAGCTCACCCGTAAGACCGTCCTCACGGTCATCGTGCTGTTCCTTTTCAGCGGCTCAATCGTTATATCTGTGGCGAACATGTTCATGCGGGAATCTAAGGTGACAGAGATAGCGGTATTCGAGACCAGCCTGGGAACCATCGAGGTGGAGCTGAACAGGGACAAGGCGCCTACAACGGTGGAGAACTTCGTCTCGTACATCGAGGAGGGGTTCTACGACGGGCTCGTCTTCCACAGGGTGATCAAGGAATTCATGATTCAGGGCGGGGGCTTCTACCCGGACGGCACGTGGAAGGAGGGCCACGACCCCATAGAGAACGAGGGCCGTAACGGGCTTGAGAACAAGAGGGGCACGATAGCCATGGCGAGGACCTCAGAACCGAACTCGGCGACGTGCCAGTTCTTCATCAACACGGTGGACAACGCGGGGCTGAACTACCCTAACCCGGACGGGCACGGGTACGCCGTCTTCGGCGAGGTGGTGGAGGGACTGGACGTCGTGGACGCCATAGAGTCTGTGCTGACCGGGGTCAAGCAGACGCCGTACGGGGACATGAGTGACTGGCCCAGGGAGAACGTCGTCATCGTCCGGGCCTACATGAAGGAAGGCTGAACGCCTCCCGAGACCCCGTTCTAAAATGTAGTATTATATCGACATTCGGCTTCTCTGTACCCATGGAAGGTAAATACCCGAAGGCTTTGCTCCTGATCGCCGCGGTCTTGGTGTCGGGGCTGGGCGGTGGATTCATAGGATACAGGATCGGCGAGGGCTCGCAGGCGAGCCAAGGCGACGAGACGGAGGCACTACTCAGGCAAATAGACGAGCTTCTGGATACTGTGAATGAGTTGCAGGAGTCCGTTGAGTGGCTGGAGGACCAGAACGACGACCTCAGCAGCGACGTGGCTATCCTTGAGCACAGGCTGAGGCGTGAGCTTGAGAAGCAGAGAGAGGCCGCGGTGGTGGTCGCTGACTCTGTGATGACCGACGGCTTCGAGTTGACGCCGACGAACTGGGGCGGCACGGCTGCGGCTCTCCAGTACTCGCTTCCCCTCGACCAGGCTGGCATCACCAACTATGATTATTTCACCTCATTGGTGCCCATGAGCGACGGGGCTGAGCAGCTGCTCTACTCCAACGGGTTCGTGGTCATCGACAACCCGTTCGACGAGGACGAGGAGCATATCCAGACGGTGTACGACGACCTCAGGGACGCGGACGTCCCCATCTTCATAACCTCGGACTCCCTGCTGCACCTCTACCACATACAGTTCGACGAGACCCTCCGCAGGATAGAGGAGGCGACTTTCTACGGCGACGTCTGGAACATCAGCCGTGCTCTCTACGACTACTCTGTGGCGCAGTACAGCCTCACGGAGGGGAAGGTCAGGGAGGCGCACAGGAGAAACGCGGCGTACCTCGCCGTCGGCCTATGCCTCCTGAAGCCCGGCGATGAACAGATATCGGAGGTGGAGGACGCCTACAGCTACGACACCGGCAGCTTCTACGAGGAGGACCTGGAGAGGTACGGCTTCACCCCCGGCGCCTTCGTGGAGGACCTGGTCGAGGCTGAGCTGGCTAATATCGAGGCTCACAGCGGCTTCAACGAGTCGGGGATATTCATCTACAGGGAGGACTACTCGCAGTACGTCCCCCGGGGACACTACACCAGATCCGAGAAGCTCATGAACTACTTCAAGGCGGTGATGTGGTACGGCAGGATGTCCATGCTTTTGAAGGGTGACCCCAACGTAGAGGAGGGGACCACCTGCTTCATGATGCCGCCGTGCACCGCCTTCATATCAGAGTACGACGCCGACGTGCAGACCCTGCAGGCGTGCCTGTTGACGGCAGCCCTCACAGGCGACACGGACCTCTGGACCCGCTGGAACAGGGTCTACGATGTCACGTCGTTCTACGTCGGCGTCTCAGACGACCTGGGGCCCTACGAGTACCTCGGCGCCATGCAGAGCGTGTTCACCGGCACGATAGACCCGGGGCAGCTGGGTGACGACGGGCTTCTGGAGCTCAAGCTGAAGCTGGCGGAGTATAATCCTCCAGCGATCTACGGCGGAACAGGTAACGTCATTATTGATTTTCCGATTACGCCTGACAGGCTGGACGAGGTGCTTGAGGCCACCATGGGCTTCAGGCTCATGGGGCAGAGGTTCGT
>JAFGTA010000130.1 GCA_016934355.1 Candidatus Bathyarchaeota archaeon | reverse complement strand
TAGGGACCCTCAACGAGAGGATCGCGGCCTACTTCTGGTTCATACTTGAGTATAAGAAGAGCTTCATGATCGTGGGCGGAACCGGCGCCGGCAAGACCAGCACGCTCAACGCCCTGCTTAGCCTGATGAGCCAGAACGACAAGATAGTCACAGTCGAGGAGGTCCCCGAGCTGAGCCCACCTGTTACCAACTGGACCCAGCTACACAGCAGGGAGAGCTTCAACTTCGGTGACGGCCCAAGCGGCAGCATCAGCCTCTTTGACCTCATTAAGGTCAGCCTCAGGTATCGGCCTGACTACGTCATCGTTGGCGAGGTTAGGGGAGAGGAGGCGTACGTATTGTTCCAGGCCCTCGCGACGGGCCACGGCGGACTCTGCACGATGCACGCAGACAGCATCGACCGCGTCGTCAAACGTCTGACGTCGCCGCCGATGAACGTCAGCGAGGTATACATCCCGCTGATGAACATCGCAATGTACATCCAGCGAGTCGAGCTGCCAGACAAGAAGGATGGTCTGAACTTTGGGAGAAGGGTCAGGACCGTCTCCGAGATCGCTGAATTCGACAACTACATCGAGGTGTCCCGCTGGGACCCGAGGAAGGACGTATTCAACACGTGGTTCAAGGATAGCTTCATACTGCAGCAGATATCGACCACGACCGGGATGTCGATGAAGGAGATCCTTCAGGAACTCGACAAGCGTGAAAGCTTCATCAAGGAGATCGTTGAGAGCGGTGTTAAACACCAGAGCGACGTAGCCGAGAAGATACTTAGCTACTATACTCAGCAGAGGTTTGATAAATCGACTGTCGTTGAAGGCGAGGCCCCGAAGAAGAGTCTCCCAGTGAAAACGGAGGAGCAGGAGGACATCATGGACGCGTTGAAGGAGGCGTCATCCTCGGTGCTTGAGTCCTTCGTCGAACCCGTCACCTCAGAACCTGCATTCAAGACGCTTGCAGTAAAGAAGCCTGCAGCAAAGGAGCCTGCACCCCTGGAACCTGTATCCACGGAGAGCCCCGTCTTTGATGCAGAGGCTGAGTTCACTACAGTGGAGCCCAAGGCTGTTGAGCCAGTGGCTGTTGAGCCAACGATTGTTGAGCCAATGACCATCGAGGCTATGATTAGTGATCCGGTGGACATTGAGCCGCCGACGGTCGAGGCGTCCATCGTTGAGCCTATGGCGGTGGAAGTCGCCGCCGAGGAGCCTGTCGAGGCCGAGGAGGCCAAGTCCCCTGTGGACAACCTTGTCACGGAGGAGCAGGAAACAGAGCTCGACTTCGCCACGCAGATGCTCTGGGAGCTCGCTAAAGACGCGAGTCAGTTGGCGCTGGAAAAACAGTCGAATGGTGCCGCACCTGAGATCAAGAAGGAGGCGGACTAGGGATGAAGAGCGATAACTCGCAAGAGTTGATACGGGACTTCTGCTACGCCTACTTCGGCTGGATTGGACGTATCCTATCCCAGACCTTCAAGAACGTGGACAAGGACCTTGACTCCGCGTACATGAAGATCCACTCTGAGGTCTACTTCAGCCTCGTGGGGTTCTTGGCGTTGGTCTCGTGTGTAATCCCTGTGTCTTTCCTTGTGTACAACATTGTCAGGTTTATTAACAGCGGCCAGCTGGCCCTCGATAATATAATGTACCTTCCTCTTTCATGCCTCATCCCCCTGGCTATCATAATGTTCGGGGTCGTGCTCCCTAGGACGTTCTCCAGCAACCGTATGTCAAGTCTCCAGATAGAGATACCCTACGCCTCCATGTACATCAGCGTCATGGTGAGCGGCGGCCTCTCACCGTTCGAGAGCTTCCTCAGGATGAGGGGCATGGACCTTCTCCCGAAGATGCAGGACGAGGTCTCGCGGATAGAGACCTCGGTGATGTCCACCGGCATGGACCCCGTCTCGGCTATGGAGCAGGCGGCTAAGACCGTGGAGTTGAAGGAGTACAACGAGCTGTTGCTGGGCTACGCTTCGAGCGTACGGACGGGCGGCGACACGCTGCACTACCTCTTCAACCAGACCCACGGCATGTTCAAGCGCCTCACTACCAAGGTGAGGGCGAAGGGCGAGACCGCGGCCATGCTCATGGAAGCCTACACGATAATAGGCATCCTGGGCGTGCTGGGGATCTTCCTCGTGTTCGTCGTGGGCCTCAGTCTTCCAACAGCTGGCGTCGGCATCTCGGAGTCTCAGTTCTTCTTGTTCAGCTTCGTCGCGATGCCGATGATCTCGTTCCTCTTCATATTCGCAGGGGACTCGGTTCAGTTCAACTACCCGATATCCAACTGGAAGCCCTACTACGTGTTAGCGGGGATGATACCCGTTGGGGTAGGTCTGGCGTCGCAGCTGGTGCTGCCTTTCTTCGATGAAAAATACATGTACGTTCCATGGCTGACCAACTCTATGATATATTTGAGGGAGAGTCTGAACTTCGCGGAGGGAACGGAGCCAGCGATCGGGGTCACTCTCACGCTGATCATGGTCGCGATACCCGTGTATCTTTCGGACTACTACACGGCGGGCAGGGACAACAGCCTGATGGACGGCATCACCCAGTTCCTTAGGGACCTTGTGGAGGTGCGGAAGAGCGGCCTCAGCCCCGAGAAGAGCATCGAGGCCCTCAGCGCCCGTGAGTACAGGGGGTTCAGCAGGTACCTCAAGGATATCAGCACAAAGATCAACTGGGGGTACCCGCTGAGGCAGATATACCAGGAGTTCTCCGGTAAGATCAAGAACTGGCTGGCCCTCATCAACATCTATCTTCTCATCGACACCATTGAGGTCGGCGGCGGGACGGAGGGAAGCATAGAGAGCCTCGCCGAGTTCAGCGAGTCCACCAAGCAGCTTGAGGCGGAGAAGAAAGCCGTGCTTCTCCCGCTACTCATTGTGCCCTACATCGGAGCCGCGCTTCTGACAGGGACCACAGTGATGTTCCTCGGCTTCTTCACAGGCTCGAACCTCGGGATCAGCGTCCCACAGGTCTTGCTCTACAAGACGTTGCTTACTCCGCTGTCGATACACGCGTTCTCGCTCGGCCTGGTCTCTGGGAAGATCACGTCGGGCAGGGTGTCGGGTGGGTTCAAGCACGCGATAGCGCTGAGCCTTGTGTCAATCGGAGGCATCTGGGCGGTCTCTAACATGAACATCGGCGGAGGTTTCGGTTAGTGAAGCAGCGGCACGCGTTGTCCCCCGTCATCGCCACCGTCATCCTCTCAGGCGTGGTCCTCGCAATAGGAGGAGCCGTGTGGTCATACAGCCTAGGAGCCGCCACGTCCACCGCCGATGGGTACGTTAACGATACCCTGAGCCTCGTCAACGAGATAGTAGAGAGGTTCGAAGTCGAACACGCACAATATCATGCGAATCATTCGTTGAAGATATGGATTTTCAACTACGGTGAGGCCGATGTCACCGTAGACATTTACATCACCGCTAACAGCACCATAGAAAAGCAGTACTATGGTAAGGAACTATCGGGAGGAGATGTCAAGGCAGTCACCTTCGACTTCACGGGTGACGAGCTGTCCAGCGGCGATGACGTAGTGATTAAGATCCATAGTAGGAGGCAGAACGATGCGTACAAGACGTACATCGTGCCGTAGGAAAGCCGTTTCAACGATCCTCGGCACCCTGATCTTCATAGGTATAATGTTCAGCGCAGTGGTGCCTATGTTCCTGGTCATGAAGCAGGCCGACACCGTACTCGAACAGAAGAAGCTGGAGATAAGGAGACAGGATGACGAGAAGTCCCGGGAGGACATGGATATCTTCGCTTACCCTGTGTCGGGTGAGTCGCAGCTTGAGGTGAAGGTGAACAGCAAGTCGGAGGTCCCTATAAACATCATCCGCCTGTGGATCAACAACACGATAATGGACTTGAACGTAACCGTTCTCCCCATGGAGCAGGATAAGATACTCGGTCCCTACAACGTGCCGACGCAGGCAGGCACCGACTCGGAGTTCAGCGTGAAGATGACCTCGGCCAGAGGCAACGTGTATGATTCACAGGCCGGGATGATAATCTACGACGGAACTGAGGCAGACTGGCACACCGAGAGCCTCAGGATCGTGGCGTTCGTAGGCCAGCAGGGGAGCATATGGTTCGGCTTCTTCGGCTCCTACAGGACGACCCTCACGAGAGACTCGCCATACTACTACGATCAGCAGACGCTGACGTGGACCGTTGGAACGTGCATGTTCACGTTTGACGTCACAGACACGGGTCCAGGCACCTACCACCTCTTGGTCGAGAGGAGGACCGGTGGTTGGTGGAGCCCTCAATGGTCGTCGATATACGATGAGGACGTCACCATCACGTGGCCTGGGGGGCCCGCGGTGGTGGAGATCTACGTGTAGGGGGTTAGACGCTGTGCGCCGCGGGCACGGGTCTCTTCCATATTTTAATCAGGTTTTCCCGGTACCGGGGGCATTGTCTTCGCCCTATTCAAGCCGAGGTGATAGCGTATCGATAAAGCAGATAGTAACTTCATAATCTCTTTATTAATTATCTAGAGGTAAGATACAGGTCTCATGGAAATTTCAATCATCAGATTCAGGAGTATCTCAGGAGCCATAATCAGTGAAGGCAAGGCGCTGCGTCAGGATTCAGTAATAGACGTAACTGAGACGGGGTAAATAACATGTGTAGTATGGAAAGAGTTGAGCAGAGGACAGTTGAGACAGGTATCCCCAGAGCCGTTTTACTCTGTTTCCTCTTCGCCTTACTGGCCTTTTCTTTGCCGATGCCTTCCGTGAAAGGCGCCACGGTCACCCTTACCAAGCCGTTTGAGCCCATCTTCATCAACATGGATGCCCCGGCGCCGTGGGACGACGGGCAGCATGAACTCACGATAGCGAAGCCGGCTGGCGGCCAGTACCCGGTTCCGGGTGAGATCAAGTGTAAACTGGAGATGGGGCAGAAGTACCATATCTTCCTCGTCGGCGAGTTCGTGTTCAACAAGACCCTGGATGTGTCGTACCTTACGGATTACGACGTCGAGGTATACGACCCGTACATGCGTCTGGTCTCAAGGCATACAGAGTCGGCTGGGCAGCCGGAGCAGGTGGCTTCTGGCGTGAAGAAACAGTACTTCGTGCCCGAGATGGAGGGCTCCTATACCTTCAGGATATACAACGACCCCAAGGACAGCAGGGGCGACGAGGCGGCGGTATTCATGCTGATCAAGCACATCGAGATGAACAAGGAGTACAGCGTCACGCTGTACGGCAAGTCGCGGGTGGGCGACCCTTACCCTGTAGGGTTTAACTACGCGTACGAGTTCGACACCCCCAACGAAGACTTCGAGCTAGTAGTCAAGGTACCTGACCCTAATCTTAATCAGGGCTACCCGGGCCTCGACATGTACGAGGCGCGAGTCTACCCGATGGCGAACCCAAGCCAGGGAGTAGGCCACTACTTGAGGGGCATCGGCGTGCCTTGGGGACACATGCTGTCCGGGCAACACAACGACATGTATGGCGGCTACAACACCTCGATCGAGGGCGCCAGCTTCATCGACTACACGGCGAGCTGCGAGTTCAGCGGGGAAGACATGATAGTGACCTTCGGTAAGCCGGTGAATAACTCGACCGAGACGGTGGTCGACGACCCGACTGTGTTCTACTACCTGGTTCTGCTGGCCGAGTATGATTACGGTACTGTGGAGTTTTACCTCAAGACGGATTACAGGCCGCTTAACGTCACTCTAGTTTACCCTGACGTCGTCGGCTACACCGGGAGGGAGACGACTATTCTAGCGAACGTCGCATCTCATAACGAGATCGAGAGGGTGTGGGTCAACTACACCATCGACAACTGGGCCACTCAGGATAGCATCGAGATGGCTGAGACACCTGATGGGTACAAGTGCAGGCTTCCCCGGCTCATGCGTAACGACTTGGTGAAGTACCGTGTCCACGCCAGGGACGAGGTAGATAACACGGGGTCGACGACGGGGGTCTTCGAGGTGAAGGACATGGTCGATCTCTCGCTGAGCATGTCACGGATATCCATGTACGGCGGCGAGAGCATCAACATCGTCGGGTCTTCGACGCTAAGCAACACCGAGCACACGCTCAGGTTCCAGTGCGGCAGCCGCGAGAAGACCGTGAAGGTGATGACGGGCGCCACAGGGGAGTACGAGTACAGCTTCACCCCACCGTGGGTGGGCTCCTACACAGTCACCCTGGAGTACGGCGGCGACGGGTTCTGTCACGCCTCGGTGACGACGGAGAATGGGTTCACAGTCCAGAAGAGGACGCTTGTCGTGACGACGAGCCTCGGTAACTCCGTCGCCAAGGAGACTCAGCCTTTCCAGATATCCGGCAGGGTCACCCCGGCGATAGGAAGAGTGCCTATATGCGTTTTGGTGGTGTCGCCGACGGAGAGCTTCACCCAGAGCTGTGTCACAACTGGGACCGGATCGTTCTCGATCACCATCGTGCCGGAGGCATTGGGGTCTTGGGAGATACTCGCGCAGGTGGAGACCTCCGAGTACTACACGGAGGCT
>JAFGTA010000129.1 GCA_016934355.1 Candidatus Bathyarchaeota archaeon | reverse complement strand
TACCTCGGCATAGGGCCGGGAGGCATGGTGGAGCGGGAGATCTTGGGGTACGGGGTGCACCGCCCGCCACTGCGTGAACGCATCTCACGCCTGGAGGAGACTCTTCAGATAGCCCACCACATGTGGAGCGACAACAGGGAGTCCTTCAAAGGAAAATACTACCAGCTCGAGGAACCAGTCTGCAGCCCTCAGCCGATAAGCAAGCCACACCCGCCGATCCTAGTCGGGATGTGGAGAGGAGGCGACAGGATGCTCAACATATCTGCTAAGTACGCAGACGCCGTGAACCTCCAGTTCGGGTCGCCTCTCCCGGAGTTCCAGGACTGGATGCGCGAGAAATACGCGGAACGCCGAGAATACATCCCAGACAGGCTGAACAGGCTCAGGAGCCTATGCGAGAAACACGGCAGAGACTATGAAGGCATAGAGAAGACCATCCTCGGAACCGTCAGGGTAGCGCCTGACGCGATGACCGTCGATGATGTCCTTGAACTGTGTCTGGAGTTGGGCGAACTCGGCATACAGCAGGTGATACTGAACATGCCTAACAGCCACGAGATAGCGCCCATAGAGGCTATCGGAGACGAGGTGCTACCCGCCATAAAGAACATGTGAGATGAAAAGAGTGAAAACTAGGGCTCTGGGAATCGTAGGCAGCCCCCGGAGGGGCGCAAACACGGACACCCTCGTCGAGCAGGTGCTGAAAGGAGCAGCAGAGGCAGGCGCTGTGACCGAGAAGCTGCATCTCGGCGAGATGAACATCCAGCCGTGCAGAGCCTGTAAAGCATGCCAAAACACAGGCAGATGTACAATCGAAGACGATTTCGCTTCAACTCTCCAAAAGATGAAGGAAAGCGACGTCTGGGTTCTGGGGACGCCTGTCTACTGGTGGGGGCCGACGGCCCAGATGAAAGCCTTCATAGACCGCTGGTACGGGGTCGACCGAACCGTATTCCAAGGTAAAAGAGTCGTGCTGGTGGTTCCTTCAGGCGGCGGCTCATACTATGCGAAGCAGACAGTAGAGATGCTTGAATCGATCCTCCCCTACCTCGGAATGCGGCACATCGCCACACTCCAGACACCCGGAACATCGGGACCGGACTCGGCGAAACGTAACACTTCTCTCATGAACAAGGCACGGGAAACCGGCGTTGAAGCGGTGAAAGACCTATGAAGGTAGGGCTGCAGATACCCCGCTTCAACTGGCCGGGAGGCGCTGAAAACATCGGCTCGAAGCTCGCCGAGATAGCGCGGGCTGCTGACGGAGCAGGTTTCCACAGCGTCTGGGTGATGGACCACTTCTACCAGGTGGGGCAGGGATACGGGGCGCCGGAGGAGCCCATGCTGGAGGCGTACACGGCGCTCGCCTACATGGCTGCAGTGACCCGGAACGTCAAGCTGGGCACGATGGTGACCGGCTCATTCTACAGGCACCCCGGCGTCCTCGTCAAGATGGTGACGACGCTGGACGTGATGTCTAGGGGCAGGGGCATACTCGGGGTTGGAGCCGGGTGGTATGAGCTGGAGAGCAGGGGGATGGGCGTCCCCTTCCCATATTCAGTCAAGGAGAGGACGGGGCGCCTAGAGGAGACCCTGAAGATAGCCCACCACATGTGGAGAGACGACAGGACGTCGTTCGAGGGCAAGTATTACCGCTTGGAGGAGCCTATCTGCAGCCCCCAGCCCGTAAGCAAGCCTCACCCCTACATTATGATTGGCGGCTCTGGGAAGAGGAAGACCCTCCGCTACGTGGCTAAGTACGGCGACGCCTGCAACCTGCACCTAGGCGCCCACCCCAAGCTCAAGGGCTACAGCGACCGCTCATACACGAACTACGGGACGCGGAAGGAGAGGCTGGGGCACAAGCTGGAGGCGCTGAGGAGGCACTGCGAGAATGTGGGGCGTGACTACGACGAGATCGATAAGTCGGTTCTCAGCCCCATGGAGGTCTCGGCGGGAGGGTTGACGCCGGGCGAGGTCGTCGGGATGTGCAGGGAGCTCGCGGGGATGGGGTTCAACTACGTGATATTCAACATGCCCAACGACCACGAGATAACGCCCATCGAGTTGATCGGGGAAAAGGTAATCCCAGAAATAATTGACCTGTGAGGCAGTAGATTGAGGGAAGAGACTGAGCCAAAGAACAGGAGCCTGACACTGCCGACCCTCATAGCCTCCATCTCCTCCATCGACCCGCCGGGGCTCATCATAAGCATGAGCCTCATCGAGGTCGCCGCAGCCTTCGGCGTCAGCGTCGGCCTCGCGGGCCAGATCAGGTCCGTCGGCAGCGTTCTCGCTATAATCGTCGCCCTCGCCATGGGCGTGCTCAGCGTCAGGTACAGCTACAAGTCGCTGCTCCTGGGTGGGCTGCTTGTGAACCTGATCTCGGTCCTGTGCTGCAGCTTCGCGCCCACCTTCAGCCTGCTCCTAGTCTGCTTCTCCGCGGTGGGCCTCGTGACCTCCCTCGTGACACCTATGGTGTTCTCGTACATCGGCGAGACTTTCACCGAGGATAGGCGGCCTCAGGTAGTGGGGACCGTGGCGGCGGTGCGGACGATCTCCTACCTCGTGATGGTTCAGCTCATTGGGTACGTGGTGGCGGCTTGGGGTTGGAGGCAGGCGTTCATGTTCCTCGTTGCCCCCATGACAGCCGTAGCCCTTCTGCTCTCCCAGAGGGTTCTGCCCAGCATACGAAGCGAGGCGACGGCGAGCGGAGCGGATGTCCTGGAGGGGTACAGAGGCGTGTTCGCGTCGCGCTCAGCGTTGGCGTGTCTCTTGGGCAACATGTTGGCGGGTGGCGCGTGGGCGGGGGGCGTGGTGGCGTACTCTGTGACCTACCTGCGGGAGGGCTTCGTGCTTTCCCTCTCTGACTCATCCAGGATATTTTCGCTGCTGGTCGTGGGCGTATTGGTGGGCAACTATGTCGGGGGGCTGATCGCGAGGCGGCTCGGCGGCAAGAGGGTGATGGTAGTCAGCTCGCTTCTTACCGGTCTGCTCGTCGTGGGCTACATGAACTCGCCTAGCCTCGGGTTGGCCATTGTCCTTAGCGCAGTCATGAGTGTAGCGGCTGGTGTGGTCCTGACCTGCGCGAACACCCTGCTCCTCGTCCAGGTCCCGCGGTACAGGGGCACCATGACGTCGCTGAACTCGGCTGCCACCCAGCTTGGCATGGCGCTGGGGGCGTCGCTGGGCGGGGTCATACTCGACGTCTCAAGCTGGGGCGTCATGGGGCTTGTCTACGGTGGGATGCACGTAGCGGCGGCGCTGATATATCTTGTCGGTGTGAAAGACAGGGAGTAACCCAGCACCACTTAACGTTTATTTTGTTCATCAAACAAATGTAGCCTATTTCAAAACCTTTTTATCTGTGCACCCGTTTGCACAGTTGAAAGGTTTTGACGAATCCAAAAGTCTACTACGGGTCCATTATGCACGGTATCAGCGCCACATTCGCGACGCTCTCAGCCAAGCACGACAGGATAATGGAGCTGCTCGACTTCTCATCCATCGAGAAGAAGGACAAGGTAGCGATAAAGATGCACCTCGGGTTCCGCGACGGCTTCCAGACCGTTCCCGTGTTCTTCATCAGACGACTGGTAGCCAAAATAAAGGAGACAGGCGCATACCCCTTCGTCACGGACAACCCCACCGCCGTCTACAACGCCGTGGACCGGGGCTACACCAGTGAGACCTGCGGCTGCCCGATCATCCCAGTCTCGGGTATAAAAGACGGCTACCACTTCAACACCGAGATATACTACAGGACGGTGGACGAGATGAACATGGGAGGCGTCCTCCACGACGCCGACGCCCTCATAGACGTCAGCCACTCCAAGGGTCACGGCATCTGCGGCTACGGCGGCGCCTTCAAGAACCTCGCCCTCGGCGGGTACTGCGGCACAGACAGGTGGAACAAGATACACGGCATCGAGAACAGCGTGAAATGGTATGACGAGGACAAGCTGACGCAGGGGCACGTAAAGAAGCTCGTGAGCAGCTGCCCCACAGGCGCGTTGAAGTGGGACAAGAAGGAGAAGAAGCTGGTAAACGACTGGTATTCCTGCAGGAACGCCAACTGCCTGGAGTGCATGAAGGCGGACGAGGGTGTGGGAGCCTTGTCGCTGCAGCAGGGCAACTTCGCAGCGTTCAACGAGTTGATGGCTGTGGCGGCGGGCAAGGTGCTTGAAACCTTCAAACCCGAGAAGGTGTTCTACCTCAACTATCTGCTGGACATCACCCCCCAGTGCGACTGTACCGGGTTCGGGCAGCCCATCGTCGTCCCAGACATCGGGATCACCGGGAGCAAAGACATCGTCGCCGTCGAACAGGCTACACTCGACCTGATCAAGGAGACCGGGCTCATCGAGTCCATGGTGCCCGGGTACATCAAGAAGGTGAACCTCGACCCGGAGGCGGACCTTCACCCCTTCCAGCGGCTGTGGGGGCCGTGGAAGAACCCGTACCTGGTCTGCGAGTACGGCGAGAAACTCGGCTTGGGCTCACGCAGCTACGAGCTCGTGGAGGTGCTTTCACCCGAGGAGACAGCCAAGATGGACCCGGGTAAGCACGTCTACGAGAACCAGCCCACTTTCTACTGAGGAATGGAAAACCCACTCTTCACCATATTTTTGACCATATTTTTAAGAAAATAAATTCTGGAGTTAACCTCCTGTAGTAGGTTTCCACACAGGAGTCTCGCTGATAAAACCCGTGTATAGTCTCAGGGTGCCTTCGTTGGGGCTGGGAACCAGCCGCTTAGACGCGCCTCGGCTTCTCTGAGCAACTCGGAGTTATATGAGCCGAACAAGCCGTTCCCCGAAGGAATATACCCCGCGTCTTTGATGTCGCACCCAGTCACGTGGTTCAGTATCGCGTCCAGCTGCGCGACGCTTCCGCTCACGGCGACGTCCCGCGTAAACGGGTTCGACTCGTCGCCGCGGGGGGCCTCGAACACCCCCACGAGTTGGAAGAGGGCGCCGTAGACTTTGTTTATGTCGAGAATGCTCTTGGCTAGCCTCCTGTTTCCCCTGCCGTGCCACCAGGCCCTCACGGGGTCGGGTATGAGGCCGAACACGTTCTTCATCGTGAAGCTCTGGTACTCCTTGCGCTTGCTCAGGCTGACGAGGGCCGATCCGCGGTGCCTGAACAGCTTCTCGGGTACGAAGCCGTACAGCTTCGCGGTGAAGGCGGGTGGATACCTGGACTCGACGGCTTCTTTCACGATCTTCGGGTCGGCTGTCCTCCCAGACCATATCTCGTCTGTCGCGTTGACGTACTCGATGCCGTTATCTTTGAAGAAGTCGGTGAACCCGTGTTTCTCCAGCCACAGGCGCTCCTCCTTCATAAGGTGGCTCCAGTGTGGCCCGTCTATGAAGAAACCCCAGTCGGCGCGTTTATGTATCAGCCACCTCCAGCCTTTGCCTTCTAGGAGCCCATCCCAGTCTAGCTCCGCGTCGTCCGCCATGAACCGTAGGCCCTTCGGCTCCAGCTCTCTCGGCCTCCAGAGGAGGTGACCCTCGGTGACGATGACTCTGCCGCTGGCGGCCTCTATGAGGCAGCGGAGGGCCTCTAGGCTCCTCGGGGTGTCCTCCTCCATGGCGACCCAGTCAGCCTTGACGATGATGGGGTCCGAGTCAGGCAGGTTCTCCTTTAGTAGAGTCGTGAAATCGGTGGGGGTGTCGATCCTCGAGAAGATGGAGTCTCCGATACTCAGCGTAGAAAACATGATAGAATAAGATTATGTAGGCTGCTTAAGGTTTTACGAACATTTTGACTCGGAGGTGAATGGACGAAGAGTTATAGAGTCTGGGAGCCTCTAGGGGTAGATTACGTTGAAGGAGAAGGGTCCGCCGAGGGTTTTCTACGGTTGGTGGATGAACGTCGTCACCGCGGTGCTGACGGGCCTGGCTCAGGTGTTCACCGTGCACGGCGCCTCTGCGCTCTTCGGCCCCGTCTCGGCGGAGTTCGACCTGACACGTGCGCAGACGTCGATCACGTCAGGCGTAGCCACCCTGTCGAACGGTGTGGTGTTCTTCTTCGCGGGGTGGCTATCAGACAGGTTTGGGTCGAAGCGGGTGATCCTAGCAGGCGCATGCATCACGGGGGCGTGCATGACGCTCCTGAGCTTCGTCGAGACTCCTCTGGCCTACTTCGTCGTCTGGGGGCTCACAGCGGCGGGGGTCTCTCTGGGCTTCACCATCGCGGTCGATACGCTGCTCACCAACTGGTTCGACAGGAAGAGGGGGATGGCGTTCAGCGTCAGGTTCGCGATTATGGGTCTCGTCCCCGCGTTGACGCTGCCGTTGGTGAGCTGGCTCATATCGACGCGGGGGTGGCGCGTGACATCCCTGCTCTGGGGCGGGCTGGTGTTCGCCGGCGTGCCTTTCCTGTACCTCTTCGTGAGGCAGGGGCGCCCCGAGCTCTATGGCCTGCATCAGGATGGTGTGGACGCGGAGAAGGGCTCAAACGTGGACGGAGCGGCTAACGGCGATGGTGACTTCACCATCAGGCAGATAGTCAGGACCCCCACCTACTGGGCGCTTACCGTGGCCTGGGTCCTCAGCAGGGTAGCGTCTCAGGGAGTCACCATCCACATCATCCCACTCCTCACAGACATGGGTGTGGGCCCCGTCGCCGCGGGGGGTATGCTCGCGTTGATGTCGCTGTTCATGATACCTTCGAGGGTTCTCGGCGGAGTCATAGCGGACCGCGTCGGCGGCCAGCGTCTGAGGCTCGTCATAGCAGGGGCACTGCTGCTCTGGGCTTCGGGCCTCACGGTCTTCCTACTCGCCCCCACCATGGCGGGGGTGTACGTCTTCCTCGCGCTTTGGGGGCTCGGCAGCGGCTCGTTCATACCCCTAGACATCGTGTTGAGGTCCCGCTTCTTCGGGAGGAGGGCGTTCGGTCAGCAGCAGGGCATCTCGTCGCTGATTTCGGCGCCACTGTCGTTCTTCGCCCCGATCTACACCGGCTGGATGTACGATGTATCTGGCAGCTACGCCACGCCGTTCACGGTCTTCACAGCCCTCATAGTCGTGTCGGCGGCTTCGGTGTGCCTGGCCCGAGCCCCCGCTTCGCCTAGTGACAGTGGCGCATCGGTGAATGCTGTGCCTTAAGAGAAACGGCTGCAAAAATTAGGTGAATGTTTTGGAGCCTCGGGCGGGAATTGAACCCGCGACCAACAGCTTACAAGGCTGCCGCTCTACCACTGAGCTACCAAGGCTCGCACCAGATAGAACAGGAGATGCCAAATAAATTTTGTCTAGGCTACGGTGAACCCCCGCTTCCTGAACTGCTCCACGAGGCTCCCCGGGTCAGGGTTCCACTGCCCCAGCTTGCGACAGATGTGCTCGGTCCAGCTGTACGTCTCGTAGGTCTGGGTCTCCTCCTTGCCCACTGTGAGCCTTATCATCGCGTTCATGCCGCTGTAGTAGTCCTGAGCGAGGTAGCCTTCGTCCATGACCCGCATCGCCTCCCTGACCTGCTCATCGGTGAACTCCGGGTACCTGTCCTCGAACAGGGTGTAGCCCAGCGGGTACCGGGGCCGCGGCAGCGGGTCCTCGGCGGGGTACCCCATGGTCATCTGTACGATGGGGAACACGCGCTGCGGTAGCCCGTACTCCTCGGCTATCCTGTCTGCCCTGTGGGGGGCGGCGCCGAGGAGGCAGCTGCCCAGCCCGAGGCTTCTGCCTGCGGCTATCATGTTCTCGGTCATTAGCGCGGCGTCCTGTATGGCGAGGACGAGGTAGTCGAGGTCGTTCATCACCCACGTCCAGCCGCGCCGCTTCATTATCTCCTCGAACCTGTGGGCGTCCACGCATATCGTGAAGAGGAGGGGCGCCTTCCACGGGTTCCTGCCTCGCTTCCTGCTGAGGAGCACGCTGCAGCTCTGGTAGGCGAATGGCGCCTGCTGCCCCGCCCTGACTATGGACTCCAAGGTCTCGTCGCTCGGCTCCTCGTCTGTGTACGCCCGTATGGAGCGGTGGTCGAGGAGGCAGTCGATGACTGGGTTATTCTTCATGGCTTAGACTGGGGCGCTCCACGGCTTTAACGTTGGCTGGCGCACCATATATACAGGCGTGGGCATGTCCAGAGTGGTGGAGCCGCAGTGAGCACAGCGTATAACCGGAGGGCAGCCCTCGCGTTCCTACTGGTAACGGCTCTCCTGTCTGTTCCCGCGGCTCATGGGCATGTGAACGCCTCGGATGCATCCACCATTTATGTATTGTATTCACAGGGAAACGTCACGGCTGTGCTGGTGAACTCCGCCAGCTTCACCGCTGAAAGCGTACCCGAACTCCGGGAGACCCTGCTGCGCGGGGTCCCTGTGCTCTTCTACGGGGAGCACCCGGAGCTGTTCCTCGAAGTCTATGAGCCTCGCCTCGACGTGGAGGCGCAGGGGGGAGACGGGTTCAGGCTCACGGTGTTAGGGGCGAGGCTCACATTCTCTGGTAACCGGACCTACGAGAGCGTGCTGAGGGTGTGGGACAGCTCCTATAGCCAGGGCAGCCTCGAATCGGCTTACACCTGGCTCAACGAAACGGAGACGATAGGCGACACAGCAGGGCTCTACGACTACGTCGGCTCCTCCACGGACATCCACCGCCACGCGCCTTACGGGCGGCTGGAGTCGCGGCTTGAGGCGCTGCGGGTGCTGAGCGACGACTCTGGGCAGCACGACTGGTACGAGTTCACCGTGACTCAGAGGGTCGTCCCCGGGGCGTGGGGCGGCTCCTCGGGATGGAGGTGGAGCTGGGTCGAGTACACCATGAACGGCACAGCCGCGGGCTCCAACGCCTACCTCAGCGACTACGACCAGCCAGCCTCCGAGAGGAAACAGGTGGGGCTCTTCACGTTCCTGTGGAGGGTACTGACTTTCCAGTGGAGGGACTTGCTCCCCTTACTTGGCGGCGGGCAGGGCGTCGAGGGGGTCGACATGAGCGACTTCAGCGGGGAACTGTTCAGGGTCAGGTACGAGGCTTACGGCGGGTACCCGGAGACGGATCAGCCGTTCGCGGTGAGGCACCGCTACGTCTTGCGGGTCGATGATGGCTCGGAGCCCCTGTTCACCCACCAGACGCAGGTACGGTACGTGAAGGGCGGCTCATTCAGCGTCGAGAGGTATATCACGCCGCCCATCTGCGGCGGCTTCGTCAGGGTCCGCCGCCAGTAACTCTGATAAGCCGCCGTATCGGTGCTTCCGGGAATGACTGTCAAGATAAAGCAGGTGGAAGGCTTCAAGTTCAAGGCGGAGTCCGACGGGCTCGAAGTGATCAGCGGCAGAGTAGACAGGGACTCGGCGCCCGAGGGGATGAGCCCCGGCGCCCTCATGGCGTCAGC
>JAFGTA010000128.1 GCA_016934355.1 Candidatus Bathyarchaeota archaeon | reverse complement strand
GCCCCATTAGCATGCCGGCGCTGAAGGTGCCGACGCTGTACATGCTGCTGACGACGCTGCGACTCCAGCCGTACTCGTTGATGTAGCTGTCGATGAAGACGCTGACACTGTACGTCTGGCCGGGGCCGCTGAAGAACATGACGAGGCTTGAGACGGCGACGATAACCCACCCGTAGAAGACAGGCGACTTGAAAGGCAGCTTAGACTTACTCAACCGATTATGCTCCTAGAGACAATAAGACATGGCTGCTCAGGTTAAAATGTTGTTAACAAACAGTAACAATTATCCGTGGTGGTTTCTATGATGATCTCAGTGGCAGGCGAGGGAGGCTCTCTTGAAGGTTTCTAACGAGCTTTGGTCATCACTCATCACGCATTTCCCTGAATGCCCTGTAAAGGAGCTTAACGAGATAATCTCTGACAAGGAGATCACGCCGGATGACGTCGTCCTGATAGAAACGTCCCTCCAGAAGATACGTGTACACGAGGACGAGGTGCGTAAGCTGCGGCAGCGGATAGAGCGGATGGTAGGCAACTACAAGCTTAGTAAGGTCATCGAGTGAAGCAGCAACGAGGTTTAAATGGGATCATAGTTCTCAAGTCCCATGCAATTCGGCGTCTACATCAGGTCAGCAGTAACCTACGATAAAATGCTTGAGCTCGCAAGAGCAGCGGAGGATCTGGGTTACTATGGTGTCTTTCTAAACGACCACGTGCAGGGGCTATCGGACGTTAAGGAGCCCTACTTGGAGGCATGGACTGCCATGGCGGGGCTGGGCGTCCAGACCGAGAAGATACGTCTGGGACACATCACCCTCTTTAACAGCCTCAGGAACCCTGCGTACCTCGCCAAATCCGCCACCGCCCTCGACATCATGACGAGCGGACGCTACGAGCTCATCCTCGGGGCAGGCTGGAACGAGCCCGAGTACCTCGGGTACGACATCATGGAGAAGGGAAGAGGCATGCCCAGCGCGGGTGAGAGGGTGTCCAGGCTCAAGGAGTCCGTCGAGATACTCAAGGGGATGCTTCACAACGAGGTGTTCAGCTACAAGGGCAGATACTGGACCCTCCGAGAAGCGGTGAACATCCCGCAGCCCGTACAGAGGCCGTTCAGGGTTTCGGTAGGGGCGCGCCAGCCGAGGCTGATCAACGTCACCGCCAAGTACGCGGATGGTATCAACGCGTCAGGCAACCTGAGGAACGTCGAGAGGATCCTCGGTCTTTACCACTCGTCTCTCGAGAAGCACGGCAGTTTGACGGAGGACGTGTTCATCAGTGGGTTTGCGCCCAGCGTCTACCTCGCGAAAGACGAGGAAGAGTACGAGGTGACCCTCAGGAAATGGGGTGAAAGAGGGACTGACCCAGCCGAGGCGAGGAAATATGACTTCGTGGGCACAGCCGAGGTTCTAGTGGATAAGTGGAGACAGGCAATGGACCTGGGCATGAAGATGAGCATCATCAACATAAGGCCGTCGAAGAGCATAGAAGAAAACGTTAAGATGCTGGCGAGGTTCAGGGACGAGGTGGCGTCCCAGCTATAATACACATTATTTTATCTATAATTCACTAGTTTTAACTAAACGCACTGCTTAGGACCGTTTCTCGCTCAAACAGTGTAGACCAAATGGCTGCGAAACATTCCAGATGGTTTTTAGCCGCCGAATCCCCAAGAAGGCTAGGCATGGCTCTAGAACAGGAACTCAGGGACTATCTTGGCGAGGGTGAGCGAAGAGTCGTCCTCGTCGGCATCGGCAACCCCATGAGGGGTGACGACGGCGTGGGCGTCAGAATAATCGAGCTGCTTCAAGGCAGTAGCCTCGATGACGTGATGCTCCTGAACACGGAGACCGTTCCGGAGGCGTTCACAGGAAAGGTGGAGAAATACAAGCCGACCCACGTGCTTCTTCTTGACGCCGCGAACTTCGGCGGCTCGCCCGGAGACACAAAGCTCATCGACTCCGAGAGGATAGGCGGCCAAGCCATCTCGACTCACAGCCTACCGCTGAACATCTTCATAAGCTACATCGAGAAGAGCCTCGGGATCGAGGTGCTGCTGCTGGGGATACAACCCAGATCAATCAGGTTCGGCGAGGATATGAGCGACGAGCTCACAGCAGCCTCCAAAAGGATCGCGGATACGCTTCACCGCATCCTATCAGTCTAATCGCCGAACATAACCTTGAACGTGTTCGATACCCTAAGAGTATCCATACTCCTCGAAATCCTATAGGAACAAAATCTTCATGCCTAATACGATGATATTCCTTAGAATGAAAATTGGTTAAGAAAGGGGGCCTTACTCCTCTTTCTTCGGAGGAGCCTTGGGTGTCGGCGGCGTCCTGTCAAAGTCAAGGATTCCGTCGGCCTTGTTTATAACGGCGAGCTCGTAGTCGGTGGTCAGCCAAAGCGCGTCCCTCGGGCAAACCTCCTCGCACTGCTGGCAGAAGAGACACTTGCCCAAGTCTATTAGTAACCCCGTACACTTGGGGCCCGGGCCGCCCTTCAAGGTTATGCTGAAGCTTGGGCACACCCTAGCGCATAGGCCGCAGCCGATGCACTTGTCAGGGTCGAACTCGTGCTTCCCCCTGAGACCCTCCGGCGGGTCTAGCTTCTCGAAGGGGTATATCAGTGTGCACGGTTTGCTAAACGCGTTCTTTAGCAGTTCTCTTTCCATCGCCATCTTAGATCACTCCCGATAGGGCTATTACGGCCATCACCTGTAGCACGGCTAGGGGTACCAGGTACTTCCAAGAGCCTGTCACCATCTGGTCGATCCTGAACCTCGCGAACAGTACGCTCAGGTTACTCAGGATGAGGACGCATAGCGTAGTCTTGAGGATGAACCAGATGACAGGCGGCAGTATCGGCCCAGCGGGGCCGCCTAGGAACAGGCTCGTGATTAGCGCCGACGCGAGCACCATCTTGATGTCGTGCCCAGCGTTCAACAACGCCAGCTTCTTACCACTGTACTCGACTTGCCATCCGTGAACGATCTCGGTCTCGGCTTCACTGATGTCAAAGGGTCTCATCTCCAGTTCCGCTAAGAGGCAGATCACGTAGATAACAACCCCTATGAACAGCACGCCTGCGACCAGCAGCCCGTTTAAGTCTGGGGCAGCGAAGAAGGCGCCGAGGCTATACACCTGCCAGTCCACTACCTTGCTGATCTGCAGACTTCCCGCCAGTATGGCCGGGCCTATAGCCACAAGCCCCAGCGGTATCTCGTATGCTAGCATCATTAGGGCCACCCTTGTGGCGCCAACAGCGCCGAATAGGCTTCCGCTGCTCCAGCCACCTAGGAATATCGCGAGGATAACGATGCTCATGAGGAATAGCACGATGATCAGGTCACCCTCGAAGCTGGCTATCGGCTCCCACCCCCAGAAGCTTGTCAGGCTCTGGATGGGGATCAGGAATGTGGCGGCGAGTGGAATCGCGAAGATCGCGAGAGGCATGTAGTTAAACACAGGCTTGTTCGCCGCCGCCGGCGTAATATCCTCCTTAACAAGTAGCTTAATGAAGTCCGCAAGCGGCTGAAGAGTCCCCTGCCACCCAGTGTGTAAGGGTCCCTGCCTGTTCTGGAGCCTCGCGGCAGCCTTTCGGCTCACCCACTGGCACCAGAGTGAGTATGTAAGAATGAATGAAAGCCCGGGGAAGATGAAAACCGCAACTAGGGTTGTAAATGGACTCATTTCTCGAACCACTCCTTTCTATACTTGAGAAGCTGATCCTCGTTCCACGTCCAGGTCTTGTCTTTGCCCTCGTCGTAGAACGCCATCCTGTCGGTGCAGCTGAAGCACGGGTCGATCCCCGCCAGCACGATGGGGATGTCCGCGATGTAGCCGCCCTTGAGGCGCTCCACCAGCGAAGGGATGTTGCCCAGAGTCGGCGCCCTTATCTTGTGCCTGTACGGCATGTTCTTGCCGTCGCTTATCGTGTAGTGGATAAGCTCACCCCTCTGCGCCTCCACGAGGTAGACCGCCTCTCCTTCAGCGACCTTGCTCATTGGGCTGAACTTTGTCGCTATCTCGCCTTCCGGGATGTTGTCCAGAACCCACTTGCATATCTTCACCGCTTCAAGGGTTTCAAGGGCTCTTACAAGCACTTGGCCTAGGACATCGCCGTTGTCTACTACGATGTGTTCGAACGGTATCTCGTCGTAGATGAGGTACGGGGAGCATTTCCTGATGTCGCATGGGACGCCGCTGCACCTCGCGTTAGGTCCGCTGCCGCTGAGCCTCACCATATCCTCCTTGCCCAGGTAGCCGACTCCGATCGCCCTGTCTAGGATGGTCTTCTCGGTGGAAGCCACTTTGATGTAGTAGTTGGTGCGCTCACCAAGTGCGTCAAGCATCTTGTGCCACTTCGGGTACTTGTCCTTGGGCAGGTCTCTCCTGACTCCGCCGACAGTCGGTATCGCATAGTTGCACCTGTTGCCGCTGACCTCTTCAAGGAGGTCCATGACGATTTCGCGGTCGCGCCATATGTAGTAGAAGAGGGTGTCGAACCCTATCTCGTGCGCAGCAACGCCAAGCCACAGCAGGTGACTGTGAATACGCTCCAGCTCCTGCACGAAGACCCTTATGTATTCAGCCCTCTTCGGGATCTCTATACCTCCCACTTCCTCAACGGCCCCTGTATAGGCGGTCTGGTGGGCATTGCTGCAGATTCCGCAGACCCTCTCAGTGATATACAGGTTCTGGATGTAGGTGCGGCTCTCCATAGCCTTCTCGATGCCGCGGTGGTTGTAACCGATCCGCGGCTCGACGTCGACGACTACCTCGCCGTCGACTGTGAATAGGAAGCTCTCGGGCTCCTTAAGCGCCGGGTGCTGTGGACCCACCGGTATTACGAACTCTCGGTCACTCAACGTCTTTCCCCCAGTTCTTTCCATCGACTCTCTCGCGCAGTGTCTTGAGGTCCCACTCTTTACGCAGCGGGTGTACTCCATCCGGCCAGTCGTAGGCGAGGATGAGCCTCTTCGGGTCCGGGTGCCCCTCAGGGAAGACTCCCATTAGGTCGTTTACCTCCCGTTCGTAGAGCACAGCCCCGTTCAGGATGTCCGTTATACTAGGGACCTTGGGGTCATCCTTCGGGACCGGGACCTTCACGCTGAAGCTGAACCCGTAGTTGCGGAGATGGTACACTATCTCGTAGCTTTCGTCCAAGTCAACAGCCGTGATGGTGGTCACGTGCTCGAAGCCGTGCTCCTCCTTAAGGTACTTGACGACATCACGGAGCTTTTCCCTGCTTACGCTGACGAAAGCCCTGTTGAGCCGGGGGACCTTGGTGTTGTAGATGTTCTCGTCGCCAAACTCCTTTATGAGGTCATCGACGACTTTCTGTTGTTCTTCGATCGACACTTGTTTCACCTCAATACCCTGCGCTCATTAGGAGCTTTACGACGCCGTCGAGGATGGCCTCGGGCTTCGGCGGGCAACCCGGGATGTAGGCGTTAACCGGGATGATCTTGTCTATCCCTTCCATGACGTTGTAGCAGTCCTGGAAGACTCCGCCGCTTATAGCGCATGAGCCCACGGCAACCACGAACTTTGGCTCGGGCATCTGGTCATATATCCTCTTGAGCCGGTCCCTAATCTTCCTAGGGACACTGCCCGAGGCAACCATGACGTCTGCGTGCCTCGGCGTGCCCTTGAGGAGCGCCCCGAACCGTTCGACGTCATACCTCGGCGTCAAGGCTGCTACAACTTCGATGTCGCACGCGTTGCATGCGCCTGCGTTTAAGTGTATAAGCCACGGGGAACGTGTTCTCGCCCATGTTATTATGCTCATATCAGTGCCTCCACTTGGCGGTGAGTATTACTATGGAGATCAGACTTACACCGGCGTAGAACAGGGGTACAAACATGTTAACGGGCTTCGCGACCGTCGTGGCCAACACGAAACCGAGTACGTCAAAGATCATGAAGTACACAGCGTAGATGAAGAAATTCTCTACATTAACCCTGACCTTTGTCGGTGCAATAGGCTCTCCACACGCGTACGGGGCTAGCTTTCCCTCGGTGTCCGGGCTCTTCGGCGCCAGCTCGTTGCCGAACGCGAAGATGATTATCCCAACCACGAGTGCTAGTCCCATTATTAATGCAAAACCACTAAGACCTACTAGCAACCTTGGTCCCTCAACATAGCGTTTTATTATCGAATATAAGACTTTACTACAGATAAGAATATTCCTAGAATTTATGTTGGGTTGACATTATCAAACCGCTTTAATGCGATTTTTGTTTTTTCCTTGACTATAAAATAACTATTGTTGGTAAGGAAGACTAGAATAAATAGCGGTTTTAGGAGCGAAATTTTTATAGTGTCTTGGTTGATAGGTATGCGATTCAAGATTAGGGGAGTTAGTAGTGGCGTCAGAAGTAGTTCAAATTGCACTCATCGCCGCAGCCCTAGTCTTCGCTTTTATGGCATCTGGACTCAAGGACATTCTCTATGCCGCCCTAAGCTTGGGCGGGATGGCGATATGTCTCGGCGGTCTCTACTGGACCATGCACGCCCCATATGTTGGGTTATTCCAGATGCTCATCTATGGCGGAGCTGTGGTTGTTCTCTTCGTCTCCGTTATCATGTTTGTGAGGAGTGATTCTAATGAGTGACTACCGAACCAGCTTGGTCGCGGGGCTCGTCATTAGCGCGCTGATATTCGCTGCGTTCGGCTATATTCTCGTGAACGAACCGTTCCCCGGTTCCGACTTGGTTCACAGTGAGATCATACCGACTCAGCCCAGCTCACAGATAGGAGGCGCGATGAGCGAGTTCCTATGGAACTTCAGAGGATTGGACCTGGTATTCCAGACACTTATCCTGTTCACGACGGCTATATGCTGTCTAGCACTGCTTAGAGAGGAGACTCGAAAGTAATGGATGCAACGATTTGGCTTGGTTCGGCTTTCGCAATGTTCGCGATAGGACTATATTGTGTAAGCAGGCGTAACATGATTCGCATTCTGCTCGGCATCGAGATAATACTCAACGCGGGTAACTTTGCTTTCATCTACTTCGCTACCCAGAACCCCGCCTTGGGTGTCGTTGACCCCCTGGGGCAATCCATCGTGTTTATGTCCATCGTCACAGGTGGAGCAGTGGTTTCGGTTGGTTTGGCGTTGATAGTTAACGCCTATAAGCAGTTTAAGACCACGGACGCGCAGGAGTTGAGGAGGCTGAAGTGGTGATACCCGCAGCTATCTACTATATGTTCGCCCCGCTGCTGGTGGTCCTTGTCGGCGTCCTCGCCGACAGGATGGGTTCCCCGAAGCTCAGGGACGGCTTCGCTGTTCTGGTGAGCGTCTGGGGTGTCGTATCCGTCTGGACTCTGTACACCATGCTTCAGGGTACTGCGGACGGTATCCTGCTTGTGACACTCGGAGGGAACCCGCCGCTGGGCGCGTGCCTCGAGATCGACATGATGAGCATCTACATGGCGATAAGCGCCTCGCTACTCGGCCTGTTCGCCAACGTCTACAGCTTCAGCTACATGGAGCACGACACAAGGCTCACGGAGTACTACACGCTGCTCTCAGCTCTCGTGGTCGGGATGATCGGCGTCGCCTTCGCGGGCGACTTGTTCACCCTCTTCATCTTCTGGGAGATGATGGGCATCGCTAGCTACGCGCTGGTCGCGTTCAGAAAGGAGACGCCTGGGCCTATAGAGGCAGGCTTCAAGTACATGGTAATGGGAAGCGTCGGAAGCACCATCCTGTTCTTCGGGGCCGCCCTCCTCTACGGTATGACGGGCACACTGAACTTCGCCCAGATGAGCACGGTTATCCGAGGCACAGACATGAACCTCTGGTTCTACCTAGTGCTCGCGATACTAATCATCGGCTTCGGCGTAAAGTCCGCGATAGTGCCCATGCACACGTGGCTGCCTGACGCCCACCCCGAGGCGCCGAGCACAATCAGCGCCATGCTGTCGGGGATGTTGATCGAGACGGCGCTCTACGCGTTGACGAGGGTCATCTACGTGCTCTTCGAGCCCCAAGTGTTCAGCATGACGGTTGCGTACCTGGCGGCTATAACCATGTGCCTCGCCAACGTGACTGCGCTGATGCAGAAGGACATCAAGAGGATGCTTGCGTACAGCAGCATAGCCCAGATAGGCTATATGCTGGTCGGCGTATCAGCCGGCACGACCTTCGGGATAAGGGCGCTGCTGCTCCACATCTTCAACCACAGCCTCATGAAGGGCCTCGCCTTCCTAAGCGCGGGGAGCCTGGTCCACGAGGCAGATACCAGAAACATCGACGAGCTGAGAGGAATAGGGCGGGCCATGCCCATAACTACGATCACCTTGTTCGTCGCCCTACTGGGCCTAGGCGGCGTCCCTGGCACAGGCGGCTTCATCAGCAAACTGTTCCTGTTCAGCTCTGTGATACCGACGGGATACATGTGGCTAACCATACTCGCCGTCCTGAACAGCGCGTTCAGCATGGGCTACTACTTGATGACCATGTACAAGCTCATCTCAACTCCCGGGGAGGGCGTCAAGGGGCTTCATGAGGCGCCCGCGATAATGCTCGCGGTGACTGTTGTCATGGCGTTGCTCGTCGTGTGGACCGGCGTCATGCCCGCGACCACCATAGGTATGGCGGAGGCGGGCGCGGAGGCTCTTATCGATAACCTGGGGGCCTATATAGGAGTGATTCTATCATGACTGTTTTAAACTCGTCAATCCAATATGCACGTAAAACTTTGGGAGGCGACGTCTGATGGCGCATGAAGTGATTGCAGGCTGGGCGGCCGTGACTGAGTACTGGCCGGCGTTCATGTGCTGGTTCGTGCCCATGCTCGGCGCCGCGTTAATGCCTCTCTTCGATAAGCTCGGGGGCAAGTTCCGCGACTACATGGCGGTTCTATTCGGTGCGGGGGCTGTTGTATCCACCGCGTCCATGGTCCCCTGGCTGCTGTCGGGGCACACGCCTGGCGACGTAATGGTGACCGACTGGATAACATTCATGGGGAAGCCGCTCAAGATGGGCGTGCTGGTCGACCCGATGACCATAATCATAGTGAACGTGGTTGCCTTCATCAGCCTCATGATAATCATCTACAGCACCGGATACATGCACGGTGACCCGCACATGACGCGGTTCTGGTTCTTCTTCCTCTACTTCTTAGGGAGCATGCTGCTGCTGGTGGTGAGCGACAACCTGATCCAGACGATGATAGGCTGGGAGGGTGTCGGCATCTGCAGCTATGGCCTCATAGGGTACTACTACAGGGACAACAAGGAGCGGTGGCTTGGTGGGCCGCCGCCTACCAAGATGTACTCGCCCAGCGAGTGCGGCATGAAAGCGTTCGTTGTCACAGGCGTTGGAGACGTGTTCCTGCTTGGAGCCATCTTCATCATCTTCAACTTCGCAGGCACAGTGAACTACGTGGAGCTCATCCAGACAGCCCCTGAGTGGCTGGCAGAGATGAGCCACTACCCCGGCCTCATAGCGTTGACGGCGCTACTGTTCCTGGGCGGGCCGATAGGCAAGTCGGCCCAGTTCCCGCTTCATGAGTGGCTTCCCGAGGCTATGGCGGGCCCCACAAGCGTTTCCGCGCTGATCCACGCCGCGACTATGGTCAAGGCGGGCGTCTACTTGGTCGCGAGGATGAGTCCCGTGTTCTACATAGGGGCGTGGTTCCTGCACCTGCAGGAGGCACAGGTGTACTTCATAGCAATCGCTATAGTTGGCGGGTTCACCTGCTTCCTCGCCGCGAGCCAGGCCCTCGTATCGGTGGAGCTGAAGAAGATACTCGCCTACTCGACCGTGAGCCAGATCGGCTACATGATGCTGGGGCTCGGCCTCAGCGGACTCAGCGAGGAGGCGTACATAACAGGCCTCACCGCGGGCATATTCCACTTGGCCAGCCACGCCCTGTTCAAGGGCGCGCTGTTCCTATGCGCCGGCTGCGTGATCCACGCGGTGGAGAGCATCTACACCTTCAACATGGGCGGCCTGAAGAAGCACATGCCCAAGACCTACATACTGATGCTGCTCGCCACCCTGAGCCTCTCCGGTATCCCGCCGTTCAGCGGCTTCTGGAGTAAGGATGCGGTCTTCCTCTCGGCGCTTACAGCCGGGACGCCGTTGGCAATGGTCCTGCTGGTGGTGGGCGTGATAAGCGCGGCAATGACGTTCGCTTACAGCCTGCGCTACATCAGCAACACGTTCCTAGGCGAGGAGAGCGAGTTCATCCACGAGCTTGAGCACCACGGACACCACGTCCACGAGGCACCCACGGTGATGTGGGCGCCAATAGCGATACTGGTGGCGCTGTTCAGCATAATCGGGCTCCTGGGCCTAGCAGGGCTAGCGAACCCAGGTCTCTCGCCCGAGGTCTTCATAGAGGAGGCGATCCACCACAGTATTGAGCATATACTGCCCACCGAGGTGGCTGAGCAACTCTCCATGGCCCACGTCAGCGGGCAGACAAAGCTCGTAGGCGCTGGTCTGAGCGCTGTGGCCTTAGCCATCGGAGGATTCCTAGGGTGGAACTTCTTCTGGAAGAAGACCTGGGACAGTTGGGCTTGGGTGCAGGCCGACGGACTCAGAAAGTCCATCCACACTTTCCTGTGGAACAGGTGGTACCTGAACGCTCTGTACTACCTGGTCTTCGTAGATGGATTCATCCTACTAGGCAGAGGGCTCCACTCGACGTTGGAGAAGCTTGTCTTCGATAAGATTACTCCCGTCGTCAGCGGAGCTACAATCAGTCTGGGCGTTACCCTTCACAAGAACGTCGAGCAGGACGTTATTGACAAGGGTCTGAACGAAGGTATACCCCACGCAGCCATATCCCTATGGGACCACGCAAGGAAGCTGCAGACGGGCGTCCTCAGCTACAACATAGCCTACATAGGCTTCATACTCTTGGTTTTGATCCTGCTCTTCGTCTTCGTAATTGGAGGAGGTATGTAAGATGGTATTGTCATACACACTAGGTCTGGTACTCCTCGTACCACTAATAGCAACACCCATCGTGTACGCGCTGGGTAAAAACTTCGGAAAAGGCACAGGATGGCTCACGGCCGTGCCCTTGGTAATCACCCTGTTCCTACTCGCCACTGTGGCGGTGGAGATACAGGGTGGGGGCACCTATGAGGAGGTCTATAACTGGGCTCCTCAGGCCGGGCTTTCCTTCGGCCTCAAGGCCGACGGTCTCAGCATCTGGATGCTGTTAACCATCAACCTGCTTTGCCTAGGCATAAGCATCTACAGCATCCCCTACATGGAGCACAGGTTCCACGAGTGGGAGCACGAGACAGGTGAAGCCATGGGCGACGGAGCGTACGCAACCTACTACGCCCTCTACCTGTTGTACGCGATAGGCATGTTGGGAACCGTGTTGGCGACAAACACCATCCAGTTCTACTTCTTCTACGAGCTGATGCTGGTGCCCAGCTGGGCGTTGATCAACAACTACGGCTACGGCGAGCGTGAGCGCATCGGCATGATGTACTTCATGTGGACCCACGTCGGCGCAGTGATACTCCTAGCGGGACTGCTGTCAAGCTACTGGATAACCGGCAGCTTCGAGATAAGCGCCCTGACTGCAGTCGTGGGTCACCCATGGGCCGGGTGGATCGCGTTCGCGATACTGATAGGGTTCTTCACCAAGATGGCCGTGTTCGGCCTACACATCTGGCTACCGTACGCCCACGGTGAGGCGCCTACCCCAATCAGCGCCCTGCTGAGCCCCGCGATGATCGGCATCGGAAGCTACGCGGCCGTGAGGCTCGTGGCGGTCCCGATGGCCCCTGTCTTCGCGACGTTCAGCATGGTGTTCACCGTCTGGGCTCTGCTCACGATGGTGTACGGCGGGCTGATGGCGCTGGCGCAGGACGACATCAAGCGGTTCCTCGCGTACAGCTCCGTGAGCCAGATGGGCTATATCTTCCTCGGGCTCGCCAGCGCGGCTGCCTACGGGGAGGCTGGAGCCATCTTCCACTACGTGAGCCACGGCTTCGGCAAGTGCATCTTGTTCTGCGTCGCGGGCGTACTCATCGCCAGCGCGGGTACTAGAAGCATCAAGAAGATGGGCGGCCTCGCGGATAAGATGCCTATAACCGCCACCTTGGCGTTGATAGGATTCTTCTGCATCGGAGGCGTGCCTCCTACCATCGGGTTCATGAGCAAGTTCATGATCTTCAGCGGCGTCTTCGAAACCGCCCTGATGAGCCCGGACCAGCTAGTCGTCGCTGTGGTCGCCATAATCATGACGGTGCTCACGGTGGGCTACAGCCTCTGGACCGTCCGGAGGGTGTTCTTCGGACCCCTCGCCGAGGGCATGGAGGAAGTGAAGGAAGCCGACCAGCTATACCTGCTACCCATGATCGCGTTCGCGGTTATTGCGGTGATACTGGGCGTCTACCCGAAGCTGGTGACGGACTACCTCATCCCCTTCTTCACGGGCCTACACTAGCCTCCTTCTTTTACATACCCCTCCTTATTACACGTACAATCCGGCTGGAAAGCCGTGTACCCGTGTTTGCACAAGTTTTTTTTAGTGGGTAGTACTCTGCAGATAAGAAATGAGCATAGCCGTCATCGGTCCCTCCTCATTTGTGACCTGTTTCGAGCTGATAGGCGCCAGCGGATACGAGGAACACGGTGAGGAGGCGGTGATAGCGACCCTCAACCGCCTAGTCAACGAGGGGGGCTTCAAGCTCATCATCGTACCAGAGCGATACGCTGCGGCTACCAGGCCAATACGCGAAGGTATAATGAAGCGCGGTGCGATCACGCCGATCTTCGCGCTGATACCCGACCTAACAATGGAGACGGGAATGAGGATGGAGGAGCTCCAGGCGGTGGTCTCGCTCGCTATAGGAACAAGGTTGGAGTTATAGAACGATGGGAACAGAGAACATACTTTCATTGGGCGGCAGGCTCCAGAAGCTCCTTAAGAAGACTGAGGCCGAGGCCGAGAAGATGATCGCCGAGGCTCAGGCCAAGGCCGACGCGGTGGTCAACGAGGCCAAGGAAGAGTCTGAGAGGAGGCTAGTCAGGGCCCAATATCGCACGGGGCTGGACGAGTTTCTGAAGGACGCCGAGGCCGAGGCCAAGGAGGAGGCCAAGAAGACCCAGAAGGATTACATCAAGAGGGCTGAGGACATCAAAGCGGTGCCTATTAATAAGGTGAGGGAGGCCGCTGGGCTCGTTGTCAAGGAGGTCATGTCGGGATGAGTCAGGGGAAGATGGACAACACCCTCATCGACAAGACCATCGACATGAGGGCCAAGATACTGGAAGAGGCCGAGAAGAAGGCTAAGTGGATAATCAGCAAGGCCGAGGAAGAGCAGCTGGGGATCATGGCGCAGACCAACAAGAGCATAGAGGGTGTCATAGGCTCAGAGCTTAGGGCCGTCCACGACAGGATAGTCGGCAGGGCCCAGCTTGAAGGGCGGAGGCAGCTCCTCACCGCCAGGATGGAGGTCCTCGGCAGGGTACGCGATGAGGCGTACACGATGATTAAGGCCGTCGCCGCAGGTGAAGACAAGGATTACGACTACTCTGAAGTATTGATGAAGCTAGTCGCGGAGGCGGACGACGCCATAGGCGAGGACGAGTACATCCTCAGCGCCAACGCCAAGGACTTGGAGTACCTGAGGAAGAACCTCGGCTCCGTCAGCAAGGCCATCGGGGGTAAGAAGATCACAGTCAAGGAGGTCCCCGCTGACATCATAGGGGGCGTCATCGTCTCGAACGTGAAGGGGACGAAGACGATGGAGAACACGTTGGAGAAGAGGCTGGAGGCAGCCAACCAGCGGCTCCAGTCGGAGCTCGCGTTGAAGCTGGGAGTGATCTAGGATGTCGCAGAGGCTAGTAGGTAATATAGAGAGGATCAACGGCTCGCTTATCATCGCCAAGTTCGCGGAGGAGCCTAAGATGGGCGACCTCACCGAGGTTGGCGACCTAAGGCTCATGGGCGAGATCGTCAGGCTCAGCGAGGAGACCGCTTACATCCAGTGCTACGAGTCCACGTCGGGGTTGAAGCCCGGTGAGCCAGTTGTGGATATAGGCACACCCCTCGTAGCGGAGCTCGGGCCCGGACTAATGGGCCAGATCGTGGACGGCATAGAGAGATCTGAGATGGAGCTCTGGAACCTAACGGGTCCCTTCATCACCAGAGGCACAAACATCGTTCCGCTGAAGCGGGACAAGAAGTGGCCGTTCAAGCCCACGGTCAAGCCCGGGGACAAGGTTAGCGGCGGCGACATAATAGGCACCGTCCAGGAGACCGAAACTTTCGTCCACAAGATACTTGTGTCGCCGGACGTGTCCGGCACAGTAAAGTCCGTGGAGGAGGGCGACTTCACTGTCACCGACACGGTCGGCACAGTCGAGAACGATGCCGGCGAGACCGTGGAGCTCAAGATGATGCAGGTCTGGCCAGTGCGACGGAGTAGGCCGATCAAGGAGAGGCTCACCCTCAGCGCGCCGCTCATCACGGGGCAGAGGGTCATCGACACCTTCTTCCCTTGCGCCAAGGGAGGCGCATCAGCCGTCCCTGGAGGCTTCGGAACAGGTAAAACGGTTACGCTTCAGCAGATCGCTAAGTGGAGCGACGCCGACATCATCGTCTATATCGGGTGCGGCGAGCGCGGCAACGAGATGGCCGACGTAGTCGAGCAGTTCCCAGAGATCAAGGACCCGCGGAGCGGCAGGAACCTCATCGAGAGGACCATCATCGTCGCCAACGTATCCAACATGGCAGTGTCTGCCCGTGAGGCCAGCATCTACATGGGCATCACCATCGGCGAGTACTTCAGGGACCAGGGATACGACGTCGCCATCATGGCCGACTCCACAAGCAGGTGGGCAGAGGCGCTCAGAGACATCTCGGGCAGGCTTGAGGAGATCCCCGCCGAAGCCGGGTTCCCCGCCTACCTCGCGGACAGGGTCGCAGAGATCTACGAGCGCGCGGGCAGGGCGCAGGTCATGGGCAGCGACGAACGGTACGGCAGCCTGACGCTGCTCGGCGCCGTTTCGCCGCCGGGCGGCGACTACTCTGAGCCCGTCACCACGACAACTCTCAGGTTCATCGGAACGTTCTGGGCGCTGGACAGCCAGCTCGCATACAGGCGACACTTCCCGGCCATCAACTGGCTTCGAAG
>JAFGTA010000127.1 GCA_016934355.1 Candidatus Bathyarchaeota archaeon | reverse complement strand
GTACCAATCGAAATAATTCTAATACTCTTTTGTATTCATTTATTATTGATTGATTACATGAAGGTTTTCATCAGCGTGGACATGGAGGGCATCAGCGGCATCGTGGACACCACCATGACCAGCCGCAGCAAGCCAGACTACGAGCGAGGCCGCGCCCTTGCTGCCGTAAAGGTTTCTCGAAGCCACTGAAGAGGAAAGCAGAGATGATCGAGAGCTTCTACTGCGTCAACGTCTTCACCAAGAACACGAAGGAACTCATCGAGTTCTACCATGAGAAACTGGGGATACCGATACAAGGCACACTGGACGACGACACAAACGGCGTGAACCTCGGGTTCACCCCGGAAGCCCCCAAGATATGCATATGGGACGCCGACAAAACTGGTTCACCCGTCCAGGGAACCGTCTCCTTCGTCTTCATGTGCAAAAACCTGGACGAGACATGCGATGAACTGACCCAGAAAGGCATGACGTTCCCCCCACCCGTCAGATACGAGTGGGGCACATACGAGCTGCGCCTCAGAGACCCAGACGACAACGAAGTCGTGGTCGTGGAGCGGTTTTAAAAAAGTACATTTACCGATATGCTGGGTCATCCCAGAACTCTGATGAGCGTGGACATGGAGGGCATCAGTGGCATCGTGGACACCAACATGACCAGCCGCAGCCAACTCGATCCTTCAAAGCAGTATATTTTGAGGAGTCGTCCCCGAGCAGAATCACTGCATCCTGAGGCTAAATAACTAGCACATGATGAGGAACAGCCACAACGGAACGTAGAGAATGTCAGCGTCCCTCCTCAACAGGTTCTTCGTCACCACGAAACCTACAGAGCCTCTATGCTCGCCGAGAAAGCTATTCAACCCACGGATATCCGCGCCAGACACCACCTCACGGTACTTGATCTCGATAGGTAGCGACTTACCAAACAGGGATAAAACGACGTCAACCTCATGCCCACCGTCATCATACCAGTAGTGTAGACCACTCTCCAGAGTAGGCTCTAGGTTATACTTCAGCCCCCGACAGTGATTCGCGACGAGGTTCTCAACGATAACCCCGAGCTGAGCCGAGTCGAGCGCCCTACTAGAGCCGAGTAAGCCGAGAACCGAGTTCCTGAGGCCGTTGTCGTTTATGTATATCTTCTTCTCTTTCCTCGCCTGCTTCCTGACGTTCCTCGTGTAGAACCTTGACTCCGTGACAAGATACGAATGCTCCATGTAGTACAGGTAATCCCTCAGAGTGTCCCTCTTCACCCCCAGCTCGCTCGACAGCTCAGAGTAGTTCAGCCTATGACAGCATCCACTCGCCAACACCGTGAACAGCGACTCGAACGCCCCAGGGTCTCTGATCCTGAACGTCTTGACGATATCACGGTAAATAGTGAGTGAAAGATAGTTCCGCAAGATGTCCGCCGATCTATGTACATCACCCTGAGTCACTACCTCAGGGTAGCCCCCCCTCAACATGTAGTCATTGAGATGAATCAGGATCTGGTCTCTCTCCCCAATCAGCTGACGGCTGACCTCATGGAACGACGCGAACATCAGATCAAAGTCACCAGCGACGACCCCCTCACGCATAGCATCCCTGAGCCTCCAGTTCACAAGATCGTACCTATCCTCATCGACGCCATGCGAACGATACCTCAAAACCTCAAGAAACTTCATGGGGACAACGATCTGCGGCCGAAACCGACCCACCAAGGAATCGCTGCCGTCACGCATGATCTCTGTGCTTGCAGACCCGGATACGATGAACTTGATCCCGTAACCAAAATCGAACCACCTCTTCAAGTACAGCTCCCAGCCCGGAAGGCTCTGGACCTCATCTAACAAAACATAGATTCTCTCAGAGAGACTCTCCAAGGGCTCCTTCAACACATTTAAAGCGTAGACGTCAAACACCCTGCGAATCTCATCCTTATCCATCCCCAGGTAGGGATCATCTATCTTCAAGAACAGTATCCGCGTCGCGTCAACAGTCTCCAAAAGACGCTGAATCAGCTGATACATTAGAGTGGTTTTACCCACCCGCCTTGCACCAACGACGCCGATTATCTCACGCGTCTCCACCGACTCTACGAGCTTAAAGAGATCCCTTCGTCTGAAAGCCGGCGCCAGAGAGCCCGGAACCTGCCCCGTAGTCCACCATGGATTATGAATGTGTAGCAGCCGCAGTAGCTCGGAGTCATCACGCACCATCTAGACCATCTGACCATTATAAAGGTCAATAAACGTATAAATAACGCCCCTTATAAAGCTCATTAAAACACCATATATTGGCCGTTATAAAGGTCAATTAATACTCGTTTAAAAATGCAAACATCGCAGATATCAAACAATTAACCAAACACTCGCCACTACTACAAGAACAACCCTGAAAAAACGGCTCTCCATCAACAAAATAAGAGAAAAAAACAGTCAAAGCTACCTCCCTAGAACACCTCGATCTACCCTCACGGACAGGCAGCTGTCCCTTGAAGCAGTTATAAACACATGAAGCAACACATCAACGAGACAGAATGGATAAAGACCCCTACAAGAAGCTAGGCCTACGGCGTGTCATCAACGCCGCGTCGTGCCTCACAAGACTAGGAGGATCAATCGCAGACCCCAGCGTATACCGCGCCATGGAGGAAGCCTCCAAAAGCTTCGTACAGATCCCCGAGCTACAGAGCTGGGCAGGAAAAAAGATAGCAGAAGCCACGGGAGCCGAAGCAGGGCTACCAACAGCAGGAGCCAACAACGCCATCACCCTCGCCGCAGCCGCCTGCATCATGAGAGGCA
Organism: Candidatus Bathyarchaeota archaeon; assembly: GCA_016934355.1. Next base: position 14,326 of record JAFGTA010000127.1, on the reverse strand, counting down.
CACCCCTCGAAGGCTACGACCCCCATGAGCTCGAAACCTGGACCGAGTACGTCAAACGTCTACCCATGCACACCGAAGGCCTCAGAACCGAGTTCATAGTCCAGTCAACCAACCGCAACGTCTACGACCACGCCGTCGAGTGCGCAGGCGGCACCATCATCGAAGCCGAGCCCACAGTCCAAGCCCTCAAAGCAGCCTACCGCAGAGACAGGACAGCCGCCTACTACTACACGGTACGATCAGGCGCAGACGCCCTGCCCCTCGAAACCGTCATCGAGGTCGCCCACGGAAACGACAGCCCAGTCATAGTAGACGCCGCCGCCGAGCTGCCCCCAAGGAGCAACCTCACCAGGTACACCGGCGCCGGCGCCGACCTCGTAATATTCAGCGGCGGCAAATACATCGCGGGCCCCAACAACAGCGGAATCCTCACAGGCAGAGCCGACCTCATCAAACTCGCCCACCTCCAAGCCTACCCCTTCCACGGCGTAGCCAGAGCCAGCAAGATGAGCAGAGAAACCATAGTCGGAATGATCACCGCCCTGAAGCTGTACTTAGAGAGAGACGAACAAGGAGCATACAAGGAATGGCAGGCCAAAGCCCAGTGGATCACCGAGCAGCTCACAAGCATACCCGGCGTAGACGCCGGACTAGACCACCAATCCACCGTAGAAGACGACGAGCCCATGGTCCCTGTCTGCTGCCTTAAACTAGACAAGGCTGTCACAGGAATAACGGGGAGAGAGCTATCCACCAAGCTCAGGGACCGAGACCCCAGCATCGAAGCCCTCTACGAGCCCGGCTTCATGCTTAAAGAACCCAAGGGTAAGCTGGTGATAAACCCCGAGTTCCTCCTCGAAGGCGAAGCAGAGATCGTCGTCAACACAGTCAAGGACATCCTCAAGGAATCCAGAAAATAGCTACCCACAGACGCCCGATGTGATAAGAACGCCACACAGCACAAGGAAACGCGTAGACGGGGTAAGGTCACGGCGCCGTAAGCTTTCCACCTTTTATCCGGACTAGTGAAAGCCTCGGAGGCGTCACTCTCGACCCCGAACGTCGGTTAGACGCTTCGATAGAAGGTGAACGGAGAATTAAGCAATAGAAGGTCTATCATCCATTGAGCAAAAATCTCCGTTCATTAAAACCCGACCATGCTATTATAAAAATTTTTTTAAAAAAAATAGAAAATTATCTAAATAAGATAAATATTCAATAAATGTGACTTAAACCTAAACCAATAAACGGATGACCCAGAAAACATGACAAATCTGGGTCAACCACGGCGCATATACTATTATTTCATATAACTTCGCGGTCGACACAATCGAAGCCTCGTTGCCTACGGGGGTACAGCCGCTCACAGCCCCTAGACGATTAAATGGTATATAACCCTGAAGGAAAAAATGTTAATCTAGTCATCGATCGTTGTTAGCCGAGTATTTTTGGGAAACACAGGCTTCTGGACGCCGATAACGCGGGACCTCCGGCGCCTAATCGCCTTTCCCGTCGCCTGAGCCGCCCTCGTGCAGAGGCAGTTCCCCCTGTACAAACATCTCGACCGCGTCGCCCACCGTGACGCCACCCGACACGCGGTATACCTCCACGAAGCTGTCCCTCAGGATATGGAACGGGCCTTCGCCCACCTCATCCGAGAGGAGGCCCGTCACCCCCTCGCCGAGCAGGAAGTCCGTCACGGCCTTACCGCGCCCCTTCTCGGCTCCCTGAGCCAAGTTGCCCCGTGTATACCACCTCTCGATACCGCCCCCGTCAACGTCTACGAACACGAAGAAGGGCGCTGATCCGAAGTGAGGAGACGCCGGCGAGCCCAGCCCGCCGTCCGCCGCCGCGGGCACAGCCACCCTATGGCTGAGCCGTTCACCCGGCTCCACGTGTACCACCAAAGACTCGATGGAGGGCAGCCCCTCCCTCACCCGGCTCTCCACCATGTGGCTCAGCCTGTGCGCCTGCTCAACGGGCAGCCTCATATCGACCTTGATGGTGACCTCGCCGAAGCAGAAGGGCCCTGACCTCCTCATCCGGATGCCCGTCGCCTCGACGACGCCGCGTACCTCCTCGGCGAGCCTCTTCACCTCGAGCAGCCTGCTCGGGTCCTCCACGGCGTCCATCAGCACAAGTAACGCCTGCCACGCCATCATGGCGCCCACCCGAACCACCAGCAGGCTGATTACTATGCCCGCCGCCCCCTCCATCGCCGGGAACCCCATCCAAGACGCGCCAACCCCCAGAAGCACCACCACTGAGCTGTAGACATCTGCCTTGAAGTCCTCGGCTTGGCTCATCACGGCCTGTGAGTTTATCTCCGCCCCGACGCTCCGGGTGTGCCTGGCGAGGGCCAGCAACGCGGGCACGGACAACCCGGCTGCGAGCGCGACCAGCAGCGGGTCAGACACAGGCACAGGGCTCCTCACGCGGGACCACGACTCTAGCATCATTCCGCCGCCCGTCAACAGCAGCGCCGCGCTGATCACCAGAGAGACCAGGGTCTCCACCCGGTAGTAGCCGTAGGTGAACCGTTCGCTGGGCGGCCTCCTGCTCAGCCTCATTCCAGCGTAGACAGCCACAAGCGACACGAGGTCGGTCAACGAGTCCACGGCCTGTGCTAGCAGCGAGACGCTGCCGGAGTACCAGCCCACAGCCCCCTTCACGGCGCCCATAACGGCCACGGCGGCGAAGCCTATCTTAGCGACCCTCTCACCCCGCTCGAACAGCCCGCCGCCATTCTCCATAGTCAAATATCAGCCCCTGCGAAATAAAACAGGTAGTGCCTTTGTAGGTTAACCTTAAATGATTAACAGCTTTAGTGAAAAATATACATGAATCAACTCTTGATGGCGGCATTCACATATGCGTCCACCCTGATATTGTTAACCGAAGCATTTTCTTTAACTTACAAGTCTACCCAAGTCCCTAACTTCGCAATCGGCACAATAATGACCACCGGAGCTTACGTCGCTTACAGTATAAAAAAATCAATAAATTTGCCTGTCTATCTAGGGTGCCCTGCATCGTTTCTAGTAGGTGCATTAATGATGCTACTTATCAGCACCATTATCATCGAGCCTCTTATCAGAAAAGATAGGTCTCTAGTTGAGATAACCTTGGCTACTATGGGCTTAGGCATATTAATAGAAGCATTGATTCAAATCTATGACGAGTATATCCATAACCCTAGCACGAATATCTCCCTCCGTCAACATGATTTTCGTGTTGGCGAGGTTTATGGAGCTTTTCCAGTAGCTTCTTGTCTTGCGTTTTCTTCATATCTTGTTCTAAGACATGTTTTCAAATATACTAGGTTTGGATGTTCAATTAAGGCATCTTGGGACGATGTTGAATTAGCTCAGATTCAAGGCATTAACCCAGTTAAAGGCAGAATTCTATTATCGATTTTATGCGGAGGTTTTGTAGGTTTAGCCGGAGGAATAATGCTGATGTGGTTCCACGTTACAACACTTAGCGGATCATGGATAATGGTCTCCATTTTCGCTTCTGCTTTTTTGGGTGGAGTCAATAATTTTAGGGGAGCCTTTATCGGTGGTTTAGCTGTGGGTCTCGGAGAGATATTGTTGATAATATGGGGTCAGGGCGTATTTGGTATATGGGTAGGAGAGTTTCGATATTGTCTACCCTTAACAATACTTATCCTAATAATGAGGTACGCCCCTAACGGCTTATTTGGTTCAGAGATAAAGAAATGAAGATACATTACAGACAATAAAAATTGAACCGCCTTTATTTTTTAATACTTCGGGAAATTCAACCATTCATCGTCGACGACATAAAACATTGAGCACCCCACACCCAAGCCACCGACGAGGAGCGCGCCATCCATTGCGAGACCCGGCTGAAACCCTTATCCAGACGCCCACAGAGACACTAGGTGAGGGATATGGATTGGACCAGTACCCATACGGGGTCTGCGGAGTCTACTACGGCCAGTGCCCCAGCGGTAACGGCAGGGTACGGTACGCCGCCGGTGAGCTCAAGCGCCTCGTAGACACCACACGCTACGGCTGGGTAGAGGACGCCGTCGAGAGCTTCAGCTTCGACGAGTTCAGGAAGGGCCTCGAATGGTTCAGCCAAGCGCAGTGCAGCGGCTGCCTCGGAGGAGGCGGCGCCCCCTGCCGGAACAAGGGATGCGCCTCTGAGAAGGGGCTCCGCAGCTGCCTGGAGTGCAGCGACTACCCCACCTGCAGCCACACAGAGTACATGAGAGACACCTACCCCTTCGTAGCAGACCACCACAGACGCGTCGAAGAAGTCGGCCTCCTAAAACACCTCGAAGAAGAGGAGCAGCGCGCCATGGCCGGCGTCGACCTCATGGGCCACCTAGAACGAAGATACTGCAAGACAGCGAAGCTAGAAGACTAAACGCTACGAGACCCTAAGGCTCGTCCAACCTTTTCTCCCGCCAATAACCCATAAATACACTGATACATACACACATAACAGAGTGAAAATGGGGCACAGAAACATCACAATCTCCGATGAAGCATACGAGATACTAGCCAGACTCAAAAGAGACAAAGAAAGCTTCACAGACGTAATAAAAAGAGTCTTCAAAGAACAAGGTAAAAAACCACTAGCCCAATTCGCAGGCACGTGGCAAGGAAACCCAGAGGAGCTAGACGCCATAATGGACACCATCAACGCCCAATGGAAAGAATACGACCAGAGACGGGAACAGAAATGGTCTGCCTAGACACGGACTTCTTGGTCAGCCTCATCAGGGGAGACCCGGAGGCAGTCGGTAAAGCAGATGAGCTTGATATGAGAGGTGTGAAGACTACCATAACCCCCATCACAGCTTTCGAGCTCTTCATGGGGGCCTACAGATCAGAGCAGCGAGAAGCAAACCTATCACAGGTACTTGAGCTAGTCAGCGGCATCCCTCTCCTCGAATACGATGTCTGGGCAGCCGAAAAAGCGGCCAAACTCGCGTCAACCCTAGACAGCCGCGGAGAAACCATAGGGATACGCGACTCGATGATAGCAGGGATCACGGTCAGGCATGGCGAGACACTGCTGACACGGAACATCCGCCACTTCTCCAGAATCACCGAACTTGAAATAGAGACATGGTGAACTAGTTAAAAACTTCATAACAACAAGATTAGGCGCTCAAGGCGGGCTCGGGATCCATCGCATTAGCCAACGGATTTAAGCTCGTCCAGTCTAGCCCGTACGAGCGTCAGCATCTCGTTCCTCAGCTTCTCGCCGTGAAGCTCCCTGTTCAGCCTGCCGAACCGCCTCGCAAGCTCCTCGTCACCCAGAGTCCCCCTGAACCACTTCTCGAACTCACGTTTCTTGAAGTGGTAGTTCACCGCCCGCACGTCCACCGCCTTCAGCTTCTCAGCGAGGTCAGCCAGCCCAGTAACGGTACGCCCCGTGAACTCCCCCGGGGCCTTGTACAGCATCAGCCCCTCGTTCTTGGGCACCTGCCTCAGCAGCCTCGACGCAGTCGCCTTGTCCACGGTCGGCTTCTTCTCCGCCGTCTTCTTGCTCACAGAATCACCTGATCGACGTGAGGCAGCCGAGAATAAAAACAGTTCACCCATGCACCCAAGTTAAATCCGCCTCAGACCAAGTACACTTGATGCTCAGCCTCCAAGAGAAGATAGGGCAGATGCTCGTCGTAGGGTTCGACGGCTTAGCCCCTCCGGACCACATACTGGACTGGCTCCGCCAGGGCAGGATAGGCGGAGTCATCCTCTTCGCCCGCAACGTAGACACCCCCGCACAGGTAGCCGACCTCACAGAAAAGCTTCACCGCGCCGCCAGGCGCCCCATACTCGTGGCCATAGACCAGGAGGGCGGCGCCGTGGCGCGGCTCAGGGAGGGCTTTACCGAGAGCCCCGGCGCAATGGCACTAGGGGCAGCTGATAGTCCAATGCTGGCCGAACGTGTCTCAGGGGTCCTCGCCGCCGAGATGCGAGCCCTCGGCATCAACTGGAACCTCGCCCCCGCCATCGACCTCACACACAACATCCACAACCCCAGCGTCGGAGTCCGCAGCCTCGGCGCGGACCCTGCGAAGGTGAGCAGGCTCGCCGAGGCCCAGGTTCGAGGCTATCAAGGCGAGGGTGTGGCCGCCACCGCCAAGCACTTCCCGGGTAAAGCAAACACGACCGTTGACCCCCACGTTGAGCTTCCTGTCATCGATGGGCCCCTCGAAGACATGTGGGACACCGACCTGGCCCCATTCAGGGCGGCAAGCGCCGCCGGCGTCGCAGCCACGATGGTCACCCACGTCCAGTTCAAGGCCATCGAGCCCGAGTACCCTAGCACCCTCAGCCCAGCCATCATACAGGGTCTCTTGCGTGACCGCGTCGGTTTCCGCGGCGTCGTCACCACCGACTGCATGGAGATGAACGCCGTCACCCTCAAGCACGGCGCCGGCGAGTCGGCGGTTCTCGCGGCCCGGGCGGGTGCGAATATACTGTTCTTCAGCCACACCAGTGAGCGTCAGGAGGAGGCGTACCGGGCACTCCTTGAGGCGGCGAGAAGCGGCCGGCTGCCCATGGAGAGGGTCGACGAGTCCGTGGAGAAGATAGCCGAGATGAAGGACAAGTACGCCGTTACCCGCAGGACCGCGCCTGAAACGATCCGAAGCCCGGGGCACCTCGCCGTGATGGAGGAGGCAGCCAGGGCCGGCACTGTGCTACACCTGAACGCGGCGGGCGCCATCCCGTTGGACTCCACGGCGAGAACCGCTTTGATCGAGTACGCCTCACACATCGAGATGGAGTCCCTCAGCCCCGGCGCGACCACGGCGTTCGCCGCCAAGGTGAAATCGATGTTCAAGGGGCTCGAAAGCGTGTGGCTGGATCCGGCTAACCCCTCCGATGAACGGCTGGCCGTCGCCGAGAGGCTCGCCGAGACCTGTGACACGGTCATAGTAGCGACGAGGAACGCCCACCTGAGCCACCGGCAACGCGAGACCGCGCAGACGTTCATCGACTCGGCGAGTAACCCGGTGCTCGTCTGCCTCAGGAACCCCTACGACGCGGGCGTCCTACTCGCAGACACGGTGCTGCTCACCCTCGGCGACTCGGCTCCCTCGCTTACGGCCGCCGCGGATGCCCTAGCTGGAGGCTACAAGCCGCAGGCCGGTCTGCCTGTGCCTTTAACCATGAGCTAAGTGACGTGATCGGCATCTATTCGGGGGCAGGCTCCTCGCTCATCTCCTCGATAACCCGTTTGTGCAACGTAGAGGGCATGGGCTTTGCCCCGGTCAACGCTCTGGGGCGTAGCATCAGGAACGCGAGTAGGAGTACGGAGTAGATGAGCCTCTCAAGGTACGCGATGGGGAAGAAGAGCGTGTCAATCAACGCATCCTTGTTCAGTATGATGAGCCTCCGAAGGCCGTCGATGACGGCCACACCTAGAAACACCCCGGCGTCGCCTCCGGAGCCGTCGACGACCACCATGAGCAGAGGCCAGTTGCTCCACAGCGCGTTGTGGTAGTTCGCCTGGACCACGAACGTGAAGTAGAAAGACAGGAGGGAGCCCACCAGCGCCATCATGCCGGACCCGATCAGCACGACCCGCCCCCTCACCCGGGCGACGTCCACCCCTACGCTGGCGGCCGTCTCCGGGCCGTCCCTCACCGCGGCCATGACCCTCCCTAAGGGCGAGCGCCCCACGGCCCTAAGCGCGGCATAGACTCCGAACATCGCCAGCAGGGAGAGGGCTAGCACCGCGTTGGACTTGTCGCCCGTGAACGCCAGCAAGTCGGGTACAAACACCCCCATTGTCCCGCCGCTCAGCGGCACGACGTGTATCGCTATCCATGCGGCCATGTCAGGCAGCGTGACAGTGACGATCATGAGGTACCGGGGGTCCATGCCCAGGGCGGGCCTCGCGACGAGCCACCCCGGTGCGGCGCCGAGGCACATGGAGGCCGCGAAGGTGAACGCGACGAGGGCGACGCAGAGCAGCGGCCTCTCCCCGAGGAAACCGTTCACTAGCGCCACGTTCTCCTCGCTGTTGTAGACCCAGTCGTTTTCGGACAGGTACGGCAGCAGCTCGATGCCGCCGGCACCGGCAACAGCGAAGGCGAGGCGGGTGGTGACCGCGCTGACGACGAGCCCCCCGGTGAGGACGGGCACCGAGCACCCGAGGAAAGGCACGCCGGCTCTACGATACATGAAAGAGAGAGACAGCGCCACTATGGCGAATAGGGCGTAGTAGATGAGCGTGTCGACGACGAAGCGGCTCTGCCCCGTGAGGCAGGCCAGTACCCCAGCCACGGTCAACGGTTGTCCCAGACCCGATCACAAGGTGGGCTGGACCGGGCATAACTCTTTCTGAAGAAAAAAAGGGAGGGGCCTAGTCCTTGAAGGCGGGGGGCGTCGGTATCTTCTTCCACTCGCGGATGAACTCGGCTACGAACTCGACGCGCTCCTCGAACCGCCTGCCGTACTCCTCGGGGTCGGCGTCGCGTGGGCTCCCCAGCCCGTAGACGCCGTCACGGGTGAAGTCGTCGGTGTCGGGCTGGCTGCACGCCCTCCAGACTTGGTTCACTAGCTCGTAGTCCTCCCTGTCGGGATCCAGATACTTCCTCAGCTTGGGGTCCACGTCGAGGCTCGGCTCCCAGTCCTCGGGCACACGCCGCATCTCGACGAGTTCTGGGAACATGTAGAGCGCCGCCCCCGTCTCGTTGATGCCACTGTGCACGTCCCAGAGCCGCTTCTGCCTGTCCTCGAAGACCTTCGCCAGCTCGGTGCCGCCCGGCCCCGTGGGCGCAGCCACCATCACGTCGTACTCACGCTTCGCCTGCTGCACCACCAGGTTCATCACCTGTGTGTTGCCGCCGTGGCCGTTCATGATCACGAACCGCTTCACCCCGTGGTACGCGAGGCTGCCGATGGTGTCCATCAGCACCCCCATCAGAGTCTCCCAGCTGAAAGTCACGGTACCCTTGAACCCCATGTGGTGGGGGCTGAACCCCGGCCAACACGGGTGAACAGCCACGCTGTTCGTCCTCTTCGCCACCTCGTGGACGTAGTGCTTCACAGCCATGGAGTCCATCCCCAGCGGTAGGTGGGGGCCGTGCTGCTCGATGCTGCCTATGCCGATGACCACCACCGGGTTCTCCTCGTTCTCCAGCCAGTCCTCGAACGCGGGGCGGGTCAGCTCCGTCAACCAGAACCAGCTAAGCTTGCCTTTCTCGCTCATAGAAACCGATCCGAAGTTGACCACGAAACATAAAACACCTATCACCCGAGGGCTTACTTGAAGCGGCGCAGTATATGATATTCAGATTACGCGCACAGCTATGGAGAACAGTGTAATACCGAAGACAAACAAACTTTAAATCAATCTGACACACTGAACCAAAACAAGCCCGCCAGTGCCAGTCATGACAGAGAAAAAGATCGGCGTCAGTCAGTACACCAAGCTAGAGGAGAGGCTCGCCGCCCTCCACACGAACGCCGCTAAGCTGGCGCTGTCAGACGACCTCCACGAGATATACGAGATAGTGCTGGAGACAGCCGACAGCGTGCTGGGCTTCACGTTCGCAGGGGTCGCCGTCAGAGACGGGAACATCATATATTATCCGCGGACCCGGAGAAGCCAAGTCCCCGAGGACTGGGTGATAACCGTTGACGACAAAAGCGTGGTGTCCCGCACCTTTAGGACGGGCGAGACCCAGATCGTCGCCGACGTCAACGAAGACCCGGACTTCATGGACGCTCCAGAAGACTATGACCTGCCGAAGAGCAGGTCAGAGATAACCGTGCCCATACACGTCCACGGGGAGGTGGCGGCCGTCATCAACATCGAAAGCCCCGGCGTCAACGAGTTCAAGGAGGACGACAGGCTGCTCTTGGAGATACTGGCGCAGCACACGTCCTCGGCGCTGACCCGGATCAGGGAGGCCGAGAGCAGGAGGCAGTACGAGGACAGGCTCAGGGCGCTCCACAGCCACGCAGTGGAGCTCAACACAGCTAGGACGCTCCAGGAGATATACGGCTGCACCTTAAAGGCCATGGTTGAGACCTTCGGCTACGAAAGGGTTGACATACTGCGGGTCCAAGGCGACACACTGACCCAGGTCGCCAAGCACGGAGGCATACCGACCGGAGTGAACCTCCCCCTCGACGGCGCGGGGATAACCGTGAAGGCCGTCAAGGAGAAGCGGTCAGTCCTCGTGAACGACATAAGCCATAGCAGCGACTACGTCTATGCCTCGGACGAGGACGGGACGCCCTTCTACGGCTACGAGATATCCAAGGCGGAGCTGGTGTCTCCACTCATCGTGGACGGGGAGGCGGTGGGCGTCCTCAACATAGAGAGCAGACAGCCCTTCGCCTTCACGGAGCTGGACAGGCAGCATCTGGAGATACTGGCCAGCCACGTCGCCACAGCCATCGACAGGGTGTCGAAGCTCGAGGAGGTGGAGACGCTAAACGAGGAGCAGAACAGGGTGCTCATCGAGGGGTTCAAGAGGGTGTCCAGCATGGCCCGCCACGACCTCCGGGGGCCGCTGCAGAACATCATGTCAGCCGTGTACCTGTTGAAGAAGAACCCCGGCAACAAGAGGATGTACGAGATCATCGAGCAGAACATCAGGCTAGCCGACGACATCATGGAGAACTGGAGCGAGCTAACGCTGACCGGGGACATCTCCCGGGCGACCGTGGACGTCGGGAGCCTCGTGGACGAGGTGCTCAAGGGGATCATGGTCCCCGAGAACATCGAGACAAGGGTCACCGTCCCGGAGAAGATCGAGTTCGAACTGAGCAGAAGAGGGATCATGAGGGTGCTGGGCAACCTCGTCACCAACTCAATCGAGGCGATGCCCGACGGCGGAGAGCTCGGAGTCGGCGCCCACCTAGAACGAGGCTGGCTCGTCATCGAGGTCTCGGACACGGGTGAAGGCATCCCCGTCGAGCTCAAGGACAAGATGTTCACACCATTCACGACGTCGAAGCCCAGGGGAGTGGGGCTTGGGCTGGCCTACGTCAAGGAGAACGTTGAGGCCCACGGCGGCACCGTGACGTACACGTCTGAGCCGGGCGAGGGAACGACGTTCACCATCAGAATCCCCGGCCGTAAGCCGCTGGTTCTCAGCTCTTAGCCAAGCCTGTGGGAGCCGTCGCTGTATTCGAAAACCGTCAACGCGTCGCCCACCTCGACCAGCCTGTACACCTGTTCACGCACTTTTACCTTGTAGCCCTCCGAAGTGACCAGGTAGTGGATTGTTATGGGTATGAATACCCCAGAGTAGAGTACGCTCCTCTCAGTGGCCTTGTCCGCCACCCGCGTGTTTATCGGCCTCACGGGCCTAGCCAACGCTACCCTCACCACGTAAACCGCGAGGAGCACCGCGACCGCCCCGGCGACCAGCATAGTAACAAGTAACATCTCGAAGTTACCCTAGCTTGATCTCGTCTTCCTCGAAGAGGAAAACGTCCTCCACGGACTCTCCGAACGCCCTGGCCACCCTCACAGCCAGCAGCAGCGAGGGGTTGTACTCGCCGTTCTCGACGAAGCTGACGGTCTCACGCCTCACCCCCACGAGCTTGGCCAGGTCCGCCTGAGTGTAACCCATGCGGGCTCTGAGTTCCTTTATGCGGGTCCTCATCTCTTCACGCTCTTCGCCATCATGAGCCTCGCCGCGAAGTAGACGGCCAGCTGAGCCATCAAGCCGAGCAGTATCACGGGCGGCGACCCGATCTTGGGCCATGGCATCCAGTTCTCTGCGGCGAACTCGTACCAGAGCAGCGCGAGCCAGACGTAGTTGCCTATCATGAAGGCGGCCCTGCTTGCCTTGCCCTCCAGGAGCATTGTCCGCTCGTCGGTGACGGCGAATCCCTGGACCCTGTCCTCCCTCTTCACCAGCATACGGTCGACCATGACGCCTCCTATGGTTATGATGACCGCGACATTGGCTGCGCTGAGGAGGCCGAAGGTGCTTGTACCGAAGACCCAGAGGGCCGCGGCGGCTCCTGCTAACGCCACTACTATGGTTACTATTTGTGTTCTCTTCATTCTCGTTTCCTCCTGTTTGGTTTACCATACTATCTGTGTGTTTTACCACACACTTTGTTATGTTAACCTAACAACCTGTATTTAAACACTCCGCACAATCAATCCTTAAACCCCAAGAAACGTACTACAGTAACAGGGGGAGCCACGTCTGCACCGTGGACCACAAGCCCAAAGCCACCGAAGCAACGCCGGAGCAGTAGAAGATGCTACAAGAGATCATAAAGAAGGTCACGGAACACCTGAGGGCCCTCGATGAGGCAAAGGACGGGGCCTACCCTAAGGCCCGAAAGGCGAGAACCCTCAGCAAGCAGTCGATCCTCATGCTACACAAAGGTGAACCCGAGAAAGCCCAGCGACTCATCTCCGAAGCAGCGAACCTGCTCACCGAGGTTCGGGGAGTTGGAGAGGCGTTCCCCGGCATCCAGAGCAGCGAAACCGTGGTGGCGGCGCTGCAGGAATACGCGGAGGCAGCCATACTCCACTCTCTAATCACCGAGAAAAAGTATCCAACCCCAGAGGAGCTGGGGGTCGAAGAGACCGACTACGTGCTGGGACTCGCGGATGTCACCGGTGAACTCAGGCGCCAAGCGCTGGACCACCTGAGGGCCGGCGACCTTGAGGCTGCTGAACGGAACCTCGAGACCATGGAGGAGATATACCTCTACCTGATCGAGGCAGAGGAGACGAGCATGATGCTCAAGGGGATGCGCCGGAAGCTGGACGTCGCCCGCGGCGTCATAGAACGCACTAGAGCCGAGATCACGGCGGAGGCCGGGAGACGACGCCTCTCCCGGGAGCTCGGGGCGTTCAGGGATAGGCTAGAGTCCTAGTCTGCGCCCCGCCGCGGCGAATCCGTTGTAGACGTCGAAGAAGTGTCTCGGGCCTCTCCAGATGGTCTCGATGAGGGTTTCGCGGCCCATCTCTGTGTCGATGACCCGGCACATCTCGGCCCCGGCGACGTAGTAGGCTCTGCCTATGACTCCGACGTCCCATGAGAGCCTCTGCAGCTCGTCGTCTGGGGTGGAGTCGACCTTGGAGAGTATGTCCCGGACATGTCTGAAGCACTCGTCGACGACGGCGTGGTCGTCCATCATCTCGAAGTCCTTGTCGTCCGGGGCGGGAAAGATGTGCTGGGCGTTGTAGGCGACGTAGGTGGCTATGCCCTCTCCTTGAACGTTGGACAGTACCTTCGTCAACGGGTCGTCGGGCTGCTCGACCCCGTGTTTTTCTTGTATGTTTCCGCATCCGACGTGGTACAGCTCGTGGACAAGGGTGTTGAGTATGTTGTCCGTGTTGTTCTTCCAGTAGGTGGCGGCCACGTTGAACACTATCTCGCCCATGGCGAAGGCCCTCGGGGGGATGAACGCCGTGAAGTAGACGCCTATGTCCAGGCCTATGTCGTCTGGGAGGTACCCGCAGAGATACGGGACCGCCTTCTCAAGCAATACAGTTCTGCCTTCGACTATCTTACGAGTGTTCCTTGTGAAGACGTGTCTCTCCCTCTCGTCCAAGGTTAGCCTTGACCACTCCGTGATCCTCTCACGCCAGCCGTCGTAGTCTATCTCGTAGTTCACTGCCTCAGCCCAGTCCCAGGCGTACTTCTGCGCCGGGTACTCGGTCCAGAACTCCTCCACGTTGGCTAAAACCCAAAGCGGCTCGTAGACAATCTTCTCGAGGGCGTCGGTGTTGAAGACGACCTCTGAGTGTAGGCATCCGCCCAAAACGTTCACCTTATGATGGTCTCGTTACCATTAATTGATTTAAACTTGAGTAACATCTTGTGACCAATACACCACAAGTGGTTTAGTTGCCTCTACTTGTGGCGCTTAATCCTGTCCGTCTTGCGTTCAGCCGCCCTGTAGGCGAACTTTCTGGAGGTGCTTATCTGGCTCCTGTGGAACTGGTGCCTCCTGCTCTCGTCGCTGATGGCGTCGTAGAAGTTGGGGTATGATATCTCCTCGTTGAACAACTTGGTGACGGCGTCGTTCAGCGACTCATGGTCCTCGGGGTCCGCCTCGTCGAAGGCCTTCGCGTACGCCTGGTATGCTACGTTGAACTTGAAGTCGGTGCTTTCGAAACTCAGCTTTTTGGTCTCTTCACTGCTCATATGTTTACAGTCCGTGTGACATGTATAGTCGAGACCAGATTTATAGGTTCCCAGAGGCGCCGGGGTTGAAAGGTTTAAAAGAGTGCCTAAGATGATATTTTTTCGGATACGAGGAGCCTCACGAGGCTTGGAGTATACTAGCTGAGTAGGAGTGAAAGAGATGAGTGATCGAAGACGCTTCGACAGAGGCCC
>JAFGTA010000126.1 GCA_016934355.1 Candidatus Bathyarchaeota archaeon | reverse complement strand
GCCGCCATCGACATGGCGCTGTGGGACATCATGGGTAAGAAGCTTGGGATGCCTGTGCATAGGCTCCTCGGGGGTTCGAAGCCAGAGAAGATACCTAATGTCGCCCTCATCGGCCTCGGTGAACCCGAGGAGGTCGCCGATATCGCTGACAAGCTCGTGTCTGACGGGTACACTGGGATCAGGCTTAAGATCGGGCCTGGTAAGGACGTGGACTGCACCATGGCTGTGCGCGAGACGATAGGAGACGACGTGACGCTACGCGTGGACTGCAACCAGGGTTACAGGGTCTCGGAGGCGGTGAAGATGATACGCGAAATCGAGCCTTACGGCGTCGAGATGGTGGAGCAGCCCACGGTCTGGTGGGACTTTAACTCGCTGGCCAAGGTCGCAGCCGCCGTGGACACACCGATTATGCCCCACGAGTCGATGTACCTGCTGTCTGACGTTAAGAACCTCATCGATATGGGTGCCGTGGGTGTCCTCGGCCTCAAGACGTACCGTCCTTGGGGTGGGTTAACTGGCGCTAGGAGGATACTGGAGATGGCGCGTGTGATGAACATCCCCTGCATGTTCCACGACGACGTGGAGCTGGGGGTGAGCAACGCGGCGGCTACCCAGATAATCTCCGCGTACAGGCGGGTCATAACCCACAAGTGTGAGCTCTCTGGTTGCCCCGAGTGGGTGAAGGACGACGTCATAACGAAGCCAATACGGTTCGAGAAGGGCTACGTCTACGTGCCGAAGGGAGACGGCCTCGGCGTGGAGCTGGATGAATCCAAGCTGGAGAAGTACGGCAAGGAGCCCATCGTCCTGAAGTGACCCACACAGTCTAGGTTTTTATCGGTCTTCAACCCTTTCTTTCCTGTATTGTCAGACGAGTATATTCTACGATGGTTCAGGGAGGACGATGTCTCCGCCTACGTCGACGGGCTGAACAAGGCGCTTTACGACGAGTACAGCGAGGAGGTGTTCGACTGGAAGGTCAGGCACGCCCCTTTCAACGTCGGCTTCACCCCCATAGCCGTCGCTGAGCACGTCTCCACCGGCGTCCCCGTGGCGTTCAACTCGTTCATGCCCTTGGAGACGAGGATCGGCGACGAAACCGTGATGACCCTCCAGGGCTTCGACGGCTTCGTCGACGAGAAGCATAGGCGGAGAGGCCTGTTCCAGAGGACTATCAGGTTCATGGCGGAGGAGATGGAGGGCCGCAGCCCCGAGTTCCTCATGAGCTTCAACCTCGTGGAGGCGGCGGGCGCCGCACGTAAAGCCGGCTCCGCCCTCACATACGCCATGGACAAGTGCCTCCTGCCGAGGAAAGGTTTCACTAGAATCCGTGAAAAGGGCGGCGTCGAGCTTGAGCCCATCAGCACGGAGCGCTACCACCGCCTCTACACGGAGTGGGCTGAGCCTCGCGGCCTAGTTCACTTCATCAGGACGCTGCCTTATCTCAGGTGGCGTGTGGAAGAGAACCCCATCAGGGCGGTTACCCCGTACCTTTTACTGGACCACGGTGAGTCTCTGGGCTACGTCGTGGTGGACGAGGTGACCGAAAACGGGGTGAGCCAGCTGACTGTAGATGACTATACTCCGAGGGTTCTCAACGACAGGCTGCCCGAGGTCATGGCTTGCCTGTGCGAGCTCCACCCCGGCACAGACGTGGTGGAGGTGAACGCCGTGCATGGGGGCCTGCACGAGTCCGCAGCGGCAGGCCTGGGGTTCACCGTGGAGCCGTGGCTCACCGTCATCATGATGGCGTTCAACAACACTGTCCAGGAAGGCGGAGAGCTCTACAGGGGGAAAACACGGTTATCGGATGTCCAGCGTTGGCACCTCACGGCCAGCGACATCTACTGACCTTCAGGTTACTTCTCTCTTGATGTACCTGTGGTATATCTTGGCGACGGCGTCGTGTGTCAGCTCCAGCCTCATCTCTATCCCGTTCGCCTTGTCCACGTCTGACCGGGTGAACCCGAACTTTCCCCATATCTCCATGAGGGGTCTCCCCTGCTCGTCGTACTCCTCTGTGGTCAGCTTGGTGGCGCGGTACCCGCGTTCGTAGCAGTAGATTATCTCGAGTGCGAACAGTGTGCTGCCCACCCCTCTCCTCTCGATGAGGGACGCGGAGCTGTCTGAGAAGAACGCGCCTTTCTCGTCGTCATCGTAGCCGTAGTCGAAGCCCACTGGCTTACCTTCTAGGTGGAGCAGCAACAGGAGGAACCCCTTCGAGGCTACCCTCTTCTCTATCTCATCTCGGTCGTACCAGAGTTCCCTGCGGAACTTCTCGTGGTCGATGGCCATGACGAGTCTCTTTAACTCCTCGTCCAAGCTGTTGTGAACCGTGATCCTGCAGACTCCCCCTAGGGAGCGGCTCATCTTATCCTCTGCCCTATTCAGAGCTTCTTCAAAGGATGGGATGCCTTCACTCATCTGGGGTATACCTTGAACCGTTTAAGCGACGCCTCGCATTTACGTGATAAAGATTTCAGGGCAGGCAATTGTGGTGATCGCCAATATCTTCGACGATTATTATTATAATTCTTGCTTATCTCCCCATTAAGCGCTCATGTTCTGGTGCATTTGAGATGTCTCATGTTTTATACGGCTGAAGTTTACGTATTCACATGTCTGGTTATAGAGTCGTCATCGGGGGCATGGCGCACGAGACCAACACCTTCAGCACCGTAAAAACCACTCTGGAGGACTTCAGCCCCCTCTACGGGGACGAGATCATAAACACCTATAAGGGCACCCGGAGCGGTATCGGAGGCTACGTCGATGTCTTCGAAGCCGAGGGTGTCGAGTACTTGCCAACCATCTCGTCGGGCGCGACGCCGGCTGGCCCCCTCCGCAACGAGGACTACTGGAAGATCGTGAACGAGATCACAGGCGGCATCAAGAAGGCTGGTAAGGTTGACGGCGTGATTCTGTCGCTTCACGGCGCAATGATAGCCGAGGATGTCCCTGAGGCCGAGGGGACCCTCCTCAGGGAGGTGAAAGCAGTTGTGGGGGACAAGCCAGTCATCATCACACTGGACCTTCACGGACTTATCTCGGACATGATCGTCTATAACTGTGACGCCATATTCGGCTACGACACCAACCCTCACATCGACATGTATGAGAGGGGCGTCGAGGCCGCCGAGTGCATGGTCAAGGCCCTACGGGGCGAGGTGAACCCCGTCGTCGCCCACCGGAAGCTGAGGATGGTGCCGCCGACGATAAACCAGCGCACCGCGGAGGGCCCCATGGTGAAGCTGCTTGAGACCGCACGGCGTATGGAGAGCCAGCCCCGTGTGATCAACGTATGCCTCTTCCCCGCGTTTCCCTATGCAGATGTCCAGCGGGTGGGCTCCGCGGTCGTGGCGGTCACCGACGGCGACCCCGCGTTAGCCCAGAGGCTCTGCGACGAGCTGGGGGAGCAGATGTACGGCATGAGGGAGGAGTTCCTCAAGCCCCTGACGCCCATCAAGGAGGCCGTCAAGGCGGCGATGGACGCGCAGGAGGGGCCGATTGTGCTGGCGGATGTCGCCGACAACCCCGGTGGCGGGGCTCCCGGCGACGGGACGGAGATACTGAAGGAGCTGTTGAGTCAGGGGGCTAGGAACGTGGGAGTCGCCTGCATCAAGGACCCGGAGGCCGTGGAGAAGGCGGTCGAGGTGGGGGTGAGAGGCACGTTCACCATGATGATCGGCGCAAAGACCGATAGCTTCCACGGTAAGCCGATCAAGGTGACGGGCACCGTGCGAACTATCACGGACGGCAGGTTCATCTACAAGGCGATGGCAGCCGGCGTCCCCGCAGACGTGGGCAGGACCGCCGTCCTCGACGTCAACGGCATCGAGATAATACTGACCGAGAAGAGCCACGCACCGAACGACCCCGAGATATACAGGCGTAACGGCATCGAGCCTACCGACAAGAAGATTCTGGTGCTGAAGAGCCGCGGCCACTTCAGGGCCGCCTACGAGCCGTTCAGTAAACGGGTCATCGAGGTGGATGCGCCGGGGCTGACGACGCCGAACCTGTCGTGGTTTAGGTACACCAATATCCCGCGGCCGATGTGGCCCTTCGACGGTAGGAACGAGTGAGGCTGGCAAGGATGAAGATCACTGACATCCGGACGATACCTCTCCAGATTCCGTTGAAGGAGAGTGACCCCGTCTCCGCTTTCCCCAACCGGAGGAGAACCCACATAATCGTCGAGGTGTCCACAGACGAGGGTATAACCGGCTACGGCGAGTCCATCCCTTACAGCTACGGCTCCGTCGGCGGCTACATCGAGCAACAGTTGAAGCCGCTACTATTAGGCGAGGACCCGATGCACGTGGAGAGGCTCTGGAACAAGGCGTACAGGGTGAGCTTCGGGCACGGCACCAAGGGCAACTCCATACACGCCCTCAGCGCCGTCGAGGTCGCCCTCTGGGACATTATAGGGAAAGCGAGGAAACTACCCGTATACGAGATGATCGGCGGCCTCTGCCGGGACAAGGTGAAGGCATACGCGAGCCTCATGGAGTACCGCAAACCCGAGGAGGTGGGCAGGATATCCGTCCGCTGGGTCGAGGAAGGCTACAAGGCCGTCAAGATCCATCAGGGCAGGAAGGACGCAGTGGAGTCTGTGAAGGCTGTACGCGACGCCGTAGGCGACGACGTACAGGTCATGCTCGACGTGAACGGCGCGTGGAGCCCCCAGGAGGCGCTTAAGAACGCGAGAGAGCTTGAGATGTATGACCTGACTTGGCTGGAGGAGCCGATATGGCCGGTGGACGACTATAGTAGCCTCGCCTGGCTGAGGTCGAAGACTGATATACCGATTGCTGGTGGGGAGAACGAGTTCACCCACTACGGGTTCAGGGAGCTCATCACCAAGGGGGCCGTCGACATAGTGCAGCCCGATGTCATCATGACGGGAGGCATCATGGTGTGCAGGAAGATTTTCGCCCTCGCGGAGGCGTGGAACCTCCAGGTGGCGACCCACAGCTTCTTCTTCGGCCCGGGGATACCGGCTTCGGTGCACCTGAGCCTGAGCAACATGAAGAGCGAGTGGGTGGAGATAAACGCCGTACCATTGGAGGCGTACTTCATAGAGCCAGCCTACAGGCCGGTGAACGGCTACGTCACGGCGCCTAAGAAGCCGGGTCTGGGGTTCGAGATCGACTGGGACGTGGTGAAGAAGTACTCCATCAAATGAATACCGGGTTAATCGCTTCGATATACTAGGGGGTCATACCCTTTTTTCATATGAGGATGCTGTAATATACTGAATATTCAGCGAAAACTGTCTCGGTTCATAATACACAGGTTCGGTGAGCGAGCTTTGTATATACTACAATTTTATCCGATCTTTAACCTTATATCACCGAGGTTCTCCTTAGGCTAGACTAAATTGGCTGCCGCATTCGTCAGGGAGCTCAGGGAAGTCTGGGCGCGACAGAAACGCAACTGGAGAACCGTGGTCACGCGGCAGATATTCAACAGGTTCTTCAACGAGCTGACGCTGCAGTACGCCAACATCTACATAACGCTGCTCGGCGCCTCGCCGGTGCAGCTTGGCATAGTGAACAGCGGGCTGGGATTAGCCCAGTCGCTGATATCGATCCCCCTCGGTCTGATCCGGGACCGTTTCAACCTGCGTAAGATATACCTTACAGGCGTAGTCATGCTCATCTTTGTCCCCCTGCTGTACGCCCTCGCCCCGGGCTGGCAGCTCATAGCCGTCGCTCTCCTCCTCTCGGGGCTGGGAACCATGATAGGCTCCTGCGTAATCATATGCGACCTGAGTCTACCCGCCAGCGACAGGGCCACGGGGAAGGCTCTATGCGAGGGCACAGGCGCTCTTCCCACTATCTTGGCCCCCACCGTAGCCGCTGTGCTCATCACGTTGTTCGGCGGCATCAGCGTCCACAGCATCAGGAACCTGTACTGGATACAGTTCGTGGTCATGATTCTGCTGTTCATCTACGTCTGGAGGAACCTTTCCGATATCGAGAGGCCGAACAACGTCCCCAAGGGGCTGGACGTGATAGGTGAGTTCAGGGAGGTCTTCACTAGGGGCACAGCGGTCAAGCGGTGGCTGATCTTCCAGAGCGTCAACATGTTCACAATGACGATGCTGTCAACCTTCAGGTACCCGTACATCTACGAGGTCAAGGGGGCGAGCCAGTACATAATCGGCGGCGTGGCGACTGCGATGCTAATCACAGAGGCGCTGTTCAGCACGGTGATAGGCAGGATCGCCGACAAGGTTGGGCGGAAGAAGGCTTTCTACATCCTAATACCGCTGTTCAGCGCCGCCAACATAGCCCTGATACTCGCGCCGAGCCCACCGTGGCTCATATTCGCCGGTTTCCTTATGGGGTTCCGGATGATAGCAGGCTTCAGCTACGGCTCCATGACCCCTGAGCTCGTGCCGCAGGAGTGCCTGGGGCGGTGGCGCGGCCTCATAGGGTTCTTCACGGGGCTGGCGTGCATCCCCGCGCCGATCATCGGGGGACTGATATGGGAGCGGTTTGGACCGGAATGGGTCTTCATAACCATCACCGTGATCGACTTACTTGTAAGAACCCCGCTGCTCTACTCGGTGCCTGAGACCCTGAACAACCAAGCGTCCTAAAGAAAGG
Source organism: Candidatus Bathyarchaeota archaeon (assembly GCA_016934355.1). The sequence continues at coordinate 7,862 of JAFGTA010000126.1, read as the reverse complement.
CGTCCCCTAGGTTAGGGGCACGTCGACTATCTCGGCGGTGTCTGGCTTCCTGTAGCTGAAGCCGGTGTGGTCTATCCGGAGTAGCGCGTAGTCCGTGTGGTCGACGGTGTCGAAGTAGCTTCTTGCCCACCCGATCATGTCGTAGACCTTCTTCTTGGTCTTCTTGTCGCCGACGATGGTGGCGACTCCCATGCCCCTGACGAAGCCGTTGACCTCCTTCCCCTCCAACGTCATATAGTACTCGACCCGGGGATTCGCCCTTATCTGCATCAGCTTCCTGGCGTCTACGCCGCCCCGAGCCCCCGTGATCATGTAGAAGCCGTCGCCGGCCTTGATCAGCGACATCGGCCGGACGCGGGGCTGCTCGCCGTCCACCGTGGCGAGGTAGACCACCTGCTGCTCGCCGTACCATGAAAATATCTCTGTGATCTGTTCGCTCATGTTGAACACCTGAAACATGCCGCCGGCCGGTAAAAATGCTTCAACGAGCCTTTCCTGAAACCCCAAGCCACGTACAGGAAAAACATGAGTCCTCCACGGGAGACAAGGGGTTACGCCTGAATAGCTGGGGCATTACGTGGCCAATATTTGGCTGACCCTGGGCGCGGCTAGAGCTACCTCGGTTTCCTCGCTGGTAGGATAATATTTATTTTTAATGTAATCGTGGGCGCCGCTTTCCTTATACCCGCAGCTCAGTGAACATGTGGAACAGCATGGAGACTAGGAGCGCCACCACTATGGCGGGGTGGAGGGAAGCGCTATGGTAGCGGTACACCCCTGCATTCGGGATGTACTTGAGCACCATACCGGAGCCCGCGACGACTAGGACGAGGCCCAGCGTCGACAGGCGGCCCCAGCCACCGGCCGCGTCCAGCCTCAGAATCACATTCAGCAGGGTGAAGACGACCGAGGCGAGGCCCAGAGGACAGTGAAGCCTGACCGCTCTCTCGGATAGGGAAGGCGCAACGTGGTTCAGCGCATACAGCGACGACGACGCCAGCACCGATAAGAAGCCGAGTAGCCCGAAGACGATGCCCGCGTCCAAGGGCTACCCCTCCAGGTTCGCGCCCTCGTCGGGAGCGAAGAAGTGGTAGCACCACCGCCTCTCGTCGTCGAGGGCGGTACGGACCTGACGCTGCAGCGAGGTGACCATGAAGGGCAGTATCAAGCTGAACGCTACGATGGTGGGGCTGAGGTTCCAAAGCATGTGAATAACCGCGGACACGGCGACCCCCGGCAGCAGGTCCACAAGCTCGATCTCGCCCTTCATCGCCTTCGCCACTCCGAGGCTCCTTCCCGCGATGGCCGTCCACGCCAGGTGCATGAACCCTGTGATAGACCGTACTAGCACAACGGTGAACGGCGGGACGTTGTTGTTCATTATCATCTCTGTCAGGTACCAGAAGTTCTCGAGCCCCGCGAATCCTGCGCCCGCCGCGGCGCCATACACCATGCCGTCCAGGGGATCGTTGAACTCGGACTTGACGTGGCTGCTTTTAGCGATCAGGTAGACGCCTATCACCTTCAACGGCTCCTCGATGAATCCTGCGCCGCCGACGCCGAAGTACCTGGCCGTGATCAACACGTTGAGGACCCCCGCGGCGATGCCGCTGAAAGCGCCCCAGCCGAAGCAGTAGGCCACCAGCGCCAGCGGCTCACGCTCGTACAGGTCAGACCTGACCATCCAGATGAGGTATATTATTGGCCCCGCGTACCCCGCGAGCGTGAAGCCGAGGTACCCGTACCACCTGCCGCCGTAGCTTGCGAAGAGCCCAGCCGCGACGAACGCCACAGCCCAGACAAGGTAGGGGGTGAGCCGCGTCGGCTCACGGTTCTGGAACACCGATACGTGGGGTGGCTTCTTCAGAGGGTTCGACCTGATGAGGCTTGTGAACGCCTCCTCTAGGAGCCACTGCAGCGACGGCTTCGACGGCTCCGCCGAGTAGACGATGCCCTCAAGCTGCTTGAGGCTCTTTCCGCAGCACTGGCAGAACTTGTCGTCGGGGCTCACGTCGCCTCCGCAGTGCGGGCATTTCTCTACCGTGTCTATCTCCCGCCGTACCTTAGTCGGAGAGGCAATATATCTTATAGCCCTAGGAGCCTCGCAGCCATTATCGCGGGCGTCACGGCGAGCGTCGCGATGGTGTCCGAGACGCTAGTTATGGCGGGTATCACTATGTTATCAGGGTTGAGGCCCCTCTCGAAGGCCTGGTGGGCAGAGAAAAGAGCGAACACCGAGATGACGCCGAAGCTGGCAAGGTTAGAGACAAGGGCGATCACCAGCAGGGTTAGCAGGTTCACTCCCGGCGTCGACGGCCCCGTGATGAGCCACGCGGTGACAGCGAACACCACGTGCATGAAGGCGGCGGGCACCTCCACCTGTACAAGAGAGACTCCGGCGTCGCGGAGCTCCTCGGCGAAGCTGCGGGCGTAGCCTAGGGCCATCCTCGTGGTGGTCTGGCTCCCTATGATGCTGCCTATGTTGCCGAGGGCGTTGGTAAGAGCAGGGTACATCGCCATGAGCCCCGGTATCTGCTTCAGGCTGCCGCCCAGCCTGCTCAGGGCGACTCCGTTGACGCTGCCGAATAGGCTGCTAATGACCACGACGAAGGTGCCTTCCCTCAGGGTCTGCCTGAAAAACATGTCCAGTCTGCTCTGCTTGGCGAGATAGCCGATTACAGCCACTATGAGCACGAAGAGCGCCTTGACGCCGAGGAAAAGGGGGCCACCCACCAGCACGAGGCTGACGGTGGCGACATAGAAGGTTGTGACCACGATGTCGTTCACAGACGCGAGGATAGGATACACTAGAATATCGGGGTCCAGTCCCCTCCTGTAGGTCTCGATTGCGATGTAGCTTGTGAGGGGTAGGCTGAACCCCACCGCGAGGAGGCACGCCACAGTCGGCACCACGAGGAATATCACCCACATGTCGGGCGTCGCGTTCCCTGAAACCAGGTTGAACGCGAAGCTGACGAGCCCAAGCACCACCGTGTCCAGAGCGGTGATGACCAGCACCGACTTAACCAGCCCATAGAAGCTAGGCGTGTTGTCTCTGAGCCGCGGCTTCACGAGGCCGAGGTGCAACATAGTTGCGAGGTTGCCGCTGAAGATGCCTCCGATGCCGCCGCGGACCGTGAGCACAGGCGGGAAAAGCGCCAGAATCCACGGGTTAGCCGTGAACTGGGGGGTGAACACCGCCATGAGGCCGCCTGCGAAGAGGCTTATTAGGTTGAAGCTGAGCGCGATGAGCGTCTGGCCTGGGACTGTGTTAAAGAATCGGCTCAGTCGCCCCGGGATGGCCGTGGTTGCCCCAAAGACCATTACGCTCCATACTCGTTCACGGGACCCTTGGTCCCGAACCTACTTAGACCACTCACATAAAAATGTATCAAGCAGTCGACGCGGGAGACACACAATGTCTCTACAAGTTTATAGTCGGGGGCATCGTAGATAGGGCCAGTATGAGCCCAATCATCGTTGTAGCAGGTTTCGTGGTTCTGCTCGCACTTGTCATATACTTCATGTACAAGGTCCAGATGCGGCCCGACGAGGAGGCGCCCGCCGAGAAGCCGAAGGAGGAACCCAAGGTGATCAAGGTACGCGACTACGAGGCCCAGCTAAGATAAGAAAAGCCGGTCAAGGAGGAACCGAAGGAAGAGAAGCCTGAGACAAAGGAACCCGAGGAGCCTGAACCGGAGAAGCCAGAAGTCCAGCCTATGCCCGAGGCCATCCCAGAAGTGGAGGACCTTGAGAACCTCAGCGGCATCGGAGAGAAGTACAGGGAGCTGCTCAGGGCCGCAGGCGTGTCAAGCGTCGCCGCCCTCGCCGCAGAGGACCCGGCGGCGCTGATCGGGAGGCTCCGCGCCGCAAACGAGGAGCACGGGATAGTCAAGAGGCTGCCCCGCGCAGGGGACGTCGAGGGCTGGGTACAGAGGGCAAAGGAGCAGGGTGCCTAGGCGCCTCTCCCTAGTTCGAAGGCTCTAAGGTTCTCATCTATGGTGCGTTTGGGCACCGTCTTCTCGATAGCCTTCTTCAACACCTCGACAGAGAGCGGGAATCCCTCCAACGTGCTCGCTGCTCCGAGGAGCACGATGTTCTCTGTGCGCGGGTTCCCAGCCATGGAGGCGAGGCCGTTGGCGTCCAGCGTCTTCACCTTCTCAGTGTGTTTCCTGAGCTGCCCCAGTATCTGCTCCAATGTGACGTAGGGCAGGTTATCGCTGCGCCTCTTCACCAGCTCGTTGGTCTCTATGACTGGGTGCATGACCCTGTTGTTCATCACGATGTCGCCTCCGGGCCTCAGGTACTCGATGTACCTCAGAGCCTCCATCGCCTCCATGGCGATGATGAGGTCAGCCTCCCCTATTGGCGTCATGGGGCTATAGGCGTCGCCCATCCTGACATGGGCCGAGATGCTTCCACTTCGCTGAGCCAGCCCGTGCTGCTCCTGAGTCACAACGTTGACGCCGCCGTCGACGCAAGCCTCTCCGAGGAGCCCCGAGAGGGTCATGAGTCCCTGGCCGCCCACGCCGACGAGTAGAATGTTGTAGCTCACTTCGCGTCGCCTCCCGTGGTGTGGATGGCGGTGCGTGGGCACAGTCGCCCGCAGTTCCCGCAGCCGTTGCACTGGGCGACGTCGATGCTGGCCTGCCGCGTCTTCTGGTCGACGCTTATGGCGGGGCAGTAGAACTCCCTTATGCAGGCGTAGACGGTTTTACACTCCTCGGTGTTCACCTCGTTGGGTGTGATGGGCACCCTGTTGCGGCGCTTGACGCGGTCGTTGTAGAGGGCGCATGGCCCCTTGCTGATGACTACGCTTACGCCGGGCTTCATGATAGCCTCCTTGATCTTTTCAACGTTAGGCTTGGGGTCGAAGGCGTTTATGACCGTGACGTTCTTGACGCCGATGCCGCGTACTACTGCCTCGATGTCCAGCTCCACGACGTCGCGGGCGCCCCAGTCGCTGCCCGGGTTGGGCTGCTGCCCAGTCATGGCTGTGACGCTGTTGTCGAGGATGAATACCGTGTAGTCGTGGCGGTTGTGAACGGCGTTGACGATGCCAGGCAACGCTGCGTGGAAGAAGGTGCTGTCCCCTAGGAAGCTGATCACCCTGTCTTCTAGGATGTGCTGCATGCCTCCGCTGATCCCTTGGCTGGCCCCCATGTCAAGCAGCGTATCCGTTATCCCATATGGCTCTAGTAGGAGCATGCTGTAGCAGCCGATGTCGTTGTTCACCACGTACTTCATGCCTTTCAGCGCCTGCTGGACGCTCCACATGGTGCCCCTGTGGGGGCACCCCGGGCAGAACGTAGGCTTACGCACCGGCAGAATTGATTTCAGCTCAGCCGCCCGGGCGAGGATGCCTTCATAGTCCGGCGCCTCTTTGCCGAAGACCTTGGCCAGCGTCTGGGTGACGATGGCCGCGTTGTACTCTCCGACGAAGCCGAGGAGTCCACTGCGCTTGCCCAGCATCTCAACATCAGGGGTCGCGTCCTTGGCTATCGCCGTCACCGAGTCCTCAAGGTACGGCATCAGCTCCTCGACGACGACCACCCTGTCCAGCCTCCCTAGAAACTTTGAGATGGTCTTCCTCGGCAGCGGGTGGAGGGTGCCCAGCTTAAGCGTTGGCGGGTCTACGCCCAGCCTGTGGCACGCCTCCATGACGTGGAGGTGGCTGACGCCGTTGGTGATTATCCCCGTCTTGCCTGTTCCCTGATGGGCCTCGTTGAAGGGGCTGGCCTCGAACTCTTCCTCGATGAGCTTAAGCTTGTCAAGAGCCTCGCCCTTGAGGCGCCGCGCCGTGTCGCTGAGGGTGTAGTACTTTGCGGCCACCTCCTCCCAGCGTCTCTTCACGAATGGGGTGCGTTTTACCTCGCCTACCTTGACGGCGGCGCTCTGGTGGTTCACCCTCGTCGTGGTGCGTATCAGAACCAGTACTCTATGCCTCTCGCTGAGGTTGAAGGCGTACCGCGTCATGTCGTACGCCTCCTGGGGGGTGGATGGCTCCAGCATGGGGACGTGCCCCGTGGGTGCGAAGTACCTTCCGTCCTGCTCACTCTGGCTGCTGTGGGCGTGGGGGTCGTCCGCGACGACGGCTACGAGACCGGCGTTGACACCCGTGTAGCCGAGGGTGTAGTAGCTGTCGCTGGCTACGTTGAGGCCCACGCTCTTCATGCTTGTGAAGCCCCTGGCCCCCGCCATGGAGGCGCCCGCGACGGTCTCCAGCGCCACCTTCTCGTTGCTTGAGACCTCCATGATGAGGTCCTTGTAGTCCTGGCTGAGGAGGTACATACTATCCAGTATCTCGCTGGTGGGGCTCCCTGGGTAGAACGCCGCCACCTTGACGTCTGCCTCCAGCGCCGCCCTGGCTATTGCGACGTTGGTCATGAGGAACGCGGTCTTGGGTGACGGGTCGACGATGTCCGAGAAAGTCATGTGTCTCTCTGGGGGACCGGGTTCTATAAAGATTCAGTCTGATCCGAGAGATAGCGGCGGGCCCTGTCAGTAGCCTTCAGCCACCCGTTTCGCTCGGTGACGTAGCCTTCCTCCACGAGGCCGTCCAACATGTGCTCCGCTTGATTCCTCCACCTGGGCACCTCTCCGCCGTGAAGCAACTCGTGGTCGCCTGGGTGTAACCTACCCTCCATCAGCTCATGGATCTCTTCTAGCAACCGGTCCCGTGAAGCCTCCCCGCCCAACTCTACCAAAGCCTGTAGGAGGTAGGGGCCGTACTCGGGTTTGCTGGTCCTCGGCTCGGGCATCGATCAGAGGATAATCTTCATAGTTTTATACCGATCCAATACCATGGACATCTTCAGCGACGAAGCGGTGCGCCTCGACCTCCTCAGGAGGTACGCCAAGAACAGGTGGGCAGCTCTTCCGGAGGACGTCATCCCGTTGACGGCCGCCGACCCTGACTTTCAGGTAGCCGAACCCATACGCGAGGCGATTCAACGCGTAGGGGCAGACGGAACATTCAGCTACGGCGCAGACGGCGGCAGCCCTGAGTTCAAGGAGGCCGCCGCAGGATTCATACGAGCGCATAAAGGCATCGACTGCACAGCTTCCAACATCCACGCCAACAGCGGCGTCGCCCAAGGCATGATGCACATTGCACGCGCCTTCCTAGAGCCGGGGGACGAGGCCATCATCTTCGACCCGGTAGACTTTCTCTTCGGGCGCAGCGTCGACGCCGCGGGAGGCAGACGAGTCCTCAGCCACATCGACAAGGAGACGCGCCGCCTTGATGTGGAGGGCATGAAGGAACTCGTTGGCCCGAGGACTCGTATACTCTGTATATGTAGCCCCCATAACCCGCTGGGGATGCTGCTGAAGCCCGGCGACCTCAGGGCCATGGTGGACCTCGCCGCCGACCACGACCTCGTGATCATGAGCGACGAGATATGGAGCGACATCGTCTACGAGGGGAGACACACCGCTACGGCGACACTGCCGGGCGCCTGGGAGAGGACGGTGACCCTCTACGGGTTCAGCAAGACCTTCGCCATGGCGGGGCTTCAGCTCGGGTACATGGCTGCGCCTGAGCCACTCCTAGACAGGATACGCGTGGTTGCTCCCGGCTACTTCTACCCTGTGAACACCGTTAGCTTGGAGGCGGGCCGGGCGGCGTACGAGGAGGCGTGGGGCTGGGCAGAGGAGTTTATAGAGCATCTCCGCGGGGTGCGGGACTACGCCTACGGTCGGCTCAGCGCGATGCCGGGAGTCAGTGTACACAAGCCCGAGGCCACGTACACCCTTTTCCCGGATGTCTCGTCCTTCGGCTTGACGAGCATAGAGATGACGCGGTACATGCTCGACGAGGCGAAGGTTGCGGTGGTACCCGGCCACGGCGAAGGGTTCAG
>JAFGTA010000125.1 GCA_016934355.1 Candidatus Bathyarchaeota archaeon | reverse complement strand
GTCGGCGCTGAGACTCCTCGGGCTCGACTCGTCCTGGGGCGTGCAGGGTGGGCTCGTCTTCCTCGACCTGCTGGGCGGCGCGAGACCTGTCCACGTCTACATCATCAGGGAGTGCAGCGCCATCCATGTCATAGGCGTTATCCTCGGGCTCATCGTGCCGCTGAAGTATGGTGAATGGACGCGGAAGGCGGTGGGCGCCGCGGTGGGGGCTGCCCTGATTTTCGTGTTGAACGTGAGCCGCGTCATGCTCACGGTCTACCTTACGGGCTACGATGTCCCCCCGTTCAGCTGGTTCTTCACGAACCCGACGGTGGAGACCTACCACTACCCTGTGAGCTTCGCCTACGGCGTGATAGGGATCGCAGCCGTGATCACCATAATCAACGCGTATATCCTGCCGGAGCTGGGGGATTTCCTCTCCGAGCTTCCATACGCAGTGGTGAGCAACCTAAGAGGCTGGTTAAACCATAAGAAGATTGGATAAAAACATTAGACGGTAGAACGTAAATTTCTAGAAATTATTCCTGTAACATGTTTCAGGACACGTTCTCGCTGGTTTTTTTTGAGTCGTTAAGCAAGTTTGCCCTCATCTTTGAAATGAATTGATTAAACGTTTCCAGAAACTCATAGAACTCTGTGTCATCTATTTCTTCAAGCATTAGTCCACGTTCCTCCCCCCAGGCAAACGGCTCGTTAAGGGCGTTTTCCTTATCCTTGAGGTTTCTACGATATTTCTCGTACATGTTGAGAATGAAATGGGTTTTTTCTAGGCTCTGCCTTTACACATCTTCGGGAGCTAAACCAAAGTTTTTGCCTATAAGGTACGCGTCCATATAATCACGTGTCTTTATTCCTTCACGGGTGAGAATTGAGCGAATCTTCTCGGCGAGTACCTCCTGTATGTCATAAGCCTTGAGTTGTATGGTTTGAAGATAATCGATGTGTTCGGGAAACAGTAGCTCTATCTCATGTTTTGCTTTAGCATCCGCTTCTGTCAACAGGCTGCGCAGTTCGATTGTTTTAGGTTGATAGAGGATTTTCTCTACGAAGTTGATCTGTATTTTGATGAAGCTCCTTCGGTCAAGCGTCTCCGAATCGTACCATATCTTGAATGTGCATATTTTATTGCTCCCGCCCAGCTCAACGTAGTTTCGATCCTGCTTGGTATATTTGAAATCGAAGCCACGTTTCTCTGATGTCTCTTCGAGCAGTCCTCCTACATCCTGTGTTAATGAGGATAGGTATCGCCGAGTCTCTTTGTTAGATTTTCCTTTATAGAAGGACTGGTTGCGCCATGTAAAGTCGAGGTCCTCGGAGAAACGGAAGTATCCTATGTAGCCTTTTATGAGACAGGTTCCTCCTTTGAACAGCAGGTTATCGGAGAGGAACCTGTTTCGTGAAATGTCAGCCAGTATTTGGTGTAGCAGCAGGTCTTTTTCTATCAGGTCGATCCGTTTGATGCCTGTCTTTTTAGAGACTTCGTTTACGAAAGGTAGCATCATCCCATCTCCTCCACGACGCCTCGGACGGTTTTAGGGTAGTTCTCTGAGTATCTGCGAAGAGTGTCCTTTGATAGTTTGCCCGACCATTCTTTGAGGTTCAATAGGATTTTCTCTTTAGGGACGCCGTTGTACCGCCACGTGTAGATGAAGTCAAGTATGGTCTTCTCCGGGTCAGAGTATCTTATGCTGTCTGTCTTCACGCCGAATACGACGAGTTTAGGAGATAGCTTTACGAATCTGAACTTGTAGCCGTTTATTCCGATGGGCTTGGCTCTGAACAGTATGTCGCTGACAACGTAGTCAACCGCGTAATGCTCGTGAGTCATGTTATTCAGTTTCAGTGCAGTGTTTAGGCCGAAGTACCAGTTCTTTACGCCCTTCAGCTCCAGCCCCTTGGCTACAAGCTCGTATATGGTGTAACGTTTCGTTCCCAACTCTTCCTCCTCCAACGTTTTCACGTAGAATATGCCGCGGAATATGCGGATTAGGTGGCTGTGGGAGGTGAGGTACTTGACTGCTGACGTGTAATTGAGTCCCATTGTTCTGCAATATTGTCGTAGTTCGTCATCTATGATGAACTCTTTTTCGTCGATTCTGAGCTTCTTCAACAGCAGACCCGTTGTCATTTATATCACATTATCTCATAATTTGAGAGATTATGATATATATTAGTATTTCCTTATATTGTGGTGCTAGTAAAGCCGTTTTAAGGAGATGAGGGGGAGTGGTCCAAATGGCTCTAATGATTATTAGTGGCTCTCCACAGCACATATAATCAAGTCTTTTTCTACGCAGATGAGCTTGTTAATGGGATATTCGTCTGCTTTGTTTTCAGTTATTTCCGTATGAAACATACTATCTTTAATATGGTGTTTTTCGGTCCTCTACCCTATGGAGCCCGTGAAAAAGGCGCTGTACGGCGCGTTGATCGTGTTGGTCGTTCTAGGCGGCTCCGTTGTAGTGGTTCAGACGCATGGGGCTCACCGTTACATGCGCAGAGAGCTGACCGGGTACAGGGCTTTCCTCATGGTGGACAGGTACGCGTACTCCTCCATGAGTCACTCGTATATCCGGATCACAGAGACCATCCTTGACGAGTACCCTAGGCTTGCAGACGCCTTCGTAGTGGGGAGAGGCATCACCCTGGGCAGCCATCCAAGTGAGTGGGTTCAGTGCACCGAGGAGGAGGGGCTGGAGCTGCTAGAGCTGCTGGGCAGACTACCCAGGGAGGGTGCGGGGCCGACCAGTCTACTGTATAAAGGGGAGAAATACGTTATCACCGTTGTTTTCGGCGACGAGGCTCCGGTGATCAGTTGAGTGGCTTTGGCGAAGACCACCTTGGTCCACGACCCTGTGGAGCTTGACGCCAGCGTCGAGAAGGTTAAGACGTTGGCGACGGGCACCGTCTACCCTGGGCACGGTGAACCTTTCACTGTAGCCCAGATGGAGGAACAAGCACAGTAAGTGTAAGGTTCAACGGAAACGTTATTCGCTGATCTGTGACCTTTAACCCATGCATAACGTCATCCTCATAGTCCTCGACAGCTTACGAAAGGATCACGTGGGAGCCTACGGCAACGACTGGATCGAGACCCCAAGCATCGACGCCCTCGCGTCGGAGAGCGTCGTGTACACCAACGCCTACCCCGAGGCGTTGCCCACCCTCCCCGTCCGGAGAGCCATGTACACCGGGATGCGAACCTTCCCGTGCAGAGGCTACAAGGCGGCGAAGGGCGACGTGGTGCTCATACCGGGGTGGCAGCCGATACCCGAGAGCCAGGTCACCGCCGCCGAGGTGTTCAGGCACCACGGCTACCAGACCGCACTCTTCTCATCTGTGCACCATATGTTCAAGCCCTCCATGAACTTCCACAGGGGCTTCACAAGCTGGGAGTGGATAAGGGGCCAGGAGGCGGACCACCTCAAGGTGCCCATCGGCGGCGACATGGAGGACCCCCGGAACCTGCCGTGCGACGAGATGTACGGCATGGTGGGGCACAGCCTCCCGTATTGCCTCTCTAACGTACAGGACTGGAGGGGGGAAGAGGACTGGTTCGCGCCTCGGACCTTCGGGGCCGCCGAGAGGTGGCTTGACCGCAACGGCGGAGACCAGAATTTCTTCATGGTGGTGGAGGAGTTCGACCCCCACGAGCCGTGGAACCCGCCCAAGGAGTACCTGGACCTTTACATCGACACGGATTCATACCGCGGGAGAAGGATCATCCCAACGGTTGGCGGCCCAAACGTGTTCAGGGAGGGAGAGCTGGAGTACATACTCGCGATGTACGCCGGCGAGGTCACCCACTGCGACACCTACGTGGGCAGGCTCCTGGACAGGGTGAAGGCGATGGGCCTCTGGGACGACACCGTCGTAGCCTTGGTAAGCGACCACGGCCACCCCATAATGGACCACGGGATAATGCACAAGCTGCCATCCCATATGCACAACGAGCTCATGGACTTGGTCTACACGATAAAGGGCCCCGCCGGGGAACATGGCGGTGAGACCTGCGACGCGTACGCCGCGCACCACGATATCCCTGTGACCCTCATGGAGATGGCTGGAGTCAAGGCTCCCGAGGGGCTGGACGGCGTCAACGTCTGGGACATAGCCACCGGGGCAGTCGAGCCCACCAGGAGCTACGCGACCTGCATCTTCTACCCGTGGCTCTGGACGAGGGACGAAGGACACGTCTACATGACGGACCTCGACAACACAGAGGAGAAGCTCTACGACGTCGCCGTCGACCCCAAGGAGACGAGCGACATAGCCGCGTCCAACCCCGGGCTCTGCAGGAGACTCAGGAAACGTCTGCTGGACGAGATCGGGGGAGACCCGCCCCGGTACGAGGTCATCAGACGGGGCCACGACTGGTACGAGTACCCGGACATACACGACCCCACCGGAACCTTCACAACCAAACTCATCGCAGAGAGAGACGCCAAGAAACGAAGAGCCTGATACGGCAAAACAAAGTCATTCTATTCTTTTTCTAGGACCTCGTTTACCCTGAACTCTACGATTCTCTTAACTAGATCAAACGGGATCGGCTTATCGATTGGAAACCTGATGGAGCCCTTAGATGTCTCATATGGAGCCAGCTCTTCTTCGAAAGCTGTAATAGCCGATGGGGTGGGGTAGAACCCTACGTGTTTTTTATGTGCAGCGAAGTGCACAAGGTTGCCCTTGAGTCTAAAGGTGGGCATCCGATAGCTTATCGTCTCCTCGGCGTCAGGCGCAGATTCTCTGATTACATGCCTGAGTTTTTCGAGTATCTCTTGGGTGTCTTCGGGGAAACCGGCTATATATTCATCCACCGTCTTGAATTCTTTTTTCGCCGACGCCATCCATTATCTTGTTTGACCCGTTTCAATAATACCTTTCTTGTGACGCCCTCGCGGACACAGCGAAAAAACCCCTCCAGCAGCGAAGACCACAGTAAAAACACCTTAAACAACATGTGAACCCCGGTAAACCCGGCTCAAACCACCGAGAAAACCACCCAAAAAAAAAATTTTAGAAATTACCAGCCACAGCGAAAACCCAGCCACTGAAAAGAAGAGCCCCTCCAAAGGGCTCCTAAAATAATTTTTTCTCGATATTGCAGGCTACTTGACACAAGGTGCTACAGGAGAGGCAGGTTACCCGTCACCTTATCGACAAGCTGCCCCTGATGAGGACCGACACCAAGGCACGTGACTGTGCCCGGCGGAACCTCGGTGTGTCCAGCGTCCTGAATCAAAACATATGTGATATCAAGCTTCTCAGCCTTCGCCGCCAACGCCCTGAGCTCCTCCAGGCTCTCAGCCTCCAGCGCCACCTTCTTGGCGCCCTCGTCCCTCCATCGCCTCCAGTGCTTGGTCTGAGTCCGCTTAGCCTCCTCGCTGCAGCCGACGGCCGCGTGGCAAGCCTGAGCCACCATTTTGCCGACGCTCATCCCGAGGTCGGTGCGGATGACGATAACCATCTTGTACTCGAAGGGGCTGCCCAACTAGGGCACCAGCCTCTCGCGGTCCCGCGGGAACATGCAGCATTCACGGATGTTGCTCTGTCCTGTGACCGTCATGGTGATCCGCTCCAAGCCGATGCTCCACCCCGCGTGAGGCGGCGCGCCGTACCTGAACGCGCCCACGTAGTACTCGAAGTTCTCCGGGTTCAAGCCTTTGAACCTGATCCGCTCCTTCAGAAGCTCGGGCAGGTGGATGCGCTGGGTGCCGCTGCTGATCTCGATGCCGCTGTAGAGGCAGTCGAACGCCCTCACAACCTTGTCGCCGAACTCTGCGGAGCCGTAGGTCTCCTCAAGGTACGCGGCGTCCGTCTCGTTCTCCCTGTCGTAGGGCATAGCATAGAACGCCTTCTGCTCCCCCGGCCAGTCCTTCAGGAAGAACGCCTCGTCCCCCACCACGTCGGTGAGCAGCCGCTCCTGAGTCTTGGTGAAGTCGTCCCCCCACAGGATGGATTCGCCCTCCCCCTGAAGCATCTCGATGGCCTCCGTGTAGGTGACCCGCCTGAAAGGCGTCTCGGGGACCGCCAGCTCCCGCCCCAGCAATTCAAGCTGCTCCCCCGTCCTCTCCTTCGCCTCCGAAAGCATGTGAACAAGCGTCTCCTCCAGAACAGACATCACCGTCTCGTCGTCGGCGAACGCCTGCTCGATGTCCATCTGCCTGACCTCGTTGAGGTGCGTAGGCGTGTTGAACTTCTCCGCCCTCCAGATCGGCGTGATCGTGAACACCTTCTCGAAGCTTATGGCGCACATCTGCTTGTACAGCTGCGGGCTCTGAGCAAGGTAAGCCATCTTCTCGAAGTACGGGATGGCGAACAGGTCGGCGCCGCCCTCAGAAGCCGAGCCTATGATGCACGGCGGCTGGAACTCCATGTAGCCGCCTCCGCTCAGGTGCTCCCTGAAAGCCGTCACCAACATGTTCTGGACGCGGAAGATGGCGTTCGTGGTTGGGCTGCGGAAGTCCAGAAACCTCCAGTTGAGCCTGGTCTCCAGGTCGCTCTTCTTGTTCTCAAGAATATCCACGGGCAGAGGCTGCTGAGACTTGTTCACCACCTCGATGCTCTCGGGCAGGAACTCGACCCCCGCCTTGGCGACGCCGCTCTCGACCGCCTTCCCGGTCACGGCCAACACGTCCTCGCGGCCGAGGTCCAGCGCGAACATCTCGGGATTATCAGGCTTAACGACTACTTGGATCTCCCCCGTCCTGTCCCTGAGCACTATGAATCTTATCTTCTTCAGGTCCCTTGTGCGGCTCACCCACCCCGCAAGGGTAATGGTTTCGCCGACGTGGTGAATGGCTTCATCGATATAAGTGCGTTCAAACATGGCGTTGACTTCCCCGCGATACGAGGCATAGACAGTGTAGTGTATAAAAAGTTTGGCGGTTAGTAGGCGTACTCGACGCGAAGATCCATTTTACGGACACTCTTCGCGACGGACGTCAGCGCCTGCAGCCGCTTCTTGCTCAAGCGCCTCGATCCCCGTCCCTGTAGTACGACACGGGTCTCAGTGCTTCCGTCAGGCAGCCAGATTATGTTTATTGTGACGATGTGCTGGTTGGCGAACAACTCCTCAAGGAACTGCCTGTCCTTGGTCCCAGACTCTAGGACGAGGACACGTTTGTTGAACTTGTCTCCTAGGTCCCTCGTGAGTTTGGGGGCGGTGTTGAACTTCGCGCTGTCTCCCTTTCCCACGACGAGGACGAGGAAGCCGCCCGCGTCCAGAACGTTATCCAGCCTCACTTTCTGCAGGAACTGGTTCTGGTTCTCCATAGCCAGCAGCGTCTTGGCTACGTCCATGTACTGGTTACTAACCTCGCCTGAATCAACCTTGGACTGGCACTTCGAGCAGAGCATCCCGCTCTTCAGACAGAACTCGCATAGCTGTATTTGCACGTCGATGGATCCTCCGGCGCGTCGGAGGGGTCACGTGGATGATCTACCCGTTCTCTTAAGCCTTGACGTGTATGTCAATGCTGCTTACGTTGGTGGAGCCCCTCTCCTCGCTCTGAACCTGGTCCGTGCCTATCTCGATCTTAACGACCGTGGCGTTGGGCATGAACCTGTTCCTGAGGACCTCCACGACGTCAACCGC
>JAFGTA010000124.1 GCA_016934355.1 Candidatus Bathyarchaeota archaeon | reverse complement strand
GGCTCTACCACTGTGTCCGCTCCTGCCCTCCTTGCTCTCAGCGCGAGGTCGCCCGAGGCGAATACGAGCACCTTCCGGGCGCCGACCCCGTTGGGGAGCTGCACCCGTAGGTTGACTCTATTGTCAGGCCTATTCATGTCGAGCTCCCGCAGGTTCACTGCGAGGTCGAAGCTTTGCTCGAAGTTCCGAGCCGGAGCTGCCTCCCTCGCCTTAGCTACTGCTTCTTCTATCTGTTTCCTTGGGAGAGACATTTATGGTTCCTCTCAATCTCACCAGAGATAGGTTATAAAGGTTTATTTGACCTGCGCCAGCTGGTCGTCGAACTCTCCGGCCTTGATGGCGTCCTGGACCTCCTTGGCGTGGCGGCCCTCCACGGTGACGCCTGCGCTCTGGCACGTGCCGAGGACCTCCCTGACGGCGGTCTTCAGGTTCGCCGCGTAGATGCCTTGGCGTTTCTTCTTGGCGATTCCGATGAGTTGGTCGAAGCTTAGGTCAGCCGCGTATTCGGTGTTCGGCGTCCCTGAGCCTTTGCTGATGCCCGTCGCCTGGCTGATGAGGGCGAACGTCGTCAGCATCCCCACCTTTACCGTGTATTGTTTCGTGTCCGTGTCGATTATTACGTCCACTGGCACAGGGAGCCCGTCGTACTCGGATGTCTCCTCGTTGATCTTGTTGACGATGGCCATTATGTTGACGCCCATGGGGCCCAACGCGGGTCCGATGGGGGGGCCACCCGTGGCCTTGCCGCCGTTGACGATGAAGTTGAACGTCTTGTCTACCATTACTCTACCACTCCTTTGAGCTCTCGGACATAGTCGGCGTGCACAGTGATGGGCAGGGTGAACGCGGCCTCAAGTATCTCGATGGTTACCTCCTCCTTGCCGGCGTCGACTCGTACGACGCGCGCCTGCATCCCCCTGAAGGGCCCCGCGATGACCTCGACTAGGGTTCCCTCGTCTAAGCCTTCGACCACTGGCCTGGTCTCTATGTAGTGTTCTACCTCTTCCGGGCTGATGGTGCCTTGCACGCGTTCACGCGTGTGGCGCATCCCCCTGATGAGCTCATCCACTATGTGGGGCCTCTCGGCCTCGACTATTATGTATCCCTTAAGCTCAGCTGGAGCTAGGATTGCGGCTATTGGCAAGCTCTCGACTTTTGCCTTGTCGGAGAGCATGAGTGCCACCGTCCGCTCCTGGCCGTTAGTGACCTTGACTGCGTATAGGGATGTTCTCACCGTTCTTTCGGACAACTAGACCACGCCCGATGCACCATGCTTTGTATGGTGCAAAGATATTAATATTGCTGAAAGGTTGTGCTTGGGTAAGAAATATAAAACTCGGTTATTGAATATGGTTGACCGGTGAATAGAATGGGGTTAATGTCTGCTCTTTTGTCGTTGGTGGGGACACAGAACCACGATATGTCTCTGCTGATCTTCGAGTTCGAGGAAGTCTTCATAGTAGCCGTGGGATTCATGCTCGTCCTCATGTACCTGTTCTACGTGAGATACCCCTACAACAGGGACATCCAGTAAAATATTTACACGCTATTTCATCGAAGGCGTCTAACGTGTTATACGCCTGTCCCGCCTTGAAGCGTGACCGATATCAGCCTCACTAGGAACCCGACTGCGCCGAGGACGCCTATCC
This sequence comes from Candidatus Bathyarchaeota archaeon, assembly GCA_016934355.1. The sequence continues at coordinate 1,035 of JAFGTA010000124.1, read as the reverse complement.
CTGCGAACACTATCTTGATGCTCATCCAGTAGGTCTTCCAGTCGGGCCTCGTCAGCGTCCTCATAAGCCGGTCCGCGTTCTGGAAGAACTCGTCAAACACCATTGCGTTCACCCTATCAATCAGTGGTTCCTAGTTAAAGTTTACGTATCGCCGAGAATCTTCTCGGCAAACCACTCCGCGTCGAACGGCTGCAGGTCTTTGTACTCCTGGCCCACTCCCACGTAGATCACAGGCTTCCCTGTGAGGTAGCTGACGCTCAGGCTGCTGCCGCCCTTGGCGTCGGCGTCCACCTTGGTGAGCACCGCGGCGTCGAACCCCACGCTCTCGCTAAAGGTCATGGCCTGCTCCGTCGCGTCGTTGCCGATGAGGCTGTCCAGGATCATTATCGTGAAGTCGGGCTGGACGACGCGTTTCATCTTCTGGAGCTCATCCATGAGGTTCCTGTTGGTCTGCATGCGGCCAGCCGTGTCGAGGAGAACCACGTCGATGCCCCTCGCCTTTGCGTGCTCAACGGCGTCGAAGCCGACGGCGGCGGCGTCGCTTCCGTACTTGTGCCTGATAACCCTCACGCCGAGGCGCCTCCCATGCTCCTCCAACTGCTCGATGGCGCCGGCCCTGTACGTGTCACCCGAGGCGAGGACGACGGTGTACCCTCTGTCCATGAGGAGCTTGGCCATCTTGGCGATGGTCGTCGTCTTCCCTGTGCCGTTGATGCCCACGAACATGATGGTGTAAGGCTCCTTCCTCGCCTTGGCGTCCGCCACCAGCGCGAGAAGGTCCAGCCTATTCGAGCCGTTCATCACCGCCTCAAGAGACGCCTTAAGCGACTCGTGGACACGCTGCGACTTGTTCCCGAAGCGGGGCGCCTCCTCGCCGAGCAGCCTGTCCTTGAGCTCCTGGCAGACCTTCTCCGCCACCTCCACCGAGACGTCGTTCCCGATGAGTTGAAGCTGAAGATCCCATAGAATCGGGTCCAAGTCCTTCTCTGTGAACCCGGTGCTGCTTATCCTGTTGACTATGCCTTTGAGTCCCTG
>JAFGTA010000123.1 GCA_016934355.1 Candidatus Bathyarchaeota archaeon | reverse complement strand
TCCGTATACATCGAGGAGGACATGGACAGGCTGAGGCTCCTTAGCTCCAAGGACCCGGGGTTCTCGAAGACATACGATCTACCAGCGAACACAGAGGTCGCCGACGTGGAGTCGGACTACGAGGGCAGTTTCCTCCTGGTCCGCGTGAAGCTCCGCAAGAGCCACTAGCAACAAATATAACCCGTCGAACAATCCTGTTCTCGAAGCTACATGCCCAAGGTCTATAGGCTCGGTGAACACTCGGAAACTCTTCAAGGGGTCAGCCTAGTCGTCGGAGACGGGCTTTGCAGCAACATCTACGTCGTCGGCAGGGAGGAGGCCACGGTGATCGATACCGGCGTCGGCAACTACATGAATCCGGTGTGGCCCCAGCTCGCAGAGCTAGGCGTGGAGCCTAGAAACGTTAAGAAGATCATCCTCACCCACGCCCACCACGACCACGCCATGGGCACTTTCCTCATACAGGAGAAGGCCGACCCCGAGGTCTACGTACACGAGGAGGATACGCGTTACATCGCTTCCAGGCTCGGCGACCGCCTGATTAAGGTGAGGGAGGGAGACGTCATCGAGACCGAGCTGTGGCCGCTTCATATCTACTGGACGCCCGGCCACACCTCTGGCAGCATGAGCCTCTACAACTCCGAGCACAGGATACTGTTCAGCGGGGACACGGTTTTCCCTGACGGCTACTACGGCAGGTACGACGGCGAGAGCGGCAGTTACGAGGCCATCGTCGAGTCGTTGAAGAAGCTCGACGCTCTGGACGTCGAGGCGCTTCTCTCGGGGCACGGCTCCCCGGTCTTCGAGAACGGTAACAGGCACATCGAGATGGCGCTCCGCAGCGCGACGCGCTGGGCCTGAAAACCCGGAGCCCGAAGTACCCCGCTGTGGGCTGAGGGAAACTGGGGCCTCATAGATACGCGTCCAGACGCGAGAAACGTCTTAAGCAACATACGCGCCCTACTTCTGCGATAAAATTGGTCGAGAAGAACCTGGATTTCAGAAGCGACACAGTCACATGGCCGAGCCCAGAGATGAGGGAGGCGGCATACAAGGCGAAGGTGGGCGACGACGTCTACCGGGACGACCCGACGGTGAACGAGTTGGAGGCCCTCTGCGCCGAGATACTCGGCAAGGAGGCGGGGCTCTTCGTTACGAGCGGGACACAGGGAAACGCAGTCGCGGTTCTAGCCCACACTCAGAGGGGCGACGAGATCATACTTGAGCAACGCAGCCACATCTACGTTAATGAGGTAGGTGGCCTCGCGGTGATGGGACAGCTCATGGCGAGGACCATTCCCGGCGAGAAGGGGTGGATGAAGCCCGAAGACGTCAGGGCAGCCATAAGGGCGGATAACATCCATTACCCGCGTACTAGCCTCGTGTGCATCGAGAACACACACAACTCGGCCGGCGGCATCGCCCTCACCCCGAAGCAGATGAAGGCAGACTGGGACGTGGCCAAGGAGCACAGCCTCGGCGTCCACCTCGACGGAGCCCGCATATTCAACGCCGCCGTGGCGTTGAAGATAGACGCGAAGGAGATAGCCAAGTACACGGACACGATACAGCTATGCCTCAGCAAGGGGTTATCCGCGCCAATAGGGTCGCTCGTCGTCGGGCCGCAGGAGCTCATCGATAAGGCCCGTAAGTACCGTAAGATGCTGGGCGGAGGGATGCGGCAGGCGGGAATCATAGCCGCGCCGGGCATCATCGCCCTCACCAAGATGGTGGACAGGCTGGATGACGACCACTCTAACGCGAAGCTCCTAGCGAAGGGCTTGGGGAAGCTCGGGATCAAGGTGCTGAACGACGTCCAGACCAACATGGTGTACATAGACTTCGGGGCCATCGGCTGGAAGGGCGGCGACTGGGTTAAAGCCTGCGACAGGCTGGGCTGGAAGAGCCGCGCGGGCGCCGACGCCACCTCGACCCGGCTGGTCACTCACTACGGCATCGAGGCTGAGGACGTCAAATTCTTCGTCGAGGGAATCGGGAAGCTGGTCTAGCCCCCAACCCTTTTTTACCTATCCAAGCTCTTCTATTGTTCATGGTCGTAATTTCCGCCGAGGAGCTTGTGAAGCTGGGCGTAAGGATATTCACCGCTCAGGGTGCGTCAGAGGAGGACGCCTCGTTTCTTGTGAACACGCTGGTGGAGGCGAACCTCGCCGGCCACGACAGCCACGGGGTCCACTACTACGTGAGGTACAGCGACAGAATCAAGGAAGGCCACATCAAGGTCGACGCCGAGCCCACGATAGTTAAGGAGACGCCGTCGTCGGCCCTCGTGGACGGTCAATGGGCTTTCGGTCAGCTCACGGCGATGAAGGTGACAGAGACTGCTGTCCGTAAGGCGAAGGAGCACATGGTCGCGGGTGTCGGCGGCTTCAACTGCAACCACATAGGCAGGATAGGGTTCTACACTGAGTGGGCGGCGAAGCATGACATCATAGCCACTTTCTACGTCAACGTGGGGAACCCCATCGTCTCAGTATACAACGGCCTCGGTAAAGCCCTAGGTACCAACCCGTTCAGCGTCTCGGTCCCGACAGGGTCGGAGACGCCGTTCCTCGTGGACTACGCCACAAGCGTAGTGGCCCACGGCAAGGTGGCGGTGGCGAGGGCCAAGAAGGCCAAGATACCCAAGCACTGGACACGCGACAAGTACGGGCGTGTAACAGACGACCCCAACGCCGTCTACGACGGCGGTTGGCTCCTCCCCTTCGGCGACTACAAGGGGTACGGGCTCAGCATGGCATCGGAGCTGCTTGGGGCTGTGCTAACCGGGTCCCGCACCGGCCTCCCCGGCGGAGGCGCGCTCCCCTCGCCAAACGGCATCTTCATGCTGGCGGTGAACCCCGAGGGCTTCATTGGGCTCGACGCGTTCAAGGCGAACACAGCGGAGCTGCTTGAGAAGGTGAAGGCGCTGCCCGCCGTCGCGGGGGAGAGGGTGCTCATTCCGGGTGAGCCCGAGAAGGAGACCAAGGTGGCTAGGCTCAGGGACGGGGTGCCCGTGCCGGACTCCACGTGGGCCGAGATAAAGGCGACGTGTAAGCGTCTCGGTGTTGAAGTATAGCAAACCAGAAAAGCGCTGAGGCGTCTCAACCGATCAAGATGACCCTAGGGTTCCTCACAGAGGAGGTTCGGGAGGGAAAGGCGCGTCTACTCGTGCCTGCCCTCGACGCCTCATCGGGGGAGCCCGAGCAGCACCTCAGGAGCATGGCTCCCGTTTTCTATAATCCCGTGATGAAGACTAACAGGGACACGGCTGTGCTGGCGCTCGCGGCGCACCAGAGAATCCTCGGGAGAGAGGTTACCGCGTGTGAGCCCATGAGTGGCAGCGGTGTTAGGGGGATAAGGTTAGCCTTGGAGGTCAAGGGAATAGAAAGGGTGGTGATGGGTGACCTGAGCCCAAGCGCAGTCAGGCTCGGCGGATACAACACTCAGCTCAATAACGTCCAAGTACTCACCGAGTTCAGGCTTCTCGACGCCAACCTCCTGCTCTCCCTCCACTGCTACCCGGGGGGCAGGTTCGACTACGTTGACGTAGACCCCTACGGCACGCCGACGCCTTTCATCGACACGGCGGTGCGCGCAGTGAAGAACCACGGCGTCCTCGCGCTTACCGCGACAGACATGGCGCCCCTCTGCGGCGTGAACCCGAGGGCGTGCATCCGGAAATACGGTGGGGCGCCACTCAACGGCGAGTTCTGTCACGAGGCAGCCTTGCGGCTGCTAATAGGTTCACTGGTAAGGCAAGCGGCCGTCCACGAGAGGGCGGCAACGCTTCTGTTCTCTTACTACGCCGACCACTATATACGGGTCTACAGCCGCCTCGACAAGGGAAAACAGCGGGCCGACAGCCTCCTAGGGCAGATGGGGTATATAAAACACTGCGCTGCCTGCCTCCACAGGTGGGCCTCAGACGACAACAGGCAGGAAGACTGCCCGGAGTGCGGCGGGAAGACCAATGTTGGCGGCCCGCTCTGGCTCGGGGAGCTATGCGAACCGGTTTTCGTCTCAGGGATGCTCGCGGTCGCTACGGGGGAGGATCATCTGAGAGAGACGAGGGCTGTATCACTAATCAACAGGGTTAGAGGCGAGCACGGGTATCCACCTTGGTTCTTCGACATCGACGCGTTATGCTCAAGCCTTGGGAGAAAGTCTATGGCAACCCAGGAGGCTTTGAATCGTGTGACAGATGCGGGGTTCAGGGTAGCGAAGACTCATTTCAGTGAAAGAGGATTAAAAACGGACGCCTCGGCGTCAGAGCTGAGGGAAGCCTTGGGTGGCTAGTCCACCTTGTTGAAGCTCTTGGCGGGGGCGTTGCAGATGGGGCACCTCTCAGGTGGGCTTCCCTCCACGGTGTTGCCGCACACCTTGCAGACATAGTAGTCGACGTGGGATATGTCCTGTTTCTTCTTCAGGCTCTCAGCCGCCTTCTCGTAGAGATCAGCGTGTATCTTCTCCACTTCGTTGGCTATGTTGAAGCTCCACGACGCCTGGTTCTCGTTTTCCTCCGCGGCCACTTCGAGGAACCCGGGGTACATCTGCTTGAACTCGTAGGTCTCTCCATCGATTGCCTCTTGAAGGTTCTCGGCCGTGGACCTTATGCCGCCCATGATCCGCAGGTGGTTATGGGCGTGTACCGTCTCGGCGGCGGAAGCCGCCCTGAACAGCTTCGCTACTTGGGGGTATCCCTCCTCGTCTGCCTTCTTAGCGAAGGCTAGGTACTTCCTGTTTGCCTCGCTCTCACCTGCGAACGCGGCTTTCAGGTTCTCTTTGGTCTTGCTCATGTCTATCACAGAATGTTGACTGGATCGTAGCGGCGTTTATTAAATGAATCACGTGTTTCCAAACCTTCATAAGACTCGGAAGGAATATCGGCATCGAATTGCCGAACAGATGGATACATGAACGCAGGACCGAGCACTACCACCTCAAGGCCAAGGAGGAGGGCTACCGCTCACGCGCATCATACAAGCTTAAGCAGATACAGAACAAGTTCGGCATCTTCGACGACGCGAGGTACGTACTTGACCTCGGCGCCGCCCCCGGGGGCTGGCTTCAGGTGACGGCTGAGCACGTCGACGAGGATGGCCTCGTCGTCGGAGTGGACCTCAACGAGATAAAGCCCCTCTGGGAGTCCAACATAGTGACCATCGTAGGCGACGTCAGGGATAAGGCCGTACAGGCGGAGATACTGGCGTACTTCGACGGAAAAGCCGACGTCATCCTCAGCGACATGGCGCCCGACGTGATAGGCGAGTGGGACGTGGACCAGTTCAGACAGATCCACCTCGCCAGAATAGCGCTACGAATAGCGGACAAGCTGCTCAAGCAGGACGGGTGGTTCGTGGCCAAGATATTCCAGGGAGGCGAACACCAGAGGTACATCGAGGAGATCAAGGCCATGTTCACGTACGTCAAGAACTACAAGCCATCGGCATCGCGTAAGCAGAGCGCCGAACGCTACATCGTGGCTAGGCATCTGAAGCCCGACAGGAAGCTGCCCCGCGAAGAAGGGGGATGGGACGACGGTAAAGACGAGGACGAGGGGCCTCTACCCGGAGACCAGCTCTTTCAGGACCCTGGCTATTAACACGTTACTCTGTATCACGGGCTTGCCCGTGGCCTCATAAACCTTCTTCTTAAGCCACGTGGGGAACCCGAAGCAGTTAAGGAACACCAGATCCAGCTCCTGTTTCCCTAGCCTCGTAAGCAGCCCCTCAACGTCGCTCGGCTCGTACGGAGACACCGAGTCCGCGTAGACCTCCACGCCAGGTCTGCCGAAGTCCTTCTCGGCGTACGACTTCTGTTCAGCGGTAGGGTAGACAACGCCCAGCCTGCCCTCCTTGAGGGCGCCTTCTACTACGCCTTTCAGTATCTCCGATGGGGTGACCACGAGTCCCTTCGATCTGAACTGGGGGAACTTGCCGGTGCACATGACCACAGTCAGCCTGACGCCTTGGGATTCGATCTCGTCGAGCCGCCTCTGCATCAGAGGTAGGATATGCTTTTTGGTGATCTTTATCTCGGTGCCGTCCCGCATCCTGCTCACCAGGATGTAGTCCTCGGGTTTCAGCTCGATCTTTTTGACATCCTCCAGTGTATAGTCGTCCAGAGCGCCGGCCTGTACGATCTCGTAGCCCTCGCCTAGTATCTCCATGAGGCCGGGTATTAGGTCGTCACGAGGCGACTGGCCTATGGTGAGCATGCCGATCTTCTTCATGGCTGATGAAGCGTGTTCAGCGCGTATATGCCTTATCAAGAACATTATGCCTCAACCTTACACCATTTTCCGGATGAGAAAGTACGATACGCTGTCGGGTCACATGAACCGTCTGCGCAGGGCTTCACGCTCGGCCTCGACGATGCGTTCGAAGAAATCGTCGCCCTCGCCTCCCGTCTCCGCCAGTATGTCCCAAGCCTCGGTGTGGTCGACACGCTTAGCCGAGGCGACGATGGCCGCCCTTCTGCCGTACATGGAGACTAGCTTTGACGCGTCGGCGCCGGCCTGCCACCACCTCGGCGGCTCCTTCTTGCTTCGCTTCGTAGTGGACTGATGCTCCGCCACCTCCTCCATGCTGCGGTCGAAGACCCCTACCTCGGTGGAGCCGCAGATAGGGCAGACAAGCTTCTCGGGGTAGTCCTTCACCTGCCTCTCCTCCAGCCAGTCGCGTTTCCCGAGGCACGCGAGGACGCGGGTCTCGTTGTAGATGCGCGCCTTCGCTGACTCCAGTATGATCTTGGTCATCTTCTCGGGGGGCACGATGTCTGTCTTCATGGTGATGCTGTCTACGCCGAGTTGGCCGAGGGGGCTCACCTCTCCGCCGGTGTCCAGCACCGTTACCTCTATGTCCCCATCGGCCATCCGTCGAAGCAGATCCATGGTGGCCTCGACGTCCAGGTCCTGCCTGAGGGTGTCTTTCATGGCCTCCTCGAAGATGATGGTGCCCTCGAAGCTCTTCATGAGCCGCCCTAGGGTGATGTTGCTGAAGTTGGCGAACTTGCTCAGAGCCCCCGCCTTCCGCGCAACATTGATGAGCCGCTTCTTGAAGAGCCCCGTCTTGGTGACGGCGTCCCTGACCACGGCTTCCATGTTGCCGTCCGCTAGACTCGTGAGCATCCGGGCTACGTAGTGGGCGTCCACGTTTCCCACGGTCTGGGTGATGAACATGTACGTGTCCTGCTGGACTCCGACGGGGTACCCTGTCTCCTCGCTTACGAGGTGCCCGACTATCCGGGCCAGCGTACGGTTGGCTAGGCTGCCGAAGTTGGCGTGGATGATGACGTTGTCGTTCCAGTCCTCTAGAACTACCCGCTTGTTGGTGGGCACCGGGTACCCGTGGCTGCTGTGGTCGACGAGTTCCGAGATAGCTCTCTTGATAGTGGAGACGTTGGCTGGGTACTTGAACTGGAGTTCGCTAGCTATCACGTCTGCCTTCTTTCCCTCGGCGAGGTTGTCCTCTACGAAGGCTTTGATCTCCCCGACCTCTAAGGCGACTTCAAGGGGTACCGGTATCTGCTCGCCCACCCAGCTGGGGATGGCGCCCGTGGGGTCGTCCTCGCCGCGTACGTATATCTTGTCGTTGTGGATGTTGAGTATCTTCCACGGGCGTCCCCTGAGGGTGAACTTGACGCCGGGCTTCGCGTACTCGGCGACGAACGCCTCCTGAAGGATTCCGACGGGGCTGTCATCATCCACCTCGACGATGAGATAATCCTTCTCGTCAGGGATCATGCTCAGGTTGTTGAAGAAATACCTGTACATGGTCTTCCTGCTGCCGCGTGGCTTGATCATTACCTCGTCCTCCTCGCTGAGCCAGGCGAGCCGGGGGAACCTGTCGTGCATGTAACGCGCCGCGTTGAGTATGTCTTCCTCGGTGAGGTCCCTGTACGGGTAGGCGCCCTCGAACAGGTTCTTTGCCTGTAGGAAGTAGAGTCTGCTCCGCTGCATGAGCTCGGCGATGAGCTGGTTCACAAGCACGTCGAAGGGCTTCTCGGGTACGTACAGCGGCTCCATGATCTCGTGGAGGGCGCGGCGGCAGATCACCATGCTCTCAAGTGCGTCGTCGCTGTTCATCGCCACGATGACGCCTTTGCTGGTCTCCTCGATGCTGTGGCCGCTTCGGCCGACGCGCTGGAGGAGTCGGGTTACCTGGCGTGGGCTGTTGTACTGGATGACTAGGTCGATTGCGCCGATGTCGATGCCCAACTCCAGGCTGCTGGTGCAGATGACTGTGCGGAGGTCGCCCGCCTTGAGCCCCTTCTCGGTGGCTATCCTGCTTGTCTTGGCGAGGCTGCCGTGGTGGATGCTGAGGGGGAAATCGGTGTCCCAGAGGTTGAACCTGCTTG
>JAFGTA010000122.1 GCA_016934355.1 Candidatus Bathyarchaeota archaeon | reverse complement strand
TATTAGGGCTATAACCGCGTAGGTTATGAGCTGTGTCTGATTACCACTCAATATCTGTACCTCTTGATCTGATGCGCTATAGCAAGGGCTATAATAAATAGATTACTTATATATTATATAAAAAGAATAAAACCAAACAGAGTCCATATACTTCTATATATTTTATATTGACGCCTCGGTTTAATACAATATATTAGATAATTATATTTACAGCCAACTAGGATATGGTGGTCAGGGTAGCAAAGATGCAGAGTAAAGGTCCGGGCGAGGAGCTACGCAAGGTACAGGTCACAGGCGGCTCGACATACATCATCTCACTGCCGAAGACATGGGTCGAGCAGATGGGCCTTCAGAAGGGAAGCGTCGTCCGCATCAACCAGAAAGACGATCTAACGCTGTGTCTGCAGCCTCAGGGAGCGGACACGGGTGACGGCACAAGGAAGGTCATCATATACCCCAAGCCTGACGACACTCCAGAGAGCATCGTGCGCAGAGCCGTCTCGGCGTACCTCATGGGGTACAACATCATCCAGCTGAAGAACAACCAGCAGAGGATCGACAGTGCCCAGAGGTTCACAGTCAAGGACTTCACACGGAAGAAGCTTGTGGGCACCGAGATTCTCTCCGATCTACCCCAGGAGCTCACGCTGCAGGTTCTTCTCAGCTACGCAGAGCTCTCAGTGAAGGACGCGATGAGACGGATGAGCGTCATCGCGGCCTCGATGCACAGGGACGCCATAACCGCCCTGGCAACGGAGGAGGCGCATCTGGCCCGGGAGGTCGTGGCTATGGACGACGAGGTGGACCGCTTCAACCTCTACATCATAAGGCTGCTTAAGGTGGCTGTTATGGACGGCCATATACTGAAGGAGAGCGGGCTCAAGTCGCCTCGGGAGTGCCTCGGGTACAGGCTCATCACCAAGTCGGTGGAGCGTATGGCCGACCACGCCGTGAACATAGCCCACAACCGGCTTGAGCTGACGCTTAGCATCGTCAACCAGGAGATACTGGCGGAGCTTCAGCGGCTGAGCGAGTTCGCGCTATCTATCTTCGAAAACGCCATGGACGCCGTCTTTGATGGGAACTACGAGGAGGCCGACAAGGTGCTTAACAAGGCCATGCAGACTAGGAAGCTCGAGACGGAGGTTCTGCACAAGATCGTGAAGCACGCCCCCCCTGAGGAGATGCCTGCGCTGAGGCTGATCGTGGAGAGCATCCTACGTACCGCCGAGTACGGCGCGGACATTGCCGAGGTGGTTCTCAACATGACGATCAAGGACGCCGTCGTCGAGGCGTAGAGCTCACCCGATGAATGAATGGCGGAAGACTGCCTCACCCAGCAGGTTTCCGGCCCCGTCCAATATTTCGAAGTACAGGTCGTAGGTCTTTCCCTCCAACTCCTCCAGCTTCGTGATCGTCGAATTATCCGTGTCGCCTATCTGCCACCTACTGTATGGCATCGATTCCCCGGGGTAGGTGCGCTCCCCCGGCATGATCAAACCGGCGTTTCCCTTCATACTTGGACGGTACATCTTCCAGTAACGGTGCGTCTCGTTGGACAGCGTCATCCTCACCTCAGCCACGTAGGCGGGCAGCTCGTAGGGGTTGTATATCTCGGGGTAGAACTTGTCCAACACGGGCACATCGTTGAGGCGCCCAACCTTTGGGCGGTAGCCTGTGACCTCGACCTTCGAAGGCGACTCGACGGGGCCGGTGTGTATGCTGAAGGAGCCTATCTTTTCCTCTTTGGTGTGTTCCACCACAAGTTTCTGGTATAGGTACCGGTGGCTGGTGTCTAGGTACACTTCAGCTACCTTGAACGAGTCGTTGTCTACGGTGACTTCGTAGTAAGACCGGTTAAAACCCAGATAGTAGACGTAACGTGAAATCTCGTCGTCTGCCACGAAGGCGGGCTCAACCCTCCCACTGTAGTCCTGTATAGATATGGAGTAGACGAGGACGGTAGCTAACAGGATTACGGACGCAACGTAGAGCCTCTTCATCGTGATCCAACTGCAAATATGTGAATATAAAGCCGAAACCCTTGGAGGAGCCGTTGGCGCCGGAGAATCTTTTTTAAGGTCTGTGCGTCGGTTCTACATCGCGGGACCGTGGTCAAGCTTGGTACGATACGCGGTTCGGGTCCGCGTGATCCCCGGTTCGAATCCGGGCGGTCCCACCACTCAAAAAATAAAAAATTGAGTTAGGAGACAACCGCCTTCTCAAAGGAGGCTTCCGCTTGCATCAAATCCTCGGATGCCGGCGTTGGTCTCTCGTCGGTTCCCTCCCAGACGCAGTGACCTAGCTCCGCGCACAGGCTGTCTCCAAAAACTCTCAGGCATTCTCTACAGGGGTTCAATTTATTCCTGAGGATTAGATATAGGCGCCTTTCGTCTATAACGGTTGCGGCACATTTGCCGTGTCTCCAAGGTTTTTCGTCTCATTTAGCACAGCATCCACCCATGTCAACTAGCATGTTGGAGTGTCCACCACGCCCGGGTAAGTAATATACCCCTTGATGTGACTATGCTCTTGATTCAATTTGATTTGGCTCACCGACGAGACCCGGAAGCTCATCGATGACCTGGAGAAGGGCATAGACAAGCCCCGGATGCAGGCCAACTGGGAGGCCATGATGGAGTTCGCGCCCATCCACTCGGGCAGCCCCGAGGAGGTGCAGGCCATCCGGTACATTCAGGACAGGCTGGAGGAGTACGGCCTAGAGACCCGGATGCATTGGTTCGAGGCGTACCTCAGCGACCCCCAGTACAGCAGCCTCAGGGTAACGCAGCCTGTGGAGATGAACGTCCAGTGCACACCCTACAGGCAGGTGGGCACCACCTCCCCCGAGGGCTTCGAGGCCGAGATGATCTACGTGCCGCCAGACGAGATAGGGTACGCCGAGTGCAGGGACAAGGTGGTGCTCTGCGAGCAGAAGGTAAGCGGCGACTGGATGGGGCTCAGGGACGGATTCCTCCTCAGGCTCCAGAAGATGGGCCTCAAGGGGCTCGTGGTCATCGAGCAGGACGACTACATGCCCACAGTCGTCCACCAGAGAGCCGACTTCAGCGTAAGCGGCAGCCCGACGCCCGAAAACATAGATGAGATACAGACAATCCCCGCTGTGCTCCACATCAGCAATAAGGACGGCCAAGCCCTCAAGAAGCTGGTCAAGCAGGGCGGAGTCAAAGCCCACATCGTATCCGTCATGGACACCGGCTGGAAGACCCTGCCTCTACTGGAGACCGAGATACGGGGCTCCGCTGAGCCAGACAAGTTCATACTGGTCAACGGCCACGTGGACACGCCGCCGTTCAGCCCAGGCGTAGTGGACAACCTCTCCGGCAACACCGCCATCATGGAGGTGGCTCGGCTGCTCAACGAGAACCGGGGCAAGCTCAGGCGAAGCGTCCGGTTTGCCATCTGGACGGGCCACGAGATAGGCCGGTACGCGGGCTCCACGTGGTACAACGACGCCATGTGGCACGATCTGCGCCACAGGTGTTTCTGCAGCCTCAACATCGACAGCCCGGGCACAGAGGGAGCCACGGGGTTCAGGGCCGTCCAGGTCACCGAGGTGATGGACGCCGCACAGGACACAATCGAGCACGTGCAGGGCAATAAGGTTGAGGACCTCAGGTGGGCGACGCGCGCAGGCGACGGCAGCTTCTGGGGCACCGGGATGCCTCACGTCAGCATAACCACCAGCAGGCCCCACGAGCTCTACGACCCCCACGTCAACTACAGCGGAGGCGGCTGGTGGTGGCACACCCCCTACGCGACCATGGACCACGGCGACATCGACGTGCTGGAGATGGACGTAAGGGCAGAGCTGGGCTTCATCGTCAGGATGACCAACTGCCCGGTGCTGCCCTTCAGCTTCACAGGCTACGCCGAGCGCATGCACGGAATACTAGAGGAGATACAGGGCAAGTCCGAGAAGGTCCGCGCCTACTTCAACCTATACCCCGTCATCGAGCGAGCCGAGGAGTTCCTACGGCTCAGTAAGAAACTGGACGAAGCCATCGAGAAGAAGGCTAAATCCCTCATCGAGGACGAGGTACAGGAGTTGAACACCCGCCTCATATGGGTGTCAAGGCACATCAACCCCGTGGCACACAGCAACGCGGGGCCCAGCGAGCAGACTACCATGGAGACCTTCGGCGCACAGCCTTTCCCACGGGTATCACAGATAATTGACCTCGCCAACATGACGCTCCACCAGAGCCACGAGTTCAAACTGCTGAAGAACCACCTCCTCAGGCAGAGAAACATAGTCGAGGACGGCTTCTACCAGGCAAACCAGCTAGTAGCCGAGACCCTTGAGAAACTCAAGTAACCCATTTTAACTACAATGAATCCACGCCCTCCCCTCTTCCGCGTCGGCCTCCTGCTGACCGAGCGATGCGACGTCGCGTGCAGCCACTGCTGGTTCGGCTCATCACCAGAAAAAAAATCGGATATGACAGGTGACGGGATCAGACGCTACGTAGACGAGGCCAACGCGGACGGGGCGAGGTGGATAAGCTTCACAGGGGGCGAGCCTTTTCTCGTCTACGACGCCCTCAAGGAGGCAGTGGGCTACGCAACGAAGCAGAGCCTCCTCAAGGAGGCTGTAACCAACTGCAACTGGGCCGAGAGCGGCGGGATCGCCCACGAGAAGCTGAAGCCACTGAAGGCCGCCGGCCTCGACGTTCTCAACATCAGCGTCGACGACTTCCATCAGGAACACATACCCCTCGACAGGGTGAAGAACTGCTACGAGGCCGCCAAGGCCCTGCGGCTGAAGCCGGTTCTGATGATCGCCGTCAAACGGGGCAACAGGATCACCGCTGAAACCGTGGGTGAGCTGCTGGAGGACCTGGATATACAGGTACTCGGGAGGACAAGGGTCCAGAGCCCATCCGCGTTGGCGATGGAGACCGCGTTCACCCCCGTCGGCCGCGGAGCCAACCTACCCAAGGACGAGTGGTTAATCGAACACGAGGCTGCCGAGGGGCCGTGCAGGCATGTACTCACAGACATCGGCGTCAAGCCGGGCGGCGACGTGTTGGCGTGCTGCGGCCCCCTCGGGACGCTCCGCGAGGCTGTGCTCGGGAACCTCGAAGAGGAGAACATCGGCACGATCCTCGACAGGGCTTGGAGCGACGAAAGGTTAAGAAGGATATACGAGCGAGGCCCTGCGCCTGCTGAAGGCTGCTACGTTAACAGGTGTCACCGCTGCTACTCTGTGTTCGGAGAAGATTGAAGGAGGATGGACCCGTGAGGGTCCCAATGGCAACACTATTGGCTTAGCCCGGTAACACCCTGAGCTAGAACATATCTCCGCGGATCAATGTAAAAGAACAAGTATGTAGCGGGACCCTACACACAGTAGGACTCCAGCCTCTTCCTGAGGAACCCCACCTTGCCGACGTAGGTGCCGTCCAGCGTGTAGACGTCGAATCCCTCCATGTCCACCGCCTCGGTCCTGAAC
>JAFGTA010000013.1 GCA_016934355.1 Candidatus Bathyarchaeota archaeon | reverse complement strand
TGATGTTCTCGACCGCCTTGAGCACGCCCTTGCCCAGATAGCGTTTCTTGTCGCCGTCCCTGAGCTCCACCGCCTCGTAGATGCCCGTGGATGCCCCGCTGGGTATAGCAGCCCTGCCGAAGCTCCCGGCGTCGGTGGTCACCTCGACCTCGATCGTCGGGTTGCCCCTGCTGTCCAGAATCTCACGGGCATGTATCGCCTTGATCTTTTCCCCCATAACGTATCTGAACGTGAGAATTGGTTTATGGATGAAAAAATGTATCTATCGAGAGTCGATGAGGGTCGTCAGGTCCCTCTCCTCGAAAGGCCACCCGACTAGCCTTATCTCGTCGTCCACCGCGACGGTGGGCACCGCCATCACCTGCATACTCATACCCCGCTCGATGCCCTCCTCGGTGTACGTGTTGACCTCGATGAACTCAACGTGGGGATACCTCTCAGCCACATCGGAGACCAGCCTACGCGCGCTGGGGCAGTGGGGGCAGACAGGGGAATAGAAGAGCTCTACCTTGACCATGCCGCGCTCACTTCAGGGTCTTGACGTACTTCATCGCGGCCAGCGCGGCCTTGGCGCCCATCCCCGTGGCGGTGACTATCTGCATCCCCTTGCAGCTGCAGTCCCCAGCCGCGTAGATGCCCTTGATGTTGGTCTCCCCGTTCTCGTCTACGATGATGCATCCACCGCGGTCGGTCTCTATGCCCGCCTCCTTGAGGATGCTGGAGGTGGCCACGTGCTCCAGTATCAGGAACACGCCTTCTACGTCGATCTTCCTGCCGTTGTCCAGCCTCAGGCAGTCCACGAAGTCCTTGCCGCATATCTCCTTGACATCGCGCCCCTGAATGATGTCTATCGCGGGGTCATCCACGAGTATCTGTATGTCGTCGTACTCCTCGCTGTACCCGCTCTTCCCCGGTATCGCGTAGACCTTGGAGGCGGTCTCCGAGAGCACCATGGCGTCGTGAACCGCCTCGTGGCCTCCGCCCACGATGGCGACCGCCTTGTCCCTGAAGAACGGCCCGTCGCAGACGGCGCAGTAGCTGACGCCCCTGCCCTTGAGCTCGTTCTCGCCGGGGACGCTCAGCTGCTTACGGCTCACACCGGTGGCTATGATGACCGCCTTGGCCTGGTGGAAGCCCTGCCTGGTGGACACCATCTTGAGGCCGCCGAAGTCGCTCACACCGATCACGGTCTCGGACTTGACCTCAGGCTTGAAGTGCTCCACCTGCTCCACGAACTTGCCCATAAGGTCCGGCCCGCTGATCCCCTCGGGAAAGCCGGGGTAGTTCTCGATCCAGTGGGCCTCCAGTGCCTTGCCGCCTAGCTTCGCCCCCTCAAGTATCAGAGTCTTGAGGTTATGTCTGGCGGTGTAGATGGCGGCGGTGAGCCCTGCGGGGCCCCCGCCCACTATGATGACGTCGTAGGTCTCCTCGGTCATTGCACTGATCCTGAAGAAAAGCGGAGGGTAGATAAAAAATGTGGCGTCTACCGGGGGTACTCCTTGGCTATCTGGGCCATTCCGTCGAGCTTTTTCTGGACCAGATAGTTGATGGTACCCTCGATGTATGTGCCATCGCCCTGAAGCTCACCCGCTGGGACGCCTGTGAGCACCTCGATGCCCTCGTCGATGGAATTCACGGGGTATATGTGAAACTTGCCGTCCTTTATCGCTTCCACCACGTCCTCCCTGAGCATCAGGTTCTTGACGTTGCTCTCCGGTATGACGACGCCGTGGCTGCCGTCCAGACCCCTGAACTTACAGAGATCGTAGAAGCCCTCGATCTTGTGGTTGACGCCCCCGATGGCCTGAACCTCGCCCTTCTGGTTTACACTGCCTGTGACGGCGAAGCACTGCTTTATGGGGACACCTGAAAGCGCAGAGAGCAACGTGTAGGTCTCGGTGCTGCTTGCGCTGTCTCCGTCTACGCCGCTGTAGTTCTGCTCGAATGTGAGCCGCGCCGTGACGCTGAGGGGGTAACTCTTGGCGTACCTGTTTGTCAGGAACCCGGTGAGTATGTGGACGCCCTTGGTGTGGGTGGGTCCACCCATCTCGGCCTGCCTCTCGATGTCGAGGATGCCTTCCTTGCCGACTCCGACGCTGGCTGTGATCCTGCTGGGCTTACCGAACATGTAGTCGCCGATGCCCATGACGGCGAGGCCGTTCACCTGCCCAACCTTCTCGCCGCCCGTGTCCACGAGGATGGTGCCTCGCTCGATCATCTCCTCAAGCTTCTCCTCGATGAGGTTGCTCCGGTACACCTTTGCCTCGATGGCCTGTTTGACATGCAGCTCCGTTATCACTTCGCTGCCTGCCTCCTTAGCGTAGAAGTTGGCCTCACGGATGATGTCGCTTACCTCGGCAAACTGGGTGCTGAGCTTCTTCTGGTCGGAGGCCAGCCTGCTGCTGAACTCGATTACAGCTGAGATGCCTGACGAGTCTAGGTGCCTGAGCCCCTCCTTGTTTACGAGGGTGCACATGAACTTGGCGTACTGCTGGATGTTCTCGGGCTCTCTTTCCATGGTCGTGTCGAACTCGGCTTTCACCTTGAATATCTTCTTGAACTCGGGGTCCAGCTGGTAAAGCATGTAATATATCTGGGAGTCTCCGACGAGTACGACCTTGGCGTCGAAGGGTATGGGCTCTGGGCGCAGGCTCCTCGTGGTTACGAACCCCATCTTCTCCGCCAGCTCCTCTATCTCCAGCTTCTTGTTCACGATTGTCCTCTTCAGCGACTCGTAGCTGCCAGGGTTGCGGGCCAGCTCCTCCACTGGGATGACGAGGAACCCGCCGTTTGCCTCGTGGGCGCTGCCCGACCGTATCATCGTATAGTTTGTCACGAGGGCGCCGAACCTCGCCTCCTTCTCCGTCGCGCCGAAGAGGCGGTTATGGCTGGGGTTCATCTCCATTATCACAGGGGCCCCCTCCAGCTTGCTGTTGTCCACGATGAGGTTTACCTTGTACCTCTCCACGGGGTCAGGAGTCTGGCTCTGGAGGAACGGGAACGGCGACTCAGGCTGCTTCTGTGACCCGATGATCGCGTCGAGGTTGGCGAGTATGTCATCCCTCACTGCGTTCATGTACGCGTCGCACTCCTCGATGCCGCCGTACTTCTCCTTGAGCGTCTGCAACAGGTGTTCCATCGCGTAGGTGGCGACCTCCTTGTTGAAGGACTCCACCGCGGTCTCCGCATCCCTGTCGACGTCCCTGAACTGCCGGAACGCGCTCCTCAGATCGTCCTGAAGTCGCTTCCTCCTCTCCTGTATCTCGTCCTTGACGTTCTGAGGCAGAAGGCTGAACTGCTGCTCGTTGATGAGCTGCCCATTTATTACGGGCACGATGAGCATCCCAATCTGGCTCCTCTGCAGCACGAACCCCGCCTCCATAGACTTCTGGTTGAGCTGCTTCATCAGCTCAGCCTTCTTATCCTCGTACTGTTTGACCGTCTCCTCTCGGCGCGTGGCGTAGTCCTCGCTCTCGAACGCTGACATTAGCGCCTTCCTCATGTTGTCGACGAACTTCGCCATGTCGTCCCTGAACTCGGAGCCCTTCCCAGGGGGGAGGCTCATGGCGTTCGGCTTCTCGTCGTCGTCGAAGTTCCAGACGTAGCACCAATCAGGGGGCACTGGCATGTCCTTGGCTCTCTGCTCAAGGAACGTCACGATGGCTGTTTTCTTCCCGGTCCCCGGCATCCCGGCGACGTAGATGTTGAAGCCCTCCTCATCGATGTCCAGCCCGAAGCGAAGCGCCTTCACAGCCCTGTCCTGACCGATGATCTCGATGAGGGGCTCAAGGTCGCTAGTGCTCTCGCATGCTATAAAGTCAGGCGGGCACTTCCTCCTCGTTTGAGTGTAATCTAGCTCTTTCACCATGGCTATCACTTAGAATATTCTGTTGATTGATTGGTCGAGAGCTTATTTAAACAATAGGCACGGGCTTAGACGAGATTTTAGCCAACAGCTCATTCCACGTGAGCCCCTTGTCTATCTTCAGCATGTAGTCGTCCAGCTTCTCGGCGACGTCGAACCACCAGCCCTTGTACTTGAACTTCGCCGCCAGCACAGCGTATCGCCTCGGGTATATCCTGTGCATGTGTAGGAACTCTAACAGCTTGGACACCTGGTCACGCTTGTAGTAGGCGTACCTGACCTGCGCCTTCACCTCCACCGCGAGGATCGAGTCGTCCTTGACGGCGAACACGTCGGGTAGAGGCTCCTTGCTTGGCGCGCTCACTGGGACCCGAATGGCGTCGTAGCCCACGTCCCTCAGCATGTGCACCAGCTCCCGCTCCGCGTCGTAGCCTCGCTTCTTCATGGCGCGCACCTCTTTCGCGGTGAGTTGCCGCGTGTACCGCGATCTGGGCTTCTTCTTGGGGGCGGCGATGTCGCGGAGGCTCATTCCTCTTCGGGCTCCTCGGGCAGCTGCAGGGAGCCGGTCTCCAGAGGCTCCAGGGCGAACCTCATGAGGTCCTTCATCCAGTCGCTGAACTTGTTGGCGTTGGCGTACTTCTGGTACATCCGCTTGTGGGGCACCTTGGTTATCAGCCGCAGGTTCACCATCTTGTTGACGTAGAACTTGGCGGTGCTCCTGCTGACGTCGCACACCTTCGCCACGTCTCCGCTGGTGAAGTCGCGCTCCAGCTTGTTGTACCCCACGATGATCTTAGGGGGCAGCGGCAGCGCCCTCTCAAGTATCTCTATGAGTGACTCTTCACGGGACAAAGTATGACCTCGGGCTACCTGCTAGAAGGATAACTGTAATGAAATAAAAATACAACCGAGAAAAACTGGGCTAGGAGTCGCCGGTGGGGACGGGGACGACCTTCTTCCCCATCTCCTTGATGCCCTCCTCCGCCACGGTCCTCTTCAGGTTCCACGCGGAGACGCTGGGCAGCCCCCAGAGGTTGATGAAGCCGATGGCGTCGCCCTGGTCGTAGTGGGTGTTTATGTCGAAGCTCGCCAGGTTGTAGTCGTAGAGGCTGAACGGGCTCTCCCTGCTCACGGGCTTGGCTGACCCCTTGAACAGCTTCATCGTCACCATGCCGGTTACGTTCTCCTGTGTGCTGTCGATGAAGGCGTCAAGGTTCTGCTTGAACGGGTCAACCCAGAGGCCCTGATACACCACCGTAGCCCACATCTGGTCCACCTGGAACTTGAATGCCTTCTGGTGCCTCGTCAGCACCATCTTCTCAAGGTCCTGATGAGCGTTCAGCAGTATCTCGGCTGCCGGGACCTCGTAGGTCTCACGTGTCTTGAGGCCGACGATGCGGTCCTCCATGTGCTCGATCCTGCCTATGCCGTGCTTGCCGCCCAGCAGCTTGAGCTTCTGGATGAGCTCGTGGGGCCTGTAATCAACGCCTTCGAGGGTCGTCGGGACGCCCTTATGGAACCCGATCTTTACGTAGTCGGGCTCGTTCGGGGCGTTCTCAACGTCCACCGTCCAGTCCCAGATGTCGCCGGGCACCATCTTGTCGGGGTGCTCCAGCATCCCGCCCTCGATGCTGCGGCCCCACAGGTTCTCGTCTATGCTGTACGGACTGTCGGCCGTGACGGGCACAGGGACGTCGTGGTCCTTGGCCCACTCTATCTGGCTCTTCCTGTCGAACTTCCACTCCCTCACGGGAGCGATGATCTTGAGCTTGGGGTTAAGCGCCTTGATTGTTAGGTCGAACCTAACCTGATCGTTACCCTTACCGGTGCAGCCGTGGGCTACCGCGTGAGCGTCCTCCATCTCGGCTACCTCCACCAGCTTGCTGGCGATGAGGGGCCTGCTGAGGCTGCTGCTAACCGGGTATGTTCCCATGTAGAGGGCGTTCGCCTTTATCGCGGGGAATATGTACCCGTTGGCGAACTCCTCCTTGGCGTCGAACGTGTAGTGGTTGATTGCACCGAGCTTCCAGGCCTTGTCCTCGATGCCTTTCCGCTCCTTGCCCTGTCCTACGTCGAGGTTGCAGGTGATGACATCCATCTTGTACTCCATCTGGAGCCACTTTACCATCATGGACGTGTCCAGTCCACCCGAGTAGGCTAGAACGACCTTGTCTTTAGGCATTGCATCTATACTCCTTATAGGATGAGGCAATCAAGAACGAGGCAAGCTTTTATACCTTGCGACATAAGTGTTACAAATATGGTATTAGAAAGCTCAGATAGGACAAAGAGCGTGGCCCAGCTGGTCCGCGAGACCATCCAGATGAGGCCCAGCCTCCTAGACGCCCTCAACATGAAGATCGTCAACTACAGCGCCCTCGCCCGTATACTCCAGGAGGAGCTTGGCGAGGGGAGCATCGAGGCGGTGAAGGCGGCGGTCATCAGGGTGTCTGATGAGATAGCCTCAGACAGGAAGCTACGGGAGGAGGCTGTGCAGAGCATCCTCAAGGAGTCCAAGGTGAGGCTCCAGGACAAGATCGCTGTAGTGATTTCCCCCATGAGGCTCGACAATCCACACATCGTTACGGCGCACCTTACCGATCAGTACGTCTACGTGGTGGACCAGACCACCATGAAGGGGAAGCCGGAGGAGCCTGTGAAGGTCCAGAGCAACCTCGTCGCCCTGATACTGCTGAGTCCGCCCCGTGTGGAGGACACCCCGGGGTTCGTCGCGTTCATCACCCAGTTGCTGGCGAGCCGCAACATCAACATCGTGGAGTTCATCAGCTGCAGCACCAACACCATCATAATACTGGACGGTCTAGACGCCCTGAAGGCGTTCGCCTTACTCCAAAACTACACATAACATGAAGAAACCCGCCTTTCTTACGCAAAGCTTTTAGAAGGATCGCATCGATACAGTGTTGATAATGGCGGAAATTTGTCCCGTATGCGGACTCCCGAAAGACCTCTGCGTATGCGAGGAGATGAGTAAGGAGCAGCAGCGGATAAGAATTCGTTTAGAGACACGCAAATGGGGAAAAAAATGGACCGTCATCGACGGCATCGATTCTGGGAGCGTGTCACTGAGCAAGCTAGCCTCTGAGCTGAAGGCCAAGTGCGCCTGCGGCGGAACAGCGAAAAACGAGCAGGTTCTACTGATGGGGGACCATAGAGAGACAGTGTACAACACACTGGTCACAATGGGGTTCCCCAACGAGAACATAGAGGTCCAGTAGTTTTGCCCGGGCTCAAGGGCCTGAAAGACACCCGCTTCAAGGTGACACACAGGACCCCGAAACCCGTTTTCTGCCCAGTCTGCAGAAGCCATAAAGTGAAGATCAAGGAAAGCTACGGCATACTGCCTCAGATGTACCATTGCGAAGACTGCGGGTACGAGGGCACACTGATCCTGGAGCTCGAGGAAGAGGAGTAGCAGCCTCGCCGAGTTTTTAAACACCCCTAGAGAATACAGTATGAAGCAACCAGACGGTGAACCCCCGATGTCCGAAGACATGGAGTACTTTAAGGCAAAATACCAGACCTTAGAGGATCTCCCAGGCATCGGGCCGGCAACAGTCGCCAAACTCAAAGAGATCGGGTTCAAGACCGTGGAGTCCCTAGGCACAGCGGCCGTCGCCGAGCTCGTCGAAGCAGGGATCGGGGAACCCATGGCCGAGAAGGTCATCGAAGCCGCCCGCAAGAGCATGGCCATCACCTTCGTCAGGGGAGACGAGCTCGTAGAGCTGAGGAAGAACGTCAGGAAGCTCACCACAGGCTGCTCAAGCATGGACAGGCTCCTCGGCGGCGGCATCGAGACCCAGAGCCTCACGGAGTTCTACGGCGAGTTCGGGTCGGGGAAGAGCCAGATGTGCCACCAGCTCTGCGTCACGGTTCAGCTCGGTGAGGCCCAAGGGGGTCTGAACGGCAGCGTCCTCTACATAGATACGGAGGCCACCTTCCGACCCGAGAGGGTCATGCAGATAGCCCCAAGGTTCGGCATCAAGCCGGACGACGTGCTAAAGGGCGTGATCTACGCCGAGGCGTACACCTCGAACCATCAGACAGTGCTTCTAGAGAACGCGGACGAGGTCATCAAGGAGAACAACATCAGGCTCATCATAATCGACAGCGTCATGAGCCACTTCAGGAGCGAGTACCTAGGCAGGGAGATGCTTGCGCCCCGACAGCAGCAGCTCAACAAGCACCTGCACAAGCTTATGAGGCTGAGCAGGGCGTTCAACACGGCGACTGTGATCACGAACCAGGTGATGGCGAGCCCGGACGCGTTCTTCAGCAAGGCGGTGGCGCCCGTGGGCGGCCACATACTTGGGCACATGAGCCACAGCAGGATATTCCTCCGCAAGGGGAGGAACAACATGAGGATAGCCAAGCTCACCGCGAGCCCAGCGCTCCCGGAGGGCGAGGTCCCGATGAGGATAACGGAGAGAGGAATAGAGAGTGACGAAGACATCTAACAACACAAGAGGGCTGATGGTGACTGGCAAGACCCGTGAGGCCGTAGCCGAGTTCATCAGTAACCTGCTCGAAAGAAAGTTCAGCGACGCCGAGAGGTCCCTGGAGGACGTCAAGGGCCGAAACTTCTCGGACGAGGAGTACAGGGCCGGGTACTTGAACGCGCTGGAGGGGCTGCTACTGACAGTGCGGTCCGGGGACGAGCGCGACTTTCTGAACAAGAACCAGTTCACACCGGAGAAGATGAAGGAGTACAGGCAGGAGTTCAAGGACTTCTCCTCTTCCCCTGTGAGGACCAACTGGGACAGCGGTTACTTCGCCGCGTGGTCCGACCTGATGCAGTTCAAGGTGAACTCCGAGAAATAGCTACAGCTCACCCGAGGTTATTATGGGTGAACAGGGTGTTCAGCAGGACCCAGACCAGTATCCACAGGAACAGAAACGCCCCGATGCCTATCTTGATGGTCCTGTTACGGTCGACCTTGGTTATCATCGCGAGCCCCTCGGAGAGAGCGATGTAGAGAGTCGTGCCCGCCATCAAGGCGATGTGGCCCTGCAGCCCGAGGGATCTCTGAAGATAAGTGCATACTCCGCCCGTGACCAGCGCCCCGACGACCTTTATCCAGTATATCTGCTCCGAAGTTTTCAACCGTAGTTCATCCCGCGGGTTTAACTCATATTACCTGCGCCTCTATAAAGGGTTAGCTAATGTACCCCAGCTTTTTCTCCTCGGGAAAATCCATGTCTTCCTCCTCCTCGTAGATGTCGAGCCGCCGCTTTATGGAGGCGTCTATCTTGCCTGCTCTGATCCTGAGCTGCTCGGTGTCTATCTCCAGGTCCAGCAGCTTGGAAAGCTTCTCGAGCACGGCTTTTGAGGAGAGGTGCTGCGGGACGTTGGCGTAGGTGATGTCCCCCATGAGGCACACCCCCTCGATGCCCTTGAGCTTGGCCACGCCTATCATGACCCCGTTTAGGCCGTTCACCGCGCCCTCAGCCTCTATCATTGTGATCCCCGCATCCTCCAGCACCGGCCTCAGAGAATCATCCGTGTATATGCCGTACACCTTGGGCTCCTCGTAGACGTCGTTAGGGAAGGCAGCCATTGTGAATATCCTCTTCACGCCCAGCTCCACAGCGACGTCGGCTATGGCGTCGGCGAGCCTTATGGACTCCTCCGGGATAGAGGGCTGCGCGTCGCCTACGCAGATAACGAGGTCCTTCTCTGGGCAGGCGTAGAGCTTGTGCTTTATGGGCGCGAGCTCGGCCTTGCTGTTGTTGTATATGAGAACGTTGTGGTAGTAGATGATCTCGGCGAAGAGTGTCGCCTTGAGCCTGCGCCTGAGGTAGTCGGCGGATATCTTGGCGAGGTAGCCCATGCCGGGCCACGCTGCGATCATCGTCGGCTCTTTCAGCTTGGGCTGTTCGATGCGGTGGACTTCCATCAGATTCAGCATATCGTGAATGGGATTTGCATTAAACCTTTCGTTTATCAGAGTGAGCCGCTTTGAGCTCATGTATGGCGAGGGCGTGACTGTAGGGTTTTGGGTTTCGTGTTAAGTTTTTTAAGGGGTGTTCCCCCCGTTTTACCATCCCTGACTAAATTCATGGTTGTCGCGGTATGGTGTAACATTCTTTACATTGTTGAGTCAAAAAACTATTAAGGGCTGCCCGGGAAACCGTGCCCGCGTGACTCATTCATGCAACAGAACCATATTATAATCTACCCAGCCAATGTGATGCTGTAGCGGGGGTTCACCCGGGGGGATGGGTGTAAACCCAGTTGCCCAACCCACTAGCGGCTCAGGGTTTGTGTCCCAAGTTCGGGTTTGCCTGAACGAGCCTCGACGCATGCGGTCGCCGCGCCAGTGGACTGGGTCGAAACGATAAGGTCCGGCACGGAATGGGGCTTCCCCGAAATGCTCCCCGCTACAAATGCTTAACGATTAGAGGATACTGATAATGGCGAGAGTGCGAGAGTGGACGGACAGTGAAGTGCAGAGGCTCAGGGAGCTATACACGTCGACAAGGTCTTTCGACGAGATAACGCTGGAGTTCCCGGCGAGGACGTCGAACGCCATCAGGTTGAAGGCGTCGAGGCTTGGGATCAAACGGCCCACCTTGGAGACTCATTTCATAAACGCGCAGAAGGTGACGCTGCAGTCACTGGGCGGCGACGCGGTGAAAGGGTATCTACTGAAATGCAGGGACTGCGGTACGTGGATACACGCGGATAGGCTGGCTACCGGCATCTGCCAGACGATCAGCTGCAGCGAATGCGGGTCGCTGTACGAGGTTCTGACTGAGTCGTAGGGCCGAACCCCTGTGCCCTAGGTTCATGATGTTTTTATATTGATCCCTGTTAGTCAATGAGAGGGGTGCCTGTGAGCCTAGAGATCACTTCGAAGATACTCGTAAGGGAAGCGATGTCGAGCCCAGTCATATCGGTGAGTGAGGACACAGACGTGACCGAGCTTGCGAGGGTTATGCGCGATCAGAGGGTGGGCGCCATCATCGTCATTAACAGCAAGGGCAGACCCGTTGGCATCGTAACCGAGAGGGACATCGTCACGAGGGTAGTCGCGGACGGCTGGTCTCGTAAGGGATACAACGCAAGGTCCATCATGTCGTCGCCTCTTCAGATAGTGGAGCCTGACATGAAGCTGATGGACGCCATGAGGCTCATGGACAAGCATAACATACGCCGCCTCGGGGTCA
>JAFGTA010000121.1 GCA_016934355.1 Candidatus Bathyarchaeota archaeon | reverse complement strand
TTCCTGCCGTCGAATATGCTGATGGCGGTGCACCTGAACTTGGCGCTGCCGTGCTTTCCCGGTTTGCTCTTCTGTATAGAGACGATCTGGCTGGGCTCGTCGTTGATAATAGCGTAGCTTCCCTGTTTCAGTTCCCCGACTTTAGCCATCTTAAATGACAAACATTAACACCTGTCTCTGGATTTACACTCAAAGAGAGTTTAAAAAGTATAAACTTACCGAAAAAAGGGGCGTACTCCGCTATTTTACCTGCTTGATCTTGGTCTTATCTATGGTCAGGGTCACCGAGTCACGGAGAGACTCGACCTCGGGGGTCACCTCAAGGACCTCCTCCAGGAAAGCCTCCATGTACTCGGAGAGGAAGACGCTCCACTTGTCCCCGAGGGCGTGGCTCAGGTGTATGATGTCCTTCTTCGGTCTCTCGTAGTAGTTGGCCCTGTACCACCCGCTGTGGTCTCCCAGAAGCTCGGTGATGTACCAGACTACAGCCTCATAGGAGAGAGGAATCCCCCTCTTCAGTATCAGCTCCTTGGGCCGCTCCCTGCCCACGAGCTTCCCCGCAGCCCTGATGTCTTCCATATCGATGAGGTCGAGCAACCCGGACACCGTCTGGACCGACATGGTAACTGCGCTCAGGTTCTCGAAGAACCTGTAGCTGACCGAGTACCTGCGGAGTATCTGGTCCACCAGAGTGTTGACGCTCACGCCCCGCCTCTCTGCCTCGTACCTGAGCACCGTGTCGTACGCCTCGTTGATCCTGACCGTCCTCGTCACAGTCGAGTCCTTGGCGAATGGGTCATGAGAATCCATGGTTACACATGAACACAACTGAACACATTTATTAACATTATTAGTCTGGTGAAAGAAGGTGTACACGCTAACTTTATAATGAAAGTTGTGCCTTCTCTCGCGAACAGCACCTTTTAGGTTCGGAGACGACTCAACATAAATTGCCCAAACTGCGGAAGCCAGAAACTGATACGAGACTACGACACAGGCGAGGACGTGTGCGGCACATGCGGCCTCGTCGTACAGGGAACCATCATCGACCAGGGCCCCGAGTGGAGGGCCTTCACCACAGCGGAGAAAGACAGCAGGGCCCGCACGGGCCACGCCATGTCACTGGCACTATACGACAAAGGGCTATCAACAGTATTCAGACCGGACAGGGACGCCAACGGCAACAGGCTCGACAACGAGACACGCATCAAGATGACAAGGCTCAGGCGCTTCGACAACAGATCAAAATTTGACGAGACATGGCAACGAAACCTGAGCATCGCCATGTCCGAGCTAGACAGGATGTGCACACATCTACATATACCAAGGAACGCCAAAGAGCGAGCCGCACTAATATACCGCAAAGCACTGAAGAAGGACCTGCTGAGAGGCAGAAGCATCGACGGATTCGTCGCCGCCAGCCTCTACGCCGCCTGCAGGCAGCTAAAGATACCGAGACCACTCAAAGACATATCAAAGACATCTACGAGGAGACACGCCGAGGTCGCTAGGACCTACAGGCTGCTGATCAAGGAGCTGAAACTAAGGATGCCGGTGGACGACCCCATCAAATTCATCCCAGGCATAGCTTCCAAGCTGAAGCTAACACAGCTTACAGAGAGACACGCAATAGACATACTGAACCAGGCCAACGAACGCCGGGGTCTCACAGGGAAAGACCCCCGCGGCCTAGCGGCCGCGGCACTATACAAGGCCTGCATCGAGACACACGAGAAACGCATACAGAAAGACATCGCAGCCGCCGCCGGCACAACCGAGGTCACTCTGCGGAACAGGCTCCGCGGAATCGAGAGCCTGCTCCACGACTAGAGCACCTGGTCTCCGGCTCCTTCTCCATACCATGAACGGTACACTTCCTCTACCCTCAGCAGCACGACTGCCTTGCACGGATAGTGGAAGTCTTTCCTCATGCGCTCCCTCCTGAACGCCTTATCGTACTCTGGGCCTTCGGTCAGTACGGTGGCGCTGCACTTCATCTGGTACGACTTCCGCTGCTCCCTGCTCCAAGCGAGGAGAGACGCGACGGGGTTCTCGTCTAGGTTCTCCCGTGTCTTCCGGAAGAAGTTGTCCATGACGAGGATGGTCTCGTCGTCCTCCCACCACCATGAGCCTATGTACGCCGTGTTGGGGACGCCAAACGCGCTTGATGTCCCAAGCGGTATGGTTCTCTGCCTGTTGAAGACTTCTCTTATCTCCACCGGAACCTTAACCATTACCCTTGTAGATCGGGCTCGCCGCCATAAACCTGTTCTTCCTCCGCCTCGGATCCGCTGTAACGGAGTTCGGGGTCGCCGAGGCTCTCGACGACGCTCAGGTAGGTTGGCTGCAGGTTATCCGACCTGCGCCTCATGCTTATCTCGTTTATAACGTGGTCGATGTGGAACTGGGGGACGCGCCTGTAGGTGGCGGGCTTCACCACCCTGAGCCCGGTGAGCCTGAAGGGCCGCCTCTCCGGGTAGTCCTCATCCTCCTCGGCGGGATCGCAGCCGAACTTGTACCTGTTGTACTCGATGAGCCCCACGCCCTTGGGGACCTCGCCGGGAGACACCAGCCTCATGGGTGTGAGCAGGTAGTTGTAGTTGCAGCCGGTGCAGGTGAACCCGTTCCTGAAGTCGCTTCGACTCACCTTTACCTCGACGCCGCGGAGCACGTTGTACCCGAACACGTACTGGTCGGACCCGTCCAGCTCAAAATCCTTGTACTCCTCGTCTCGGAGCCTCCGCCTCCGCTGGTCTAGGTACTTGAGGCCGACGCCGACGACGTCTATCACCTTCTTGTTGTCCAGCTCGCAGAACCGTAGGAGCCCGAGGTGGTTGAGCCGCACCTCCTCCTCCACGGTGTGGCACAGCTGGTTGTAGAGCCACAGCTTGGCCACCTGCTTCAGAAATGCGTGTCTAGGCGACTCTCCCGAAGCCGCGCACCCCCTATCATGCTTTCGTCCGGGACGAAGGGCCTGAGCAGGTTCCACGCCGCCCGCCTCGTGAGCTCCCCGTACTTACGCTTATCGTACGCCTTCCGGGTGCCGTCCAGGAGGTGGGCGGGCATCACCCGGGTGTACGGGTTGCCGCTCCCCGCGTTCACGAATATGAAGCTGGACGTGTCCTCTATCATGTCCTCGCCCAGCAGCGCCGCCACTATGTGGGGCTGCAGCGACTTGTACTCGTAGACGTCGCGGCGGAGCCTCTTCGAGATTACCAGTTCCTCGGGTCTGGCCCTGCCGAGGCGCACGTCCCTTATCGCCCTGTCCGCGACCTTGAGCGCCTCTGGGAGCCTGTCTGTCACCGCCTCCTCCGCGGTGTCGGCGTCGAACAGGGTCTCCATTATGCGGGTCTGCATCTCCTTGATGAGGGGCGGCGTGTCGTGGCGCCGTAGCTCGATGCCCCTGTAGAAGAGGGTGCCGTCCATGAGCTTCCCGTAGTAGCGGCGGCTCGCCACCATGGCGGTGTCGGTGGTCTTGTTCAGCAGCACGAGGTACCTGAAGTGTCTGTCCACCCCCATTGGGAGCCCCGTCTCCTCTGTGATTATCTCGGCGAGTTCGTCGTAGTCGCCGCGCGTGGCTCCCTCCCGCTTCATGAAGAGGCTGTCGGTGTCCCCGTAGATGACCCTGTAGCCGTGCTCCAGCGCGGTGTTCAGCGCCTGCACCATGGCCTGCCGCGCCTGCCTGTTGATCTCCTGGAACACCCTGACGTTGGCGAACCTGTTGGCGTAGCAGCCGCTGTACCCGTAGACGACGACCAGCATCAGCTTCAGCGCCGCCTGCCTCCGCTGGCAGAGCCACCACTCCCTGCTGCCTGGGGTGAACTTGCCTCGGAGGTGCTTGAAGTAGAGGCGGCGCCTCAGGAACTCGCGGGTGAACAGCCCCATGAAGCCGGGGACGTCGCCGCGGACGCCCTCCTCTGTGACGGTCTCGTAGCTCACGTTCCTGTGGACGATGATGTTGGGAAACATGCTCTCGAAGTCGAGGGCCGCCACGTTCTCGTGAATCCCCACCACGGGGCTGAAGAGTAGGCCGCCTCTGTCGCGTTTAACCAGCTCCCACGCCGTGTGGCTGCTGCTGAACCCCCCCTTCATCCGGGGCACCATGACGCCGAGCCGCGTCGCCTCGTAGCACTGGCGGCTGTCGATGGTCTTCCCCGCCTCCCAGTCGGCGCTGACTCCTAGGGGTGCGAAGGTGAAGCGGGATCGCTCGCTGAGCCCCGCGAGCCCCGAGTCCAGGTAGGGGCTGACGCCTATGAGC
>JAFGTA010000120.1 GCA_016934355.1 Candidatus Bathyarchaeota archaeon | reverse complement strand
GCTGACTGGCCTGAGAAGAACCTGATGGAGTCGATGTCGAATTCATCAGGCTTGCCCTGGGACATGTAAGCCGTCCTCATGGTCTCCTCCACCAGGGGCAGCGCGTCAGGGAGCGGACATATAGCCGCGATCTTGACGCCTGCCTTCACACACTCCTCAGCCACGTACTCCAGGATGGAGATGGCGGCCAGGGTCTGGGGTCCTTGTGTTGAGTCGTTCAGGCCGCCAGCGATACCGGGCGTCCACATAACTGGCTGACCCATCTCGGCGGCCCTTCCAACGGCCTCCGGGATGGCCTGTATGGCTGGCAGTGTTCGGATCTTGTATGTTTTTCCCTGTTTCCCCGTGTACATGTAGTAGTACATTGCGATGAATGTCAGAATCAGTAGTATGAATGTCATTAATCGTCCTGGTACTATTATATCCATTGTTTTTCCTTCCGTTTTTCTTAGCCTATCCACCGGGCAGTTCGTGGTGCACTCTAGGGCGAGTCACGGTGACACTGCCCAATGAATGATAGACTTATGAATTGATTACTATTCTATATATATAATACTTTTTTCCAGTTATTGTGTTTCCTGATATTTTAGGGATAAGATTATACCTGTAATAATGAAAACTGTGGGCTTTTCACACCTTTTCTGACGTTTAAGTTAGTAATACACATAATCACATGTAGCGGTCCTTTAGTTACTCTCTTGAGTTAAGAGTGACTTTTTTACACCTCAGATACATCGAGGATGATCAATAACTGCGTTCACACAACCCTTCATAATATGCTAGAAGGGAATGTACCTTCTCCAACCCTTCCTTTCTTCTCTGGTTTTTATCTCCATCTCTTTCTCCCCCTCTCCCCTTTCACCTTTTTCTTCGTTCACAAGTCCCTTCTCGGACAAATTCTCCAGCCTCTTGATGAGCTTCTCTAAGTTGGCGCGATTCTGGAAGACCTTGAAGAACTTGTCCCCATTGATGTAGGCGCTGTCCCCGAGGAAGGGGAGGAACGGCATGACGAACATCGAGCCTATCTGGCTGCCGATGAAGGCGAGGGGTTTACCGCTCTCCAGGAACAGGATGGCCGCCGCATCGAGGCCGTACTTGTGGAATTCTTGGGCCGCCCATTCTATGACCTTTTCCTCCTCCTCGGGGGTGACCTCTTCGTCCAAGAACATGGCTTCTACACTTGGCTATGACCATACAGAGGAACAGGGGTATTAAGAGATTGCCTGCCGCCGCCTCTTGTTTAGGTTAGCCCTAACGGCCATGTAGCCCCCCAGTACACCACCCGCGGCGAAGCATATGAGAAGGGCCACTATGAGCCTAAAGTCGGGGTCGGGGGCAAGGGTGAACATGATGAGGATGCCCATGACCCAGGAGGCGGCAGCCAGCTTCAGCCCGACGAGCAGGTGTTTCTCTTCAGCCCTTTTACACACCTGTCTGGACGAGATGTAGCCCCCGAAGATGAAGACCACCCAACTGAGCTCGGCGATAACGTTAAAGATCAGCTGATCGTTGCCTTTGATGAAGAGAGGTAGCGCCTGCATCCAGATCCAGACGACGCCGTTGGCTAGCATCGCCCCCGCAAGGTAGTCGTAGAGGACAGGCCGCTTCTTCTTAGGCTTGAGAGCCTCCTCAGGCTTATCTTCTAGCTTGTCCTCGTCAGTTTCAGAAGCTTCGTCGTCAGGCTCCTCTGCCTCGTCCTCTGGCTTCTCGTCTTCGGATGGTTCGGAGTCCATTCCTTATTGATCGTGCTCTGGGTTCTTAGATTATTCGTTGAGCTTAACTAGCCGTAGATACATCTCTTCACCCATGGGATCTAACAACGTTCCCGCTCCTGAGGAGCATCTAGGATTCAGGGTCGGGACCGACCGGAAGCTGGCCGACTGGCCGGAGATAGTTGATTACTTCATGAAGGTGGCGGAGGCTTCGCCGCGTGTACAGGTGGAGAATCTGGGGGAGACCACGCTGGGGAACCCGTTCCTCGCGGCAACAGTCTCCTCGCCCGAGAACCTCGGTAACCTTGAGGAGCTGCGCGCCATCCAGATGAGGCTCAGTAAACCGGATGGGTTGAGCGACGAGGAGGCGGAGTCCCTCATAAAGAAGGGTAAGACGGTTGCGTTGATCAGCTGCAGCATCCACAGCACGGAGGTGGGCGGCAGCCAGATGAGCATGGAGCTGCTGCACAGGCTGGCGACGGACGACGGCCCGGAGGTTAAGGAGATTCTGGATAACGTGGTTTTCCTGTTCGTGCCGAGCCTGAACCCGGACGGTAACAGGATCGTCTGCGAGTGGTACAACAGGTACCTTGGCACAGAGTGGGAGGGCTCGGGGCCGCCCTATGTCTACCACGAGTACGCGGGCCACGACAACAACAGGGACTGGTACATGTTCACGCTCAAGGAGACGCAGATGACCATCGAGCATGTTCACAACATGTGGCACCCCCAGATAGTGTACGACATCCACCAGATGGGGAGCAAGGGGCCCAGGTTCTACGTGCCTCCGTTCATCGACCCCTACGAGCCGAACATCGACCCTGTGCTCACGAGCGGCGTCAACTTCATGGGTATAAGCATGGCGGACGCGTTGGCTCGCGAGGATAAGGGAGGCGTCGCGACGCACTGGGTGTTTGACGCGTGGACCCCGGCGAGGGCGTACCAGCACCACCACGGCGGCATCCGCATCCTCAGCGAGGCGGCTTCGGTCAAGATCGCGTCGCCCATCGAGGTCAAGCCAGAGGAGATGGAGACCGAGAGGGGCTTCAACCCCAAGGCGTCGAGGTGGAACCACCCCATCCCGTGGAAGGGCGGCGCCTGGACACTCAGAGACATCATAGAATACGAGTACACGGCGGCGTTCGCGTGCCTGCAGACGGCGGCCAAGTTCAGGAAGCGGTGGCTGAGGGGCACCCTCGCCATGGGCAGGAGGGCGATGGAGCCCGCTGGCGGCCCCTACGCATTCGTGATCTCGACGGCTCAGCGGGACCAGGGCGCCTTGAAGGAGCTTCTATGGGTCCTGCGGATGGGTGACGTGGAGGTGCACGTATCTGAGGGGCCTTTCACAGCGGACGGCGTCGAGTACCCCGCTGGCAGCTACGTGGTCAAGTACGCTCAGCCTTACGGTAACTTCGCCAAGACGATGCTGGAGAACCAGGTGTACCCGGACCTTCGTGAGAGCCCTGACGCGCCTCCGAAGGTGCCTTACGACGTGACGGCTCACACCCTGAGCCTGCAGCTGGGCGTCGAGGTCTCTCAGGTGGGCTCGGCGTTCGAGGCGAAGCTCAAACCCATAGAGATGCCGACGCTGCCGAAGGGCGTGGTCCATGGGCGTGGGAAGCCTTACTACGTCTTCTCCGCGGTTCCTAACTACGCCTACAAGGCTGCGAACAGGCTACTCGACGCGGGGTACAAGGTGAGCCGCTGCATGGACGTGGTGGAGCTTGAAGATGTCACGCTGAAGCCGGGCGCCTTCGTGGTGGATAGCGGCAGGAAGCTCATCCACGGGCTCGCGGAGGAGCTGGGCCTCGACTTCTACGGCGTCGACGAGCCTCTGGAGGACAGCTTCGAGCTGGTCAAGCCCAGGGTCGGCGTCTATAGGGCGCACCTGCCCAACGCCGACGAGGGGTGGCTCAGGATGGTGCTTGAGGAGTACGACTTCAGCTACGTGAACCTGTACCCCGAGGATGTCAGAGCCGGTGGCGTCAGGAAGAAGGTGGACGTCCTGATAGTCCCGGACATGACTCGCGACATAGTGATGAAGGGCATGGCGGGCCAGAAGTGGATGGACCCGAAGACCTACGAGCCCAAGTATAGGAGAGGCATCGAGGAGAGCGGCAACCGCGAGATGCTAAAGTTCCTGGAGCAGGGAGGCACCGTGGTGACGCTGAACAGGGCGTGCGAGTACGCCGTCAAGGAGCTGTGGGCGGGCGCCGAGCTGGCCACCGAGGGGCTGGACCAGAAGGAGCTGTATTGCCCGGGAAGCCTGCTCAGGGTCATGGTGGACGACACCCACCCTGTGGGCTACGGGTTCAGCAGGGAGGAGGCGGTGATGTACCTTCACAGCCCGGCCTTCAAGGTGAAGGACGGCTTCGCCGTTGCGTGGTACCCCGAGGCGGACCCGCTGCTCAGCGGCTGGATTCTGGGGGAGAAGCATCTACGTGGGCTGGCTGCGGTTGCGGAGTGCCCGGCGGGTGACGGCACCATACTGATGTTGGGGTGTGAGCCTCACTTCAGGAACCAGAACCGGGCGACGTTCAAGCTGCTGTTCAACAGCATCTTCTACGGAGCAGCCTAGCGCTACTTTTTGTCGCCGTACGGGGTGGGGTACTCTCCCTGCTCCACCTCTATGCGCTCCACCTTGAAGACCACGGGCCTCTCCGAGTCGGGGCAGCTGTAGTACTTTATCTTGTTCATGTAGTCCCAGGGCTCGGTGACCTCCCGTGTCATGGCGCTGGTGAGCGGCAGCATGGCGCTGAACGCCGCGAGGCAGACGCTGTCAGTCTCCTCCAGAACGAGGCGACCCGGGTTGCCTACGACTGTCATCCTGTCTCCGACGCGGTACATCTTGCACGGGCCAGATACGTGGGTGGGCTCCCCGTCCAGGCTTGCAGGCTCGTTGACCTCCACTACCGTGAAAACCACTTTGTACATGGTGTATGAAGGTGGGGCCTCGGTGTAAAAGGCATGCGGATGGATGGAGGCGAGTTAATCAATGTATATATTTGGCGATAACGCATGAATTACTTGAATATTTCTTCAAGAGTTGTTGTATATACTGCAAATTATGAAATTTGAAATCATCTGTCTGAGGTGAACTCGAATCCAAGTGGAAGTAGCGTTTCTATGTGTTGAACAAAGCCTCATATAATAAATCTTGACATTTAGTATCTGTGAAACAAAAATGAAAAAGAATCAAATAATCATATTATCGCTATTGGTACTATCACTTATCATTGTACCTTCAGCCTATTCAAAAAAAAAGAAGATAACCCATTTAACCAAATATGGGAAACAGTAAACAACCTATTTGAAAGAGTAACAATAATTGAAGAACAAAACTATCAAACCCAAATAAACGATCTTGAAACAAAGATTGATGAACTTGAAGACAGGGTAAAGACATTAGAAGACAACCCCACATCAGCCTCATTCTCCGCACCAGACTATGACAGTGGATGGATAGCACTGAATAACTGGCCATATTATGCAACGTTAACTCACAATCAGGGCACATATGACTTATTTATTTACATTCTAGGGGCAAGCGGTGGGGTACCTGGAGAAGATGATGGTGCTAGGATGCACCAAATACGACTTTATGGAGACGAATCGCAAACGGGTTCTACTACCAAGCACGATGGTGTAGAATGGAACGCACCAGATGAAAACACAATTTATCTCATTCGGGAACCAACTGATTCGAATTGGGATTATGCGCGCGTATTCATCTGGAAAATACCTCCGCCAACCTAAATAACAAAAACCGTCTCTTTTTATCACTTATTCAAAGATAAGACAGCACTTCTAACATTAATCATTCAACCTATTACAGATAAAATAGTAAACAGAATTTCATCTTGGTCTAAAGATAATATGTATTATACGGATTCCTCACAAAGGATAGCCGCTAACCGGGGGGTACCCCCCGGAAAACCGGAAACCAGCCCTCTTAAGCACAAAGAAACCCTAAAACACCTTCTTTCCGATCCAGATCAATGTAAAAACGTAGTTTTTACCCCGAGAATCAAAGCAAAAACGCATACAGTAACCGGGGAATTGAGACATATTGCACCTAACCCACCGGCAGACCCCAAAACACATGGTGGGATTCGACCCCGAGGGTGGTGCCGCGCCGCCTGTAATGCTCCGTGTATTCGCGTCTTCCAGAAATCAAGCGTCTCTCGGCTGAACCCTATGAGAGAAAATGGGTGTTGGATGGAAATAGAGTCAGAGACCGAACTTCTCGGTGGTCTCGTTCAGAGTCTTCTCCAGTAGGCCGAGGCCCTCGTCGATCTGGTCCTTGGTGATTATCAGCGCCGGCATCATCCTGAGGATGCTTGTGTTCCAGCTACTGCCCAGCACCAGCCCGTTCTCCTTGACCCTGCCCGTGAAGTACTGCATGGGGTTCTTGTCGGGGTCCTTCTTCTCATCGGCCGGCAGCTCCCTTGGTATGAGGCTCTCCTTGGTGTCCCTGTCCTTGACGAGCTCGACGCCCATGAAGAGGCCGAGGCCCCTTACATCGCCGATTATTGGCGCCCGCTCCATCATGCCCTGGAGTTCATCCATCAAGTAGGCGCCCATCTTGGCGGCGCGGTCTGCGAGCTTCTCCTTCTCGTAGATGCCGATGACGGCGAGGGCGGTTGCGCAGCTGACGGCGTGGCCGCTGTACGTGTAGCTGTGGGGGAACCCCTTCTCGTCGAAGTGGTCCGCCATCTTCTTGTTGATGACGCAGGCGCCCAGGGGCACATAGCCGCAGGTGATGCCCTTCGCGTAGGTCTCGACATCCGG
>JAFGTA010000119.1 GCA_016934355.1 Candidatus Bathyarchaeota archaeon | reverse complement strand
CCAAGTGGCCAAAGGGGTCAGGTTCAGGTCCTGATGGACTAGTCCTTCGTGGGTTCGAGTCCCACCCCCCGCACCATTCCTTCCGGTTGTGTGGCGGGTTATTGTCTCTACGTAGTTGCGTGTATAGGCGTGTAGGGGTGGGGGGAGGGGGGATGTTCGTTTGTTCGCTGGACGGGGTTTGTTGTCTTGAGACGGGCGCCATGTTGTCAGGGGTTAATAAAAACGGAGTCACTCCTCATCGTGAGGAATGTTTCCATGGGTCGGGGATATTATAATTAGAGGTAGGGTTCGAACCTCCTTTGCAGGTCGATGAAAGTTGATAGAGGAAGTTATGGAAGGTATAACCTTTGATAGCGGGGTTCGAATTCCGGCCCCGAATTAGGTTATTTATCGGATCCAGTCGCGTCTCTTGTGTTATGATTGAAAAGTGAATTACATATGCATCGTCGCAGTAAACCTAATGGGGAGAGCATGTACACCGGATCGAATCATAACGTGTTCAACGTCGGCGAGTTCGAGTGCCACATATTATACGACGGCGCTCGAAGCGTGGGGGCCATGACCGACGGCCCAGCGGAGACGTTCATCTTCGGCGACGCGCCAAAAGATGAGCTCCGGAGATGTCTCTTAGCTTACGGCGGGTTCGGCTCATCCACCGTTTTGCCGTTCAACTACCTTCTCGTCTACGACGGCGACCACTACACACTCGTCGACACGGGCTGCGGCGACAGAGCCGAGAACGCTAAGCACCCAGACGAGCCCGCCGGGCTGCTGACGAAGAGCCTCTCAGATGTAGGTGTGAGTGCTCGGGACGTAGACACCGTCATCATATCCCACATGCACTGGGACCACTTCGGCGGAGCCTCGTCGGGTGGAACGGCCGCGTTCCCAGACGCCGAGTACGTGATGAGCAGGAGGGAAGCCGAGCATATACGAGGCGAGGTCGGAGGCTGGGCGCTTGACTACCTGGACGTGATCGATGACAGGCTCAGGCTGGTGGACGACACTGCGTCCATAGGAGACGGCATAACCGTCAGGCTTGCCCCGGGGCACACGCCCGGCATGATGTTCGTGGAGGCGTCCTCGGGCGGCGAGACCCTGCTGTACGCCAGCGATATAATTATACACCCGGCTCACGTCGAGCACACGGACTGGATACCGTCGTTCGAGTACGACGCCGAGGCAGCCTCCGTCAGCAGGGCGAGGCTGGTCGAGGAGGCGCATAGACGGGACGCGCTTCTCTTCGTCCCCCATATACCAAGCGTCTTAGGCCGAGTTGAGCACCATCAAGTAGGATACAGATGGGTCGATATGTCACGATGTGAATAGCCCAGTCCAGTTACAACTGCTGCGCCTAATCCTTCTAAGAATATTATGAAAATAATTGCTCCTAGGTATGGTGTGGCTGCGCGTGTAGAAATAATCAAAAACGTGTATGCTGTAGGCTGTACGCATGCACATTACACTTTATATTTTGCCAAGAATCACTTTATTTTGATGTTTTATGGCATTAACTGAAGATTTACAAAAAATGGCGGACCTAGAAGAAGAATATGCGATTAAGCTTGACAAAGACTTCAGAGGATGGGGGAACCCGGCTGTAGACGCCCTCATATCGACCATAGCGCTGGACTCAAAAAAACATGCAATGCTATACCGAACAGCAGCCTACCTAATAGAAGGAAAAAGCCTCTCAATAATAGATATACAATACGAAGACCTCGAAAAAAGCCTGAAAAACCACATAGAAACAGAGAAGCAGATGATAACAAAAGTGAAAGAATATGCTTCAAAAGTTGAAAACGTCGGAGCAAAGAAGCTATTGATGGAGATCTACGGCGACGAGGTTAGGCATCACCCTTTCATGAAGAACCTTCTCAAACTCGTGCTAAAGGGACAGACAATAACAGAGGAAGACGTATTCAACATGGTGTTCCGAGACCTACCTACACATGGAGCGCCGGACCCAATATTCGAATAAATATAACCCATTTTTTATACATGTCAGGGCACACTTGGGCACGAGCCTAGATACTTAAGCTGACACGCCTTTTAACCAGAAATAGCGTGAACGCTAACCCGAGTAGCAGCGACACTGGGCTGAACCCAGGGATGGACCCAATTATTGCGTCTATCTGCGACATCCAGTCAGTTTCAGGGGACACGGTTAACCCGAAGAAGTAGACGCAGACATGTGTACTTCCCCCGCCGCCAGCCTCTCCAAGGCACTCGACCCGGACGACATGTTGACCCGCCGGCACGCCGCTGATCTCAAGGTACTTTATGAAGTCGGGGTCGCCGTATGTGTCTCCCCTCCACACCTCGTCGCCGTCGAGAAGCACCCTCGCCCACCCGTCATTGCTGTCGCCAAAGAACTGGACCCCAAAGTTGGAGGTCTTGTCGTTGGAGAACTCGGCTTCGATCCACTGGCTCTCATCCATCAACGCGATCCATTCGTAGTGGCGCCAGACACCCGAGCCGCTGTCACTGATGCCGATCTCATCGGGCGGGGAGACGTGCTCAGTGTTCGCGTAGGCGACGACCTCCGGAGGAGACTCGAACTGCCGCGCCTCCCCCTCAAGCAACTCGGTGCTGACCCGAGCCTGTGCGCCTAACGTGGACAAAGAGACAAGGAGCAACGATACTAGGAATACGCGTGAAAGCTTCACCTAAACCCTCAACAGCTAGTAGCAACTATTTCGTATTAAAAAACTGTTATCTGTGCCAGCCTCTAAGCCTTAGACCAGAGACCCGCCGAAGAATGCGTTGAGCACAGAGAAAATATGAGCCCA
The DNA here is from genome assembly GCA_016934355.1 of Candidatus Bathyarchaeota archaeon. The sequence goes on along the minus strand of JAFGTA010000119.1, from coordinate 7,924 downwards.
CCAACGCCAAGATATATCCGCGCCTAGCCAGAGAATTACACATGAAGCCCACGATAGGCTTAGTCACTGTACTCACAGACGACGTCGACCCCATGAAGGCGTTCTACAGGGACGTCCTCGGCTTCGAAGTCATCGAGGACCTCGGACGCTACGTCGAGTTCAGCAACACCGGCACACGGTTCGCCATATGCACCAGAGAGGTCATGCACACCCACACCGGCCACCCCAGCTACGCGGAGCAACGCAGAGGCCAGAGCTTCGAGCTCGCGTTCCCCGCCGGCACACCGGACGAAGTGGACGAGCATTACGTGGAGCTCCTACGAAGAGGCGCCGAGTCCGTGAAGCCTCCCGAAACAATGCCATGGGGTAGAAGAACCGCGTTCATAGCCGACCCGGACGGCAACATCCACGAATTATTCAGCCTCCGCCCGGGCGAACAGGTCTAATATATGTATTTTCAGAATGGGAGTGTTTAGTTTAGATTAGAGAATTTTCCATCGAACTCTGCTAATCATATACAGATAGTAAACAAATGTTATATGAAAATATGAAGATTGTCGCATATTTTATCTATTTGTTAGCTAATATTGACTCGTCACGCGGGTTTCTCGTGTGATCGAGATTAAGGAGATTTGAAAATGAAGATAAAACTTGTTACTATCTTAGTATTAGCCAGCTTACTGGCATCATCAGCAACTGTACTACAGACATACGCAGAACCCGACTACGACCTACTCATAATCGCGCCGAACCTATTCGTGGACGAGTTAACGCCTCTGAAGGAGTGGAAGGACGCAACGGGAAGACCATCCATAGTTGTGTCCCTAGAAAGCATATACGCTGACCCGGCTTACAGCGGAGCCGACACCGCGGAGGAGATAAAGAAATGTATAGCCGACTACGAGGCTACGCACAACGTCAAGTATGTGCTGCTTGTGGGGGACGTCGATAAGCTACCGATGAGGTACTTCTACGTCAAGAGAGCCGTCACCGATGAGGTGAGGTGGCTCCAATACTACCTGACGGACCACTACTACGCCGACCTCTACGACGGCGGAGGAGCATTCTGCAGCTGGGACGCGGACGGCGACGACGTATACGGCGAGATGATCGACGATGACGACGACGATGACTACACGAACACCGATGGGATAGACTTCGACTTCGACGTGATCGTCGGCAGGATACCGGCGGACAGCGAAGCCGAGGTGACGAGATACGTCGACAAGGTGATCAAGTATGAGAAGGAGGTGCTCTACGAATCATGGTTTAAGAACATCCTGCTTGTAACAGGGACAGGCGACTGGGTCTACCCCTCGCTCCCCACCACTTGGGACGAAGACCAAAACGACGCGATAGCCACGGAGATGACGACCGCCGGCTTCACAGACATCAAGCTCTACCATTCGAACACCGTAGGCGACCCAGATTACCCCAACCCAACGAACATAAACGACTACCTCAACGCCGGGGCGGGCTTCATCAACGTGATAAGCCACGGGAACCAGTTCAGTTGGGGCGTATACGACGTCAGGACGGACATGGCTGGGCTGACCAACCAGGACAAGCTCACCGTGGTCTACAGCTTCGGCTGCAGCACGGCGAAGCTGGGGCCGATTGCCGCCAGTGACCCGTACATCGACGTCGGTGGAACGCTTAGAGACTATGGAGCAGTCTACGAATCAAGCTACTATCCTCACCCCATGAGTACATGGGTGGAGCCAGCTGTACCTGACCCGCTTCAGGACTCTACGACCGACATAGACTGCATGCCCGAGTACTGGAACTTCAACTCCGATAAGGGGGCGGTAGCCTTCATAGGGTCGACCGCAGAGGCGAGCGGCGCCATGGGTTCACCCGTCATGCAGTACTTCTTCGAATCCTTCGCATCCGACGGGCACAGGGTGCTCGGAGACGTCTGGGACTCCGTCTGCGACAAGGTGTTGATCCACTACGCCCCCGAGTCCGACTGGGACCAAGGCCGCAGGTGGCTCTTCATAAACGTGTTCGGTGACCCTACCCTCGTCCTCGGCGGGTTGGCTGACAAGCCACCACAGACAGGATTGACGGTGGGTGCACCGAAACACTTGTCCGGAGACGATACCTATGTCACCAGCTCAACCTCGTTCTCTCTGTACGCCAACGACGACAGCGCGGTGGCGAGCACGCATTACCGCTACTACATCGAAGGCCTCTCAGGGCTGGGCTTCACCAGCGGACTGGGCCCGTTCAACATCTACGCCACCGACGGCACCATCAACATAGAGTACTACAGCGTCGACGACAGCGGGAACCAGGAATACCCTGTCAACTCGAGGCAGGTCAAACTCGACAACACCGCCCCGACCACGACTCTGACCATCGGGGAGCCTCAGCACCTCGACAAATACGTGAAGTCGAACACGAACCTAGCTCTGTCGGCGAGCGACGGCTCAGGCTCGGGCGTCGAGGAGACGTACTACAAGATCGACGACGGACCGTATAACACGTACTCGACCTTCTTCCGCGTGTCTGGCGAAGGCACTCACACCGTCACGTACCACAGCGTCGACAACCTGGGTAACGCCGAGGCGGAGAAGACCAAGACCTTGATCCTGGACGAGACGCCGCCGACGACTACCATCACCATAGGCTCGCCCAGCTACGGCGACTACATCAGCAGCGACACACTCATCACCATGAGCGCCGTGGACGACGGCTCCGACGTAGAGTACACGGAGTACAGGCTAGACGGCGGGCCGTGGACCCCGTACGCGCCTTTCCACGTGACAGGCGACGACGGAGACCACCTCATAGAGTACAGAAGCGTAGACAACCTCGGGAACAGAGAGGAGACCCAAAGCGAGGCGGTGACCCTCGACAACACCCCGCCAGAGACCTCCATGAGCGTAGGAGACCCGAAGCACATAGACCCCCCAGACGTCTACGTCACCTCAGGCACGCCGCTAACCCTATCCGCGTCTGACGGTGCAGGGTCCGGCGTAGCCGGGACCTGGTACAGCGTCGACGGAGGGCTCTACGTCCCCTACACGGGGGCGTTCAGCTTGGCAGGCGAAGGCACGCACACCGTGTCTTTCTACAGCGTAGACAACCTCGGGGCCATCGAGACGCCCCTCACGGATACAGTGATAGTGGACGACACACCACCCGAGGTGGACGTGGTGCAGCCGGACGGCGGCGGCTACGTGTACGGCGTCGTCGAGATAGAGATCACTGCATCGGACGCCGGTTCAGGGGTTGACAGGGTCGAATACAGCCTGGACGACGGAGCCACGTGGCTCCCAGCGTCATACGACACGGGTCAAGGTAGCTGGGTGGGGGCGTGGGATACAACTTTATCATCTGAAGGCTCACACACTGTCCTCGCGAGAGCAGAGGACTACGTCGAAAACGTGGGATACGATGAGGCTCCTCCGACCTTCACCGTGGTTTACCTTAGCACGGAGACTGGGTTCAGCCACAGCAAGGGGAAGACCGTGACCGATTTCTGCGTCGTCTTCAAGGGGCAGAAGAACGGTTACAAAGTTAGCACGAACGCCGGCTCGATATTCGAGAACATAACGGTGACAAACACCGGGTCAACAGTCACGCTGCCGAACGTTATACTGGACATCAAGGTACCAATCGAGGAGGACTTCCTCGGCGCCGGAGAGGAAGCGTTCGAAACGATGGGGGCTAGAGCCGTCAAGATATATCTCAACGGGAAGAGCGTCACACCGCAGGGCAACTGGCTCCCGGACCTAGGCTACGTCGACACAATGCAGCCTCTCGGGCCGGGCGACTCGATCCAGCTGCTCATCCACTACGAGTACTCGTTCAGGGGCGAAACATACTCCGACCCGGAGGTCTCGGCCTGGCTGGGCGAGGACTATGTCTTTGAGACAGGTATTCTTAGCGCCGTTGGACCGAACTGGTGTGGCTGTTTATCGGCTTACCCGAGAATAAATTAAACCCACTCCCTAATTTTTTTCCATGTATATGAAAGAAATAAGTGGTGAGTGAAGGCGCAGGCGTTCGATGTCTGAGCCGGCTATTCACCTTAGTAAATAAAATTTGACTAAAAACCCCTGCACTAACTGCTTTAAATTTCAGTGAAGGATGGAGATTAATGGCGGTTACATATGGAGACAGACATAGAAAAACTTGAGAGCCTGGAGGACTCCGTGTTCAAAGCCCTCGACCATCAAAAAAGGAGGGACATCATAAGATTCGTAGGCGAGGCAGGCAGCGCAACCTTCACCGAGATAAAGAAATCCGTGGACTTCGCTGACAGCCCGAGCCTCAGCTATCACCTGAAGTCCCTGGACCCGTTTCTAGAACAGAGGGAGAGCAGGTACAGCCTGTCATACCTGGGCAAGTCCGCGTACAGTCTGTTGCTGAGGACGGGGCGCTACAGTAAGGCGGCGCTACATTACAGTAAGAAGAATGGAACCATAATCGGGCACGCCGTGCTCTGGGCGGCAGCGCTGGCTGCGGCTGCTGTGATGGGGACCGACTCGTTCTACTATACCATAATCATACCCACCTTAGCAGGTACCAGCCTGATGGTGATTCACGCTCTTTTCGAGTGAACATTCGAGAGAGTTCTTCTTCCGACCCCAATGTTTCAGAGATTACAGGTCACGGCGAGAACCCGCACCCGCTGGGAAAAGATAATATACCGGGGCTCGTATACACTCAGAGCCCCACGGGGAGAAAAACAATGTCACTAAGAGACCCAGTGAAGATCGAGATCGCGAGAGAGCACCGCGTTAAGAAGTCGGTGTGCAGGAGCTGCGGAGCCACCAACCCCCCAGACGCAACGAAGTGCAGAAAGTGCCGCAGCAAGAACCTGCGCCCCAAACGAACCAAAGGAAAGGGCCGCTAGGCTACTCGACGTTGAAGCTGACCTCGAGGAGCCCCTTACTGTTCCTGTAACGAGCCTTACTTATGGTGATCCTGCCTACCTGCCCAGTCGACTCTGTGTGCTCCTTGGCGCAGGTGTTCACGTTCCACCCCGGCAGGTGGAACACGCTCAGGTCACGTATATGCTCGGGCAGCGGGAACAGGTCGTAGATGTAGTCGCCCCACCTCGCCTCGGCTTCCTCCCTGCTCAGCCTGTGAATCTCGATGGGCTGGTCCTCCTCCACCTTCAGGTTGGCCTGCCTCTCTATCTCCCTGACCTCGTCCTCGGTGGGTTTCCTGTCGAACTGGACGGCTATCCTGCCGTGGGAGCCGTCGGCGGCGGCGCTCGCCGACCACCTTGCGCCGTCGCCGAGGACCTTGACTATCGCGCCCTTGACGACGTGGATCGCCGTGTGGGTCCTGATCTCTACGTCCATGAGATGATACACCTTCCTGACTATTCATAAAATATGCGGGCGGGGAAGCCTACCTTATCTCGACGCCCAGCTCCCTGAGTCTCTCCTCGCTCGCGTAGGCGCCGGGTCTCTCGATCGCTTCCTTCCGGTCGTCGCCGATGACCTCTGCCTCACGCCGGTGTATCTCGGTGGCCCTCCTGAGTATCTCCTCAGCCGAGTCCCTCGGGACGACCACCACGCCGTCGTCGTCGCCCACGACGACGTCACCCGGGTAGACAACGACGCCGCCGACGGATACAGGCACGTTGACCGAGCCCGGCTGATCCTTGTGGGGGCCTCCCGGCTGCCAACCGCGGCAGAACACGGGGAACCTGTGACTGACTATCTCGGACCTGTCCCTCCACGCGCCGTCCACGACGACGCCAGCGACCCCCTTAGACATCATCTTTCTGGACATGAGGAAGCCGCCAACGGCTGAGCCGACGTACCCGCCGGCGTCGACCACCAGCACGTCGCCCCCTGCCATGAGGTCGATGGCTGCGTGGCTCATCAGGTTACAGTCAGGCGCCTCACGGACGGTGACGGCGACCCCTGCGAGCCTTACGCCCGGGTAAGCGGGCCTGATCGACGGGTCCACTGTGAACCTGCATGGCTTACCAAGTGCGTCCGCGATGTTCGCGGCAGGCAGCGCAGCCAGGCCCTCGACGACAGCCTTCGGCGGCCTCTCTATCTCCCTAACTAGAGTAGGCTTGAAAACACGGTTCATGGAAAGAGAGAGGATGCAACAGGTTTAACGGTTTAGCCTACCAGCCTATGGCGTAGGGCTCACCCGTACGCGGCGAGGCGCCGCCGTACATGACGCCGGTGTCCGGGTCGTATCTGATGGCCAGGCATCGCCCGTGGCTCCACGGCTTGCTGATGACCACCCTGTGCCCCTTCCTCCTGAGCCCGTCGGCCACTTCTGCGGGTATCCTTGGCTCAAGGCACACCTCGCCCGGCCTCACGGAGTGGGGCCAGAAGCTCGCGGGGAAGCTGGCGGTGTGAGCCGTGGGCGCGTCCAGCGCCTCCTGCACGTTCATGCCGAACTCGACGTGGTTTAGGAAGAACTGTAGGGTCCACTGGTCCTGCCTGTCGCCGCCGGGTGTGCCGAACACCATGTACTGTCTGCCGTCCTTCATGGCGAGGCTCGGGGTGAGGGTGGTGCTGGGCTTCTTCCCGGGCTCCAGGCACTCGGCGTGGCCTGGGTCGAGGTGCATCATCTGGGCCCGGGTGCCCAGGGGGAAGCCGAGGCCGGGGATCAGCGGGCTGGTCCTGATCCAGCCGCCGCTGGGCGTCGCCGCCAGCATGTTGCCGTCGGAGTCGACGGCGTCCAGGTGCACGGTGTCTCCCTCGAACCAGGATTTCTGGCCCTTCTCCTCTAGGACGGTGGGCTCGACCCCGCCGGGTCTGAGCATCATGGACGCCTTGTCCGGGTCCACCAGTGTGCGGCGCTCGTCGGCGTACTCTTTGGAGAGGAGCCTGCCGAGGGGCACGTCGGCGTAGTCCGGGTCGGCGTAGTACTGCTCCCTGTCTGCGAAGGCGAGCTTGGCGCACTCGACCCAGGTGTGGAGGTACTCGACGGTGTTGTGGCCCATGGCTCTCAGGTCGTAGCCTTCGAGGAGGTTTAGCTGCTGCAGGAAGACGGGGCCCTGGCACCACGGCCCGCACTTGTAGACGTCTACGCCGCGGTAGTTGACGGTGACGGGGTCCTCGAACCGGGCGGCGTAGCGCTGGAAGTCCTCAAGCGTTATGAGGCCGGGGCTCTCCTTGCCGTAGACGTCTCTGCACCTGAAGCTCTGAGTGTAGTCGACGATGGCGCGGGCGATGGGGCCATCATAGTAGTGTTTGCGGGCGGCGTCGAGGCCGGCGGAGCGTGTGGCAGCCCGCTTCTCCTCTTCTGCGACCTCCTTGAACGTCCTGTACCAGTCGGGGTTCCTGAGTAGCTGCCCTACCTCCGGGACGCGGCCTCCGGGGAGGTACGTCACCGCCGAGGTGGGCCACTCCGCGAGGTACCTTTTCTTGACTCCGCCGAGGAACGTGTTCAGCGTCGGGTAGACTGGGAAGCCGCCGCGGGCTATCTCAAGGGCGGGCTCCATGGCTCTGCCGAGGGTGAATGTGCCGTACTCATCTAGGGTGGTGAGCCAGGCGTCGAAGGCGCCGGGGACGACGGCTGGGGTGAAGCCGTCCTCCGGGATCATGGGGTACCCGTGGTCGGTGAACCAGTCGATGGTGGCGTTCATGGGGGCGGGCCCCTGGCCGTTGACCGATATCACCTTCTCCTCGTCTGCCCAGTAGAGTAGGATGGGGACTTCGCCGGCTGGGCCTACGAGGTGGGGCTTGAGGAGGGTGAGGCAGAACCACATGGTGGCTCCTGCGTCGACGACGTTGCCGCCGTCTCTGAGGGCCTGGTGCCCGGCGACGGTGGCTAGGTAGTGGGTGCTGGTGGCCATGCCGTGGGTTCCCATGACGACGGGGCGCGTTGTGAAAGACATGGTATGAACATGTTCTCTGATTATTTAGGGGATTCCAGAGATAGATTTTCAGATAAATGAAGGTGCCCGAACGGTCTTGCCTTGAGATGCAGT
>JAFGTA010000012.1 GCA_016934355.1 Candidatus Bathyarchaeota archaeon | reverse complement strand
GACTGGTGGGACGCCATCTGGGGCGACGTACCGGGCCTCTGGACGTAGGCGGAAACGCCCACGTTTTTTGTACTACTGCGGTAGATCGGGGCAGGTTTTTTACGAAGGTTGGGCGTACAACCAGCGCCCAGAACCTCAATTTTATTAATAGGTAAGGCTTCCTTATTCAGATTCGGCTCACCCGTGGTGAACGCATGTACAAGATAGTTACGAAGCAAGAGCTCACCCCCAACGTCAAGATGTTCAACGTGCACGCCCCCGCCGTCGCCCACAAGGCAGTCCCGGGCCAGTTCGTTATAGTCAGGGCGAAGGAGACAGGGGAACGTCTCCCCATCACAGTCGCTGGCACGGACCCCGAGGAGGGAACCGTGCTCATATACTTCGCGGAGGTCGGCAAGTCATCCACCGAGCTGGGGGCGCTCGGCGTCGGCGACGAGATACTGAACTTCGCGGGTCCACTCGGCAACGCCACAGAGATCAAAGACTACGGCAATATTCTCTGCGTCGGCGGAGGCGTCTTCGTCGGCGCCATGCTGTACCAGATCAGGGCGTTCAAGGAGGCGGGGAACCACGTCACGGCAGTCTTCGGGTTCAGGAACAAAGACCACGTGATGCTTGAGGAAGAGTTGAAGGAGGCCGCGGACGAGGCTTACATCTGCACAGACGACGGCAGCTACGGCCTCAACGGCATGGAGATAGTGGACGAGCTCCTCGGCAAGCAGGCATTCGACCACGTGTTCACCATCGGGCCGACGAGCCTCCAGAAGAACCTCTGCGACAGGACCCTACCCTACGGGATTCCTACGAACGTCAACCTTTTCCCCATAATGGTGGACGGCATGGGGATGTGCGGCGCCTGCCGCGTCACCGTCGCCGGTGACACCCGGTTCAGTTGCGTTGACGGCCCAGAGTTCGACGGCCATCAGGTGGACTTCGACGAGCTCATCATGAGGATGAGGCTCTACAACCCGCAGGAGAAGATTGCCATGGTTGTCTACAACAGGGAGGCAGAGGACTGATGGCGTTCAACAAGCCGCAGGTCGACATGCCCAAGCAGAGCGTAGACGAGAGGGTCAACAACTTCCTCGAGGTCGCGCAGGGCTTCACAGATGAGATGGCGGTAGAGGAGGCGGAGAGGTGCCTCCAGTGCAAGAACCCCCAGTGCATGAAGGGCTGCCCCGTCGGCATCGACATACCCGCGTTCATCAAGCTCATCAAGGAGGGCAAGTTCATCGAGGCCGCTTGGAAGGTGAAGGAGACCAACGCGCTCCCAGCCATCTGCGGCCGCGTCTGCCCACAGGAGAACCAGTGCCAAAAGTTCTGCGTCCTCGGAATCAGGGGAGACCCCGTGGGAATCGGCCGCCTCGAACGCTTCGTAGCCGACTATGAGCGCGAGAAGGGCCTCGAGACGCCTGTGGTCCCTGAATCCACCGGGTTCAAGGTCGCGGTGGTGGGCGCCGGTCCCGCGGGGCTGACGACAGCCGCCGAGCTTGTTAAGATGGGGCACGAGGTCGAGATGTTCGAGGCGCTTCACGTCGCCGGAGGGGTGCTGATGTACGGCATCCCCCAGTTCAGGCTGCCTAAGGAGATTGTGCAGGCCGAGGTCGAGTACATCAAGACGCTGGGCGTCGAGATACACCTCGACAGCATGATCGGCAAGCTCTACACCGTGAAGGAGCTGTTCGACAGCGGGTTCAGCGCCGTATTCATCGGCAGCGGCGCAGGGCTTCCCAGGTTCCTCAGGGTTCCCGGGGAGAACCTGAACGGCATCTACAGCGCCAACGAGTTCCTCATCAGGACGAACCTCATGAAGGCTTACAGGTTCCCAGAGTACGACACCCCCATAGACGTCGGCAAGAACGTCGCCATCATAGGCGGAGGCAACGTCGCCATGGACTCGGCGCGCTGCAGCCTCAGGCTAGGCGCCGAGAAGGTCTACATCATCTACAGGCGAGGCATGAGCGAGCTGCCTGCTCGCCACGAGGAGGTCGAGAACGCCGAGGAGGAGGGCATCATATTCACGCTGCTCAACAACCCGGTGCGGTTCATCGGCGACGGCCGGGGGAACGTAAAGGAGATGGAGCTCCTACGGATGCAGCTGGGCGCGGCGGACGACTCAGGTCGCAGGCGCCCCGAGCCCATGCCCGGGAGCGAGTGGAGGCTGCCCGTGGACACCGTGGTCATCGCCATAGGTCAGAGCCCGAACCCGATAATCCAGCAGACCACGGAGGGCCTAGAGGTGACGAGGTATGGCACCATCATCACGGACGAGGAGACCATGGAGACGACGCTCAAGGGCGTCTACGCCGGCGGAGACGTGGCGACGGGCGCGGCGACTGTCATCAGCGCCATGGGTGCCGGGAAGAAGGCTGCGGCGGCAATCGACGGGTTCCTCAGGAAGAAGTAGCCGGTTTTTTTCCTAGTTTTTATATTGGCTGCACCGTATTGGTGGGTGGATGCCGTTTACACCCCTGCACTTGGGGCCAGCGCTCCTGGTAGCCCTCCTAGTTTACCCGTTGCTGGACACGCCCACGTTCCTAGTGGCATCCATAATGCTGGACCTTGAGCCGCTCGCGGTGTTCCTCCTCGGGCTTCAGCTGCCGCTGCACGGGCCGTTCCACAGCCTCGTCGTCAGCGGCGTAGCGGGTCTGTTACTCGCTCTTGTCATGTACTTGCTGAGGGGCCGAACCAAAGGCGTCATGGAGGCGACGGGGCTGCCCCAGGGGGATGGCGTGCGGCGCTATCTGGTCGCGGGGCTGCTGGGGGCGTGGGGGCACGTGCTGCTGGACGCCTTAGTCTACAGCGACTTGACTCTGGTCTATCCATGGGACGTGAACCCGTTGTTCGGCTTGGTGTCTGAGAGCCGGGTCGTAGGCTTCTGCGTCGCCTCGTTTTCTCTCTCTATCGTGGTCTACTTCGTCAGGTTCATACTGATCGGGTGGGTGAGAAGCCGCGGCTCCGAGGAGCCCCTGCCAACCGAACCCGCGGAGACGTATGAGCCGTCCCCCGGGCCTTTCATGGAGGCGCAGGCGTACGGGGAGGAACCCGCCCTGTTCTTCGACTTCCCGGAGCCGGAGGCAGCGACAGAGCCTGAACCTGAGCCAATGGAGGCTGTGTCTCCGGCGCCCACCGCCCCTGAGCCAGAGCCTGAGCATGAGCCGGAGCCAGAGCCTGAACCGGTGACCCCGCCAGAGCCTGAGCCGATCATCGAGAGCACCGTCCAGCCGGATATCTACCTCGGCAGCGACAGGATGCCAGAGCAGTGGGGGATCATAGGTAAGGCGGGCGAGGATTTGGTTGCGGTGGACCTCAACGAGCCGCATATCGTGTTCGTCTGCGGTAAGCAGGGAAGCGGTAAGGGGTACACCATAGGCGTCATAAGCGAGATGCTTCTCTCAAAGTCGATACAGGGCATCAGCCAGGTGCGTAAGCCGGCGACGATCATTGTGTTCCATAAGCCCCGGGATGACCTCAGGAGCGAGTTCTGGAGCATCGCGGACGCCAACACGGACAGGGCGGAGGCGGCGGTTCTCATGGAGGGCTACGGCGTGGGGCCGCGGCAGGTCATAACCAAGGCGGGTTTCAGAATATTCGTTGACCCCTTTGTCTACCAGAACGAGCGTAAGAAGTTTGAGGACGACTACGGGACGAAGGTGTACCCGATAGGCATCAACCCGACTAGGCTCACCGCGGAGGACTGGCCTCACGTGCTGAGCCTTGGTAAGAAGAGCGGCTCTATGTACGTGAAGAAGATCTTCCAGATTATTAAGAAGACCCAGTACGACAGGGACTTTGGGCTGAACACTATCCGCCGCAACGTGGACGCCAGCGACCTGAACCCCAACCAGAAGGGCTTTGCAATGATGAGGCTGGAGACGTTGGAGGACTACCTTGTGGCGGGGGACTTCATGGGTGACCTCATCATAGGCGGCGTCAACGTCTTCGACCTAAGGAAGATAATGATGGAGCCGGACGACGTGTTCAGCGTCATGATGCTTGTGATAAGCGCCCTCATAAACAACGACAACACGGCCCGTGAGCAGTTCGTCTTCGTCATCAACGAGGCCCACGACTACCTCAGGAAAGGGCTATCCAAGGACTTCACAGACTACGTCAACTACTTGATCAGGAAGAAACGGCACGCAGGGACGTGGCTGATGCTGGATACCCACTTCCCCGAGGACGTGGACCCCAAGGTAATCAAGGGCAGCGACGTCAAGATATTCCATAAATCCGACGTCATAAGCAGTAGCCTGCTGAAGCAGATAGTGGACGGCACCACCGTGGAGCCCCACCAACTGAACACCGGGCAGGCCATAGTCAGGGCGGATAAGTCCAACCTGGGGCCGGACACGCTGCTCATACTGGAGGTCAGGCCGAGGCTCACCCACCACGGCGGCGCCACCAAGACAGCGGTGTAGTAAGTCTTTTCCGGCGGCGGGCGGCAGTCTCTCTGAAATGAATGGTCTTTTCAGCGGAGAGAACGCGTTCAAGCACATCGAGAAGATGGCTGTAGAGATTGGTGCCAGGCCGGGTGGCAGCCCCGAGGACTCGGCTGCGGCCGACTACATCGAATCCGTGTTCAAGGGGTTCGGCCTCAAGACTTGGAGGCAGGAGTTCATGATCGAGACGGGGTGGACCACCTCACAGATGCTTGAGGTCACCGCGCCGTACAGGGAGACGGTGGAGTGCGAGGGGATGAGCATGATAGGCAGCACCGGCCCCGACGGCGTCGAGGGTGAGCTCATCCACCTTGAGACCACGGACGAGGAGTACCTCACCCCCGAGATAGAGGGCAAGATCGTGGTCACAGGCTGGCTGAAGCGGAAGAACGTCGAGCTGGTCGCGAAGAGGAAGCCTTTGGGCTTCATATTCATCGAGAACTACCCCAAAGTCCAGCGGAAACACTTCTGGGGCCAGTTCCCGCGGGGCAAGGACTACGGCAACTATCCGTCTGTGCGTATCAGCTTCGAGGACGGGCTCAGGCTCCTCAAGAGCGGCGCCAAACGGGCGAGGATCATGGTCCAGTCCGAGAGGGCCAAGCTGAAGACCCAAAACGTCTTAGCCGAGCTCCCCGGCTCCACGAGGCCCGAGGAGATCGTGGTGGTTGGCG
>JAFGTA010000118.1 GCA_016934355.1 Candidatus Bathyarchaeota archaeon | reverse complement strand
CACCCTCCACGACATGGACGGCGTCATGGAGCGCAGCCTCGAAGGCGTCCTCGGTTACAGCGGCGAGGAGCTCTACCACGCATGGGTCTACGACGTGCACCGCGCTCTCATACACACCAAGTACCTAGACAGACACGACGACGCCATGTTCCACTGCAAGCTACTCTTCGACCACCTGGAGATGCCGTTCGACGAGGAGGAGGCCCAACTCATCTGCACCAAGTTCGACGACGCCCACAGAAGGGCCAGGAAAGACCCCATCTACTTCCCCGACGCCGTGCCCGCGCTGGAGTCACTCAAAGCCATGGGGCTCCAGCTGTGCCTGAGCACAGGCTTCGGCGCGGGGGAGAAGGCGAAGACCTTCGAACTCAGGACGGGAAAAAAGTTCTTCGCACACACCTTCAGCGAGCCGTCCATGGGGCTCCTCAAGACAGAGCCAGAGTACTACCGTAAGGCGCTGAGGATAGCGAAGGCCAAGCCCAGCGAGACTGTGAGCATCGGCGACACGCCCCTAAGCGACATCAGACCAGCCAAGATGGTAGGCATCAAGACGATCTGGGTGAACAGAAACCAGGAACCCAAGCCTACTGAGGTCGACCAGATCGCCGACTACGAAACTCGCGGACTATCTAAAGCCGTCGATATAATCAGGCGGCTGAACCTATAGCATCGCGGGGTCGAACTGCTCCAGGCTTCCGGCGACTGTGTCAACGACTATCTTCGCCCTGATGATGGGCAGCGCCCCCTTGACGTCAAGATTGTAGATTACTATGTACTTGTTCTCCCTCATCGGGTACTTCATGACGCTCTGAATCTCCACAGACTCGAAGCGGTCCCCGTAGATCACCCTGAGCTCAGTCTCGAGTATAGTCGGCACGTCGTCGTTCAAACCGATCAATATGCGGCGTCTACGGCTGTTCTTAAATAATTTCCTTCCCACGGCGCACATTCATCTACGCCGGTCAATTGATATTTTTCTGTCAATAATTTTCCTCTAAGGAGTGTAATTTTAACATTTTTAACGTCATTTTTCCGCCGTGTAAACATTATATATACACAAGTATACGTCTGTCAAACACATTGTAACCAGCCCGTTCCTGTATACACCGATATAGATCACTATTACATATTAACGCCAAGGGAAATCCGATGCACAGCACAGAGGGAAACGAAGAGGCACTAAAACACCTGAGAAACGCCTTGGAGCTAGAGCTCGACAGGAAATACCTCCAAGAAACCATCACGAGGCAACGCGAGAGGATGAGAACTATCAATCAAGCCATCCGCGACGAAAAGTCGGCCATCGCCAAAGAGAGACCGTCAGGCTACAGCTGGAGAAAAGTGGTTTTAGCCGCGGTGAACGACGGCACAAAGCCGGTCGCGTACAGGTGACTATTTTGTCCGTGGAGCTTCTTAAGACCCTTAACGTGCTGATGACCTGGCTTATGATGATGACCCCCATGCTAAAGTGGTGGGCTAAGACGGTCTTCGCCAACAGGTAACAGGGATACCCTTTTTCACCTTTGGGTGGGGCTACCCCACCCTCGGCTTACAAATAAGCTCAAGAACCTTCGTGTCGAAGAACCGGTGCGTGTTACTTGGAGACAGCACTACTGCTGTATCCGCCCCATCGCCTGAGCCGCCGACGGCGATGCACTCCACACCCGACTCGATGAGACCTGCGTCACACGCCATGCATGATATCTCCAGCCCCACCTTCACCCCCTGGCTGAACAGCCTGAGGGTGTGGGCGACTATCTCGTCCACCTGTATGGGGCCGAACTTCTGCTTCACTGCCCGCCCCATGCCGCCGAACGCGTGCAGGTGGTAGAAGACCTTTGCGCCGTTAGCCTCCATCCTCTCCCTGTTCTTCTCGACCATGCGGTGCTCGTTGGGCTCCCTGAACCCCATCATCCCCGCGGAGACCACAAGGTTGTAGCCCATAAAGACCTCGGAAGCCATGACTCCCGTGTAGCCGGTGTAGCTGGCGACGACTATATTCCTTATACCGAGCTCGTCTGCCCGTTCCTTGGCGAGTCGGAGGGTCTCCTCTGTGTTCTCCTTCCCCTTCGAGGAGAAGTACATTGTAGGACTCATAGGTAATGCAGAATAAGCGTGGTAATAAAATGGTTGGGCTAGCCCCAAGGGATGACGATGTACTTCATCAGCTCCTCGCTGTCTAAACCCTGTACCTCACCCCAGGCGAGGCCAACGAGGTTGTCCTTCTCGATCTCGCTGTAGACCAGGAACGCCAGTATGACGTTGAACCCGTACTCGTCGCTGGCACGAGCCCTCGAAGCGGTCTCGTACTTTCCCTTTCGCACCATGGCCCTGACGAGGGCGATGTCCCCCGTCTTTATGGGCTCCATAACGCTCTTGTAGGGCTCCTTGAGGCCTTCCACGGCCTCCGCCATACTCGGAGACTCTATGATGTGCTTTAGGTCGCTGTGCTCCACGTAGTAGGTGACCGGAAATATCTCCTCAAGGTCCACAGTCTTCCCGCGGCGCTTCAACGCAATGAGTATGTTCTCGACGTCCGTCTCGAACTTTGCGAGGCTGTCCACGATGAGCTGGTTCTTCCTGGGCAGGTCCTTCCCGAGGCTCAGCGTGGTCGAGGCGTAGATGTAGTTGAGGGCCAGCTCCAGAGGCCACAGCGCGTCGTACTCCTTGCAGAGGTCGAGCTTCTCTATGAGGCCGCTGTACGCGGTGCCCTCCAGCAGCTTCACGCACTCCTCTAGGCTCTCAGCCTCGATGAGCCTGTCGTAGCTCTCTACTAGGTACGGCGTGATCGGTATCAGGGACTCCCTGATCTGCTCCTCGGTGGACTCAGTGAACTTGCCCCTCAGTATGCGCTTCAGGTTCAGCACCTCGAACCTGAGGTCGAAGTACGCCCTGAGGAACTCCCCCATCTTCGTCGGGGTGATGGCGACTATGCTCTCTATGCGCTCGATGAACTTCTGGATGAACACCTTCTCCAGGCTAAGCGCCAGCTTGTTGTCCATCTCCACCTCTACTTCACCGTACGGCGTCTCCTTGAGCCGCTCCAAGAAGTCCGTGATGTCGATGGCCTCGGCCAACTCCGTCATCTGGTCCTTGTCGAGGAGGTCGGCGATGCGGGCGTGTGTGCGCAGGACCACGTAGTTGATCCCTAGGTTCATCTTCTGGATTTCTTTGCACCTCCTATGAGTTTCATCCTGACGAGCTCCTCCATGCTTTCTTCGTCGAGCTTGTCCTCGATGAACTTGATTATTGCCTTCATGTCAGGGATGATGAAGTTCTCCAGGGCGTTCACCTTCCTGTTGGTGGTGCCCAGCTCGTCTGCGATCCGCTCGACTCGCTCCTCGAACTCGGCGAGGTGGATAAGCTCCTCCATTATCTCGTAAACCTGCTCCGCGGCGTAGGCCAGCGTGATATCAAGCTCCGCCGCGATCTCTGGCTTGCTCTTGATCCGTACCGAGGGATACACGACACCCATGACGCTCCGCGGCAACACCTCAAGGTCGAGGGCGTTCTTTATCGCACGCGTCTGGCTCTTCACCTCGGTGGGGCCCAGACTCAGGAACGCCGCCGTCAGGGCACCGTAAGCCTCCTCAAGGTTCTTGAGTAGGAGACTCCTCCGCCCACGTAGGACGTCGAGGCTCTCGGTGAGCTGCTTGGCGAGCTGGTCCCTCTTCAGCTTGAGGAACTCGGTCCCCCGCTCTACTACCTGTATCCGCCTCTTGGTGTCCATTAAGAAGCCCTTGGTGGGCCGGACTCCGGTTGTGGCAGACATTTCTACGCTTCACTCTTGTGCGCGGGATGGTACTTCTGTATGTACGCCTCTCGTACCCTGATGAGGTCGTCCTCGGGGAGATCGCTCAGCAGGTCCCAAGCTAGGGACAGCGTCTGCTCGATTGTCCTATTCTCGTATATGCCCTGGTGGACGAACTCGCGCTCGAACCTGTCGGCGAAGCTGAGCCACTGGCGCTCACGCTCCGAGAGGCCCACGGTCCCGACGATACGGACCAGCCCGCGGGCCCGTGTGCCTTCGGCGTAGGCCATGTAGAGCTGATTGCTGACGTCCTGGTGATCCTCACGGGTGGTCTCCTCGCCGATGCCGTCCTTCATAAGCCTGCTGAGGCTGGGCAGGACGTTCATTGGCGGGTAGATGCCCCTGAGGCTGAGCTCCCTCTGCAATATGAGCTGACCCTCAGTGATGTATCCCGTGAGGTCCGGGATGGGGTGCGTCATGTCGCCGGCCGGCATCGAGAGGATAGGCATCAGCGTGACTGAGCCTGGTCTCCCCTTGATGCGGCCCGCGCGCTCGTAGATGGTTGCGAGGTCGCTGTAGAGGTACCCGGGATACCCCTTACGGGTGGGTATTTCCTCCCTTGCGATGCTGATGGCCCGCAGTGCCTCGGCGTAGTTGGTCATGTCTGTGAGCACGACCAGCACGTGCATCCCCATGTCGAACGCCAGATACTCCGCGATCGTCTGCGCGATGCGCGGCGTGACTATCCGCTCGATGGGCGGGTCGTCCGCGAGGTTCAGGATCATGACGCTCTTGTTGAGGGCGCCAGTCTTCTCGAACTCCTCCCTGAAGTAGGCGGCCTCCTCGTTCTTGATGCCCATGGCTCCGAACACGATGGCGAACTCGCTCTCCGCCCCCGGGATGGTGGCCTGACGCGCGATCTGGGCGGCCATCTGGTTATGGCTGAGCCCCGACTCGCTGAAGATGGGAAGCTTCTGGCCGCGTACGAGGCTGTTCATGCCGTCGATGCCGCTTAGGCCCGTCTGTATGAACTCCCTGGGCACCTCGCGGGCGGCCGGGTTGATGACTCCTCCGTTGACGTCCCTGCGCTCCCTCCCGATGATAGGTGGCATGCCGTCGAGGGGCGCGAAGCTTCCGCTGAACACCCTGCCGATGAGGTCCTCGGAAACAGGAATCCTGAGCACGTCTCCGCTGAAGCTGATCTTGGTGCTGATGTCGAGGCCCGCGGTCTCGCCGAAGCACTGGACCATCGCCCAGTCCTTGCTCACGTCGAGGACGCTTCCCTGAACCACCTCGCCGTTGGACCTCTCGATGAGGACGATCTCGTCGAAAGCGACGTCCCGTACCCTCTCGACCATCAGGATGGGGCCCTTGATCTCGCTCGTCGTCTTGTAGACTACTCTAGCTAATCCGCTCATCTCTATCTCTCCTCGTACTGGACCTTCAAGGCCCGTATCTCGTTGTTCATTACCTCCCTCGCCTGGTCGATGGGCTCGGTGCCCTCCCTCTCCTTGAGCCTCATGATCTCCCTGATCACGTCCAGCTCCCTCACCTGGTCGATGGGTATGCCCGACTCGATAAGCGGCCGGGTCTGGTTATAGAAGTCGGCGAACAGCTTGAGCATCTTAACCTGCTTGTCCGGCGGACAGTAGGTGTCGACTTCGTGGAAAGCGCTCTGCACAAGGAACCCCTCCCTGAGCATCTCGGCTGCGAGCAGCACGAGTCTCTGGTCGTCCGGCAGCGCCTTCTCGCCGATGATGCGGGCCGTCTCCTCGATCTCTGCCGCCTCCTCAAGTATCCTGAGGGCCTGGCCTCTGGTCTCCTCCCAGCGCTGGTCGAAGTCGCTCCACCACCTCGCCGCGACGGTGAGGTACCTTGTGAAGCTCCT
>JAFGTA010000117.1 GCA_016934355.1 Candidatus Bathyarchaeota archaeon | reverse complement strand
CGGAGCTTCTCGAACACTACTGCGCACCCTGGAAGGCGTTCTGGATCTCCGCTGATAACCTTTCCGCCATTCCCTGATGGGACTCGAGCTGAGCGAGTATCTGCCCAAGCTGCTGCTGTACGGCGCCCTGAGCCTGCTCCATCTCCTGAAGCCTCTCGCCGATGTCCTCGACCGCCTTCTCGTGGGTCATCTCTACCGATACGTCGGCGCCTATGCCTACCACAACCTTGCTTATGTCGCCTAGCTCGGCGTTCATGAATACACCGCCTCCCACGGGGACGAGCAGTGGGTTGCCGGACTCGATGTCTTTGAGGTCCCTTAGCGAGCCTTGGGCTAGCCTGAGCTCGTTTATGGTGGCTGTGAGAAGCTGATACCTCTGGTTAAGAGTCTCGGCTGAGCCCTCCATCATCCTGATCTCGGTGATGAGGCGCCTGAGCTGCTTCTCATTATCCTGTTGAGACAACGAGACTACTCCTCGGGCAGCTCTTCCTCGACGCTGAAAATAGAAACCTGGTGCCTCTTGGCGCGGTGGCGGCTGCCCATCTCGCTGTACATCTTCTCTACGGCGTGCTCCTCCTTGGCCGCAGCCACCAGCTTGTTGAAGGTGAGGGGCTCGAAGAAGCTCTTCTTCATTACCTCGCCCTTGACCCTGTAAACCTTGACGCTCACTGCTCTGCCTCCGCCAGCTCAACCACTACGACGCCCTCGTCGTCTTTGGTCATCTTTACCCTGATCTTACGCGGCGGGTTCTTGATGCCCCGCGCCCATATGTACTCGTTCACCGCCGTGTCGATTATGACCGCGGTGGGCTTCATGTGGCGCTCCGTGAACTTTCTGAGTACCATCATGGCTTTCTCGGATCTTCTGAAGCTTTGGGCAAGCCAAGCCCGGCCCAGAGGGACCGTGTAAACTCTCTCAATCTCAGACACTTTTTGATCCTCCTAGAGACGTAGCTTCCTCGTACGCCAGTTTCTCCTGCTCTTCGGGCTCCACCTGATCTTGCCTCGGGTCTTGGCTATGATCCAGGCGGGCACCGACTTCTTCGCCTTCCCCGCCTTCGCTAGGCGGAGCTTGTACGCGATGTGCTTGTTACGTGCCATTTTCCTATACTCTCCTTATCGTTATGTCCCTCTTTGTCTGCTGGCTCTGGATCTGAGCGAGCAGCTGCTTCAACACTTCATCCGTGATGGGCAGAGACACCCTCCCCGTCTGAGCTATCTGGATGAGCTGTAGCTCTATCTGCGCCGCAAAGTCCGGGCGCACAAGCTTGACGTTCTGTAGCCTCTGCCTTGCCTCAGGCGTCAGGATCTTACGCATAAGCCCCTGCTTCTGGACCTCGGCTTCCTGGGCACGCGCAGCCTGCTCCTGCTGCTGCGACTGCTGTGCCTGAAGCTGAGCCATCCGCTGCTGCCTTAGCCTCTCAAGATCCTCGTCTGAAGACATCGAATTTCACTTAATAGTCCTTAAGCTCCGGACGCTCCCGGTCCAGATCTCTCTTGATTTGGGTGCTCATGGCGTCTAACAGGCTACGCCCCTTGCCTGAGACCACTCTACCCTTGATACTTTCCTTCTGGGCGAGCCCGGCCTGCTCCAGCTGCTGCAGGACAGTCCTTATGATGTTGCCGCCGGCCTTTGCGAAGTGCGCTGGCCTGACGCCTCTCCTCTTCCTTCCACCGTAGTCTTTCCTGAGTCTGGAGACTCCTACGGGGCCGTTCATGTAGAGCTTCCGCAGGACGGAGGCGCTCCTCACGTACCACCAGTCGGCGTTCTGAGGCACCCTCTCGACGTGACTCCCTGTCTTCACGTAGCCGGACCACTCGGGCGGCTGGACCTCTCTAATGTTCTCTTTGAGGTACCCTGATAGCCTCTCGATTAGCACGTCGGCCGGAACGTCGTATGCTGTAGTCATTTTTCTTCTTTCCCAGATGTTTGAACCATATCGGGTACCGACATATATACATAGTCTTTCCCGCTGAGTTCAGCACCTCATAACAACAGAAATAAGATAAAAAAGTTTAGGCTATAGACGCCCCTCTGCGCGGGTTTTGGGGGAGAGCAGTATGGCGTTTTAGGCGTGAGGTTGAGACGGCAGTCCACCTGATGCGGTTGTTCTTCTTTCTTAATTTACGGTTTCCTCCACGACGTAATTTACACGTTTTTGTTAATAATCCGGGGTCTTTACCTAAAGTTAATTACCATATACCCTTAGTTTACCCTCAGTATACGTTCGTATACAGAATAGCATGATAAACAAGCACACGCCCTACCTCAGTAGAGAGCCATAAATGAGAAAAAGGAACATATTGCTGCTAGTCCTGCTGCTTGCGATGGCGGCGGTGACCTACACACAGGCCTGGTCGATCACGCCGCTGACACAGGAGTCGAGCTTCTTTCAGGCGGAGACACAGGAGTCAGACCGCACAATCACAGACTTCAGATCGAGGCCCCTCGGTAAGAACAAGATACTCATCACGTTCGAACTGACATCGGGCTCACAGAACGCCAACATCACCCTTCAGCCTCTCGACGAGTGGGGCAACATACTGAACTCGACTGGCCCGGGCTCGAAGATCAAGTACAGCGTAGGGTCGGGCGTCCTTAAGAACTGGAGAAGCTATCCTGTGCCGGACACCGAGATGATGTTCTACTATGAGTACAACAGTACGCACCCCGACTTCCCGGGGGAGACAGAAGTTTCCGTGCTGTTCCAGATCTCGGACATCGTGGTCGAGTACGAGACCGTGTTGATCGAGGTAGAAGACTATAACTAGCGGAGGTGAATGAGGTGAGCGGGCAGAAACAGTGTGTATTCGTAGCCGGGAGACTCTGCCCATTCCCCGATGACAAGATCCCGCTCCAGACCTGCCAGATATGCATCGAGGCCTGGAAGACCGAGGTAGCTTCTAGGGCCCAGACAGGCTTAGCCAAGCCCGCGCCCCAGCAGGCGGTTCCCCTCGTTGGGGGAGACTCTCTGGCTGCGCCTGCGTCGACTCACGTCGAGCTCAGGGAGATCGATGAACTGTTCAAGGGTAACCGGATCGACCCCTTGGAGTACGTGAGGCTCAGGAAGCAGCATACGGAACACCTCACGGTGGAGGATGCGCCGACGCTGAGGATCGACTTCCTTGACAGCTACGTGGAGCCCGAGCCTCGGCAGATCCGCGTTGTGGTGGCGGTCAAGTCGCTCTTCGGGAACACAGTGAAAACATACCCGGATGGATGGAGTCTACCAAAGGCCATCGGCGAAAAGGTGATCAACCAGATATTCAAGCTCGCGGATGAAAGGCCGGGTGTCAACCTGAGGGTGAAGGTGGGCGACTACAAGGTAGCCTGCATAAGGCACGCCAAGGGTAAGCTTGCGTTTCTGGTGCTTGACGCCGACGAGGAGTTCGAAACATACAGGGACGAGCTGAAGAGGCTGTCTCATGTGTTCGAGGGTGAAAAGCTCTGGCTAAGAGCCCTCAAGAAAATGGATTAAACGGTTTTACTGAGATCGGTAAGGTCGGCTGGTGTATTATTCGGAGAACACTTTCCAGGTGATCTCCACAAGCTCCTCCGGCGGTATGGGCTTCATCCTGTAGTCCCTTATCAGGCCGTTTTGCTGAAGCTCCTCCGCGTAGCTGCTGTACCCCGTTATCATGATTATCTCGACGTCCTTGTGCTCCCTGTTGATCTTCTCGGCTATGTCGTTTCCCATCATGTCAGGGAGGTTCATGTCGAGGATAACGAGGTCGTACTTGGTCTTGTTCAGCTTGTACAAGGTGTTAACCGCGTCATGTGCGGTGTCGACGGTGAACCCCTCCTGGCTGAGGATGATCTGGTATGTCTCTGCGAGGCTCCGGTTATCGTCTACCACCAGTATACGCTTGTCACCGGCGTTCTTTTTCGCGTCTTCTTCCTCGTGTTCCCTTTCGCTCATCTGCTCTACCTTGTCGCTGAGCGACTTTAACTGGCTCTGATGATCCTGGAGCATGTGCAGTATCATGTCCAACTTCTCGTCGCTTGTAGGCTCCTGCATCTCTTTACCAGCTTAGGGTTGATGGTTGACACCCTGACAAGGAGTTTTTAATGATTATCTCTCTAATTTCAGTATCAATCTTCTGTACCATGAAACCTGCAGTTCGGTACAAAGGCCAGGCGTGGATGCATCCTAAGCGGTGAAATCGTTTCACGCCCTTGCTGGTGGTTACGTTGGCACAGGTTTTACATGGTTTTTCTGTTCTCTTGGGCTGTCCCGGAAAAACGGAAAGAATAAAAATAAGCGGTGTGGTTGTGTAATAGCAGTCAGTTAGATTGGACAATCAATTGAGGTGAAAAGTATGGAATACATGTATGCCGCTATGCTCCTACACAGCGCAGGCAAAGAGATCAACGAGAATGCCATCACAAGCACGCTCACCGCGGCCGGCATCAGCCCTGACGGTACACGTGTCAAGGCTCTCGTCGCCGCCCTCTCGGATGTCGACATCGACGAAGCACTCAAGGCGCCCGTGTTCACAGCAGGCGCCGCTCCAGCCGCCGCGCCAGCCGCTGCGGAGGAGGCCGCTCCCGAGGAGGAGCCAAAGGAAGAGGAGAAGGAAGAGGAAGAGGACCTTCAGGGTCTCGGCGCCCTCTTCGGTTAGCCTCCCCCAAGTTTCTTTATGTGAGTCTATCTCTATCCTAGTTTTAAGGAGCCATACCCAGATGCTATTAGATAGCTTACATCTTGTCTGTGTGCCTAAGTTATCCTTAAATGAATTACAGACGCGACTATGGTGGTTTGATTGATTAGTGCTGATAAGCTGAAAAAGATGTACTTGGAGTTTTTCCAGAGCAACGGGCATAAATTGATCGCGAATGCTTCTCTCATACCGGAAAACGACCCTACCGCGTTATTCATCTCGGCTGGGATGCATCCGCTCGTACCGTATCTAATGGGTCAACCGCATCCCAGTGGGAAAAAACTAGTCAACTTACAGAAATGCCTCAGGACCAGCGACATCGATGAAGTGGGGGATAGTTTCCACCTGAGCTTCTTCGAGATGCTGGGGAACTGGTCTCTCGGAGACTACTTTAAGCAAGAATCCATACCGTGGAGCTACGAGTTCCTGACGAGCAAGGAATGGCTCAACCTCGACCCTGAGAGGCTGTCTTATACCGTATTCGCGGGAGATGATGAGAGCCCCCGGGACGATGAAAGCGCAAGGGTGTGGATGGAGCTCGGAGTTCCCGAGGAGAAGATATTCTATTTGCCTAAAGAGGATAACTGGTGGGGCCCCGTCGGGAGCACCGGGCCATGTGGGCCTGACACCGAGATATTCTACGATACAGGGAAAGAGCCCTGTGGAGAGGAATGTCAGCCGGGCTGCTCTTGTGGAAAATACTGTGAGATATGGAACAACGTCTTCATGGAGTACAACAAGACCCCGGACGGAAGGTATGAGCTCCTTGAACAGAAGAACGTTGACACCGGGATGGGGGTCGAGAGGACCACCGCCGTCTTACAGGGCAAGGATAACGCGTTTGAAACCGAGATATTCATGCCCCTCGTAGAGAGAGTCAAAGAACTAGCCGGTATTGAGGAAATCTCTGCAGACCAGATAAGAAGCGTCAGAATAATATGTGATCACGCCCGTGCAGCGGCCTTCCTTCTCGCCGAAGGCATAGTTCCGTTGAACGTGGAGCAGGGATACGTCTTACGGAGGATGATTAGAAAAGCCATCAGACACGGGAAACTGATGGGCATAGAGGAGGAGTTCCTGAGCACCCTAGCCGAGACCATAATCGAGATGTACTCCGCTGAATACCCCCACCTAAAGTCCGGTGAAGACTCGATCGTGTCCGAGTTAAAGAAAGAGTACAAGAAATTTTACCACACGCTGGCAAGGGGCTTAAACAGATTCAACAGAATAGCTAAAAATAAGAACAAGATCGACGCCAAGGACGCGTTCCTCCTCTACCAGAGCTTCGGTTTCCCCATAGAGATAACATGTGAACTGGGCGTCGAGAACAACATCCCCGTGGACGTGGATGGGTTCAACGTAGAGTTCCATAAACATCAAAAAGTGTCCAAAGCCGGCGCAGACAAAAGGTTCGGCAGCGGCTTAGCCGACAAGTCTAAGGAGACTGTGAAGCTGCACACCGCGACACACCTGCTCAACGAGGCGTTGAGACGGGTGCTGGGGAAAGAGATCGCCCAGAAGGGCTCAAACATAACACAGAAGCGTCTACGGTTCGACTTCAACTTCGACAGAAAGCTGACTGACGAAGAGATAAAGGACGTAGAGGCGCTGGTTAACGAGCAGATCAAGAAAGCCATCCCAGTTAAACGAGTTGAGACCACGCTAGAAGAAGCCATAAAGATGGGGAGCCAGGCGGTGTTCGAGCAGAAATACGGGGAAAAGGTCTCGGTGTATTCTGTCGGCGACTTCTCGATGGAGCTGTGCAGCGGTCCACACGTGAAGAACACGGGTGAGCTTGGGCGATTCAAGATAGTAAAGGAAGAAGGTATCTCCGCGGGCGTGCGGAGGATAAGAGCGGTACTGGAATAACTGGGTTCAACCCCCTTTTCCTCATTATTTGTCGTACTACCGAAATCACAGACGATACGCCTACGGTGCGTAACCGTTTTTACTCATAACCTTTATTCCGGTGTCCTTCCTCAAGTTGACAGAGCTAGAGGATAGTATGCATATGGTTGACTGGAAACAGATCGAGGCGAAGTGGCAGAAGCGCTGGGCGGATGCCGGCGCCTTCGAGACCGACCCCGACCCTGAGAAGCCTAAGTTCTACCTGACCGTGGCGTACCCGTACCCTAACAGTCCGCAGCACATCGGGCATGGGCGCACCTACACGTTGACGGACGTCCACGCCCGCTGGAAACGGATGCACGGGTACAACGTGCTGCTCCCCATGGCGTGGCACTACACCGGCACACCACTATTCGCCATGGTGGAGAGGCTTAAGGACCGAGACCCGGAGCTACTCGAGACGTTCCTCAACCTGTACAACATACCTGAGGAGAAGCTGCCCGAGCTGGAGGACCCCATCAGCATGGCGACGTACTTCGCCGACGAGATCAAGCACGGGATGCAGCGCATCGGGTACAGCATGGACTGGCGCCGCGAGTTCACCACGGTGGACCCGATCTACAGCAAGTTCATCGAGTGGCAGTTCACCAAGCTGCGTGACAGAGGTTTCATCACCCAGGGCAGCCACCCTGTGGGCTGGTGCCCCAGCTGCGGCAACCCGGTGGGGCAGCACGACACCATCGGGGATAAGGAGCCCGAGATCGAGGAGTTCACGGTCATCAAGTTCAGGAAGGATGATCTCATCTTCCCCGCGGGGACTCTGCGCCCCGAGACGGTGTACGGCGTCACCAACATGTGGATCAACCCGGACGCCGTGTACGTCGAGGCCAAGGTGGACGACGAGACGTGGGTCATCAGCGCCGAGGCAGCCGACAAGCTGAAGCTGCTGGAGCGGGACGTGGAGGTCGTCAACGAGTTCCAGGGAAGCAAGTACGTGGGCGTCACCATAACCAACCCGGTGACAGGTGACGAGTTTCCCATGCTTCCCGCCAGCTTCGTGGACCCCAAGGCGGTAACAGGCGTCGTGATGTCTGTACCCGCCCACGCCCCCTTCGACCTCGTGGCCCTTGAGCAGCTGAAGCGGGAGGTGAAGAAGAACCCGGAGTCGTTCAAAATCAAGCCGGGCGACGTCAAGGACCTGGAGCCCATAAGCGTCATCGAGATAGACGGCTTCAGCAGCGTCCCCGCGAAGGACGCCGTCGAGAAGATGGGCATCACAGACCAGAACGACCCCAAGCTGGAGAGGGCCACCAAGGAGATATACAGCTCAGAGTTCCACGGCGGAAGGATGCGGAACAACACAGGCCAGTACGCCTCGATGCCTGTGCAGCAGGCCAAGGAGGCTGTGAAGCAGGACATCGTGGCCAAGGGCATGGCCACCACCATGTACGAGATGCTTGAGCCGGTGCAGTGCCGCTGCGGCTCCGAGGTCGTTGTCAAGATATTCGAGAACCAGTGGTTCATCAACTATGGCGACCCGGCTTGGAAGAAGCTGGCCCACGAGAACATAGACAGCATGACCATCATACCCTACGAGCTGAGGCAGGAGTTCCACAACGTTGTGGACTGGCTGCGCGAGAAGGCGTGCGCCAGGAAGGCTGGGCTGGGGACTCCTCTGCCTTGGAGCCCCGACTGGACCATCGAGGCGCTGAGCGACTCGGTCATCTACATGGCGTACTACACGGTGATCAAGGGCATCAACGAGGTTAAACCGGACCCCGAGACCCTCACGGAGGAGTTCTGGGACTATGTGTTCCTTGGCAAGGGTGAGTCCGAGGCCGTCGCCGAGTCCACAAGTTACCCCGTGGAGAAGCTGGAGGAGATTCACAGCGAGTTCAGCTACTTCTACCCGCCCGAGGCGAGGCACAGCGGACGCGACCTCATCAGCAACCACCTCACCTACATGGTGTTCTGCCACGACGGTATATGGCCCCGCGAGATGTGGCCCAAGGGCATCGTGGTGAACGGCTCTGTGCTCATGGAGGGCAGCAAGATGAGCAAGAGCCTCAACAACATCATACCGTTGATAAACGCCATCGAGATGTTCGGAGCCGACCCGCTGAGGATGAGCCTCATGATCACTGCGGAGCCCCTCAAGGACGCCGACTTCAGCCCCGACCTCGCCAAGAACATGAAGGACAACCTGGACAAGTTCTACATCCGAGCCACGGAGATCATAGCCCAGGGCAGGGGCAGCCCCGACAACCTCAGAGACATCGACAGGTGGATGCTGAGCAGGCTGCAGAGCTACATCGCCGAGGCCGACGAGGCCATGGTGGAGCTCAAGGTCCGAAAGACCATCCACGCAGCCATGTACAACCTGAACCAGGACATGGACTGGTACCAGAAACGAGTGGCTAGGCAGCTGGACACGCCTGAGAGGGCGGACGCCATCCGCTACGTCGAGTGGAGGGCGCTGGACACCCAGGTCAGGATGATGACGCCTTTCACGCCCCACCTGTGCGAGGAGATATGGGAGAAGATGGGCGGCGAAGGCTTCATAGCGTTCGCCGACTGGCCCAAGGTGGACGAAGATCTCGTCAGCATGGACAGCGAGACACTGGAGAACATGATACAGACATGCATGGACGACGTGCAGAAGATCACCCGCGTCACAGGCATCAGCCCAGAGAAGATACACTTCTACACAGCCGACGGCTGGAAGTGGAAGATATACCTCAAGGCGCTGGAGCTAGCCGCGAACGACATGCTGGACGTCGGCACCCTCATCAAGGCAGCGTTCAAGGACGACGAGATGAAGGCACGTAGCAAGGCGGTTCCGGGGTACGCGAGGCAGATCGCCGACGACGTCATAAAGCTCCCGGATCGGGAGGTCGAGCTCAGACTGGAGATGGGGCAGCTCAACGAGGTGAACCTGCTACAGGACGCCATGTCCTTCATCGAGGGCGAGTACGGCTGCTCCGTCGCCGTCTCAGCCGAGAGCGACCCCTGGATCGAGGACCCGGCGAAGCGCGCCCACAGGGCGAAGCCATACAGGCCAGCCATCTACGTCCAGTAAACAAAATTTCTTTTTTTATAAAATAAGGAGTTTTTTTACTCTTTTACGAGGCTCTGCCTCAGGCTCTGCAGGTCGTCCAGCATCTCGAAGAGTATCTCGGTGGCCTTCTCGCTCTCCTTGAGGATGACCTGGGTACCCGCGGCGAACTCCTCTGTGCTCGCCGTCTGCTCCTCGATGCTCGCCGCAGACTGCTCTGCCGCGGATGCAGCCTCCTCGCTGAAGCTGGCCACCTGCTGGATAGCCTGAGTCACCTCGTCCAGGCTCGTCATGCTGCTCTCCACGTTACTCGACAGCCCGGCGGTTAGCCCGAGTATCTTGCTCATGGCCTCCACAACCTGCTCGGTGCCCTTCACGGCCATGCCGACGACCTCGCCTCCCTTCATGGCAGCCTCGCTGGCGTCCACGGAGATCTCCGCCGCCTTTTCGCTGGACTCCGTGATCTCGTCGATGGTGCTCACAGCCGTCTTAGCCGCCACACCTGTCTGGCCCGCGAGCTGCTTCACCTGGTCGGCTACGACGGCGAAGCCCCGCCCCGCCTCGCCGGCGCGCGCTGCCTCGATTGCGGCGTTGAGGGCCAGCATGTTGACCTGCCCTGCTATGTCGGAGATCTGTTTGGCGAGCCCCGCGACGTTGCCGACGGCGTTCTTCACCTCCTCTATGACCTCGCTCACTCCCTCGTTGGACGTGATGATGTCCTTCAGGGTGCCCATGGCGTTCTGGCTGCCCTCGCCGACCTGGCGTGTGAGCTCGTTGCTGTTCTTCACGAGCTCGTTCATCTGGACGGTGCTGTCCGCGACGACGCTCATCATCTCCATGAGCTCCTTGACTGTCTTGTCGGACTTTGCCGCCACGATGGCGAGCTTCTGGGCGCCCTCGGACACGGAGTTGCTTGCCCCCTGTACCTGCTGCATGCTTGAGCTCAGGCTGTCCGACTCGCGGGCCATGTTGCTGCTCATCTCGCCGATGCTTCTGGCTACCTCCATGAGGTCGCTGATCTTCTTCTCTATGCCCTGAGCCGCCTCACTCGCCCTCGCGATGGATTCCTCGATGTCTCCGAGGTTTTGCTCCTCCTGAGACACGTCTATGAAGTGAATAACTGCGCCCAGAACCTGATCGCCTTCCTTGAGTGGCGCCGCCCTGTGGAACAACGTTTTCTCGGCTGCGCCGTGGGCGACGGTCTGCTGCGCCGCGACCACCCCCTCGGTTAGAGCCTTGTTAACCGGGCAGCTCTCGCTGGTCTCCGGCTTGAAGACGTCGTAGTAGTCCTTCCCGATGAGGCCCTCTGGGGTGCCGTCCACGAGGCCCGCGGCAGCGGGGTTTACGTAGATGAAGCGACATTCCCTGTCAACGACCGCGATGGGCGACGAAGCCGCGTCCAGGTAGGTCTTGAAGCGTCCAGTTTCCTTGCTCGCGTTGCCCCCGCCCGCGATCTGCGCGCCTGTATGACGCGATATGAATGATCTAACTGCCAATCTGTGCACTCTCGTCTAGGTCGTAATGGTGTCACCTTCAACCAAGACGGTAAAATGCGCATGTATGTGTCAGCGGTGACACATCGAACATGCTGCATACGTGGGGTTTGTCTAAAGGTTTTTATTACGTTCATGGTTTCTGGGTTTGAATGATCGCGCTCGGTGTAGAGTCAACCGCAGACAACCTCGGGATAGGTGTCGTGTCCAGCGGGAAGGAGGTCCTAGCCAACATAGTGGACATCCACGTCCCTGACACCGGCGGAATCCACCCAAGGGAGGCGGCTCGGCACCACAGCGAGGAGATGGGAAACGTCATAAGGCGGGCCCTCGACACGGCCAAGGTGTCCATCGACGAGATCGACATCATCGCGTTCGCACAGGGACCCGGGCTGGGGCCGTGCCTCAGGACGGGGGCTACCAGTGCACGCGCGTTGGCGGCGTACCTCGGAAAGCCCCTCGTTGGGGTGAACCACTGCGTCGCCCACGTCGAGGTGGGCCGGATGGCGACGGGGGCCGCTGATCCTCTCACCCTCTACGTTTCAGGCGGCAACACCATCGTGTCAGGCTACGAGTCGGGCAGGTACAGGATATTCGGGGAGACCCTCGACATAGCCGTAGGCAACTGCTTCGACACCTTCGCAAGGGAAGCCGGTCTGGAGTACCCGGGTGGACCGGACATTGAGCGTAAGGCAGCCTTTGGCGAGAAGCTGATCCCGCTACCCTATGGCGTGAAGGGCATGGACCTGAGCTACAGCGGGTTGCTGACGGCCATCACGGGCGAGCTCCACACGGGGAAGCATAGGATTGAGGACCTGTGCTTCAGCCTGCAGGAGACAGCTTACGCCATGCTAGGCGAAGTCACTGAGCGAGCCCTAGCCCACACCAGCAAACCCGAACTGTTATTGACTGGCGGCGTTGCGGCTAACAAGAGACTTTCATCAATAATCAGAGATATCGCAGAGGACCACGGGGCGGCACCCTACGTCGTACCAATCAGGCTCGCGCAGGATAACGGAGCCATGATCGCTTGGACAGGCATCGTCGCCTACAACGCAGGGTACGTGACGCCAGTCGAGAGTAGCCATGTTAACCCTAGCTGGAGAATGGATCAGGTGGAGATACCGTGGAGAAGCTAGTTGCCAAGGGAGCCGAAGCCGATCTTTTCCTCGTTGACTGGAACGGGTTGAAGGCTATGAAGAAGGCGCGGACACCGAAGAAGTATAGGCACCCTGAATTGGACTACCAGATGAGGAAATCTCAGAGCAATCATGAGGCAGACATCATCCACCGAGCCAAATGCAACGGTGTGCCCACGCCCCTCCTCTATCAGGTTGACAACGAGAACACCATCATAGTCATGGAGTATATCGACGGCATCAAGATCAGAGACCTTGTAGACCAGTTAACGGACGAGGAGCGGGTGAAGCTCTTCAAACGTATCGGTTTCTACTCTGGAAGGCTTCATAAGTCTGGTATTATTCACGGCGACCTAACCACAAGCAACATCCTAAAGCAGGGGGACAGGATAGTGTTCATCGACTTCGGGTTAAGCGAGGTGAGCACCGAGGTGGAGAAGCGCGGCGTCGACCTGAACCTGATGAACAGGATGCTCACGAGCACCCATTACAGGTACCAGGAGCCGCTTCTGGAGGCGTTCAAGGCTGGGTACAGGGAGGCGCTGGGCTCTGAAGCCGACGAGGCGCTTGAGCGCATGGACGAGGTGGCGAAGAGGGGAAGGTACATTGAGAAGAACTAAGATATGGATGGGCACCAGCAGCGACCACAAATACGATGAGGCTCGGGAGGTACTCGCAGAGTACGGCGTCGAGCTTGAGCGCCTCAACATCGACCGCGTAGAGATACAGGCCGACGACCCCGAGGTGATCGCCGAGTACAGCCTCAAGGTGCTGGACGTGGACATACCCCTCCTCATCGAGGACGCGGGTCTCTACATCGACAAGTACTTTGGTTTCCCCGGACCTTACAGCAGCTACGCGCTGCGCACCATCGACAACGATGGTATACTGAAGCTCTTGGAGGGCGACGAGGAGCGGGGCGCGAGGTACCTGTCCGCGGTGGCCTTCAGGGACGGCGACACCAGCGTGTCGTTCACGGGTGAGGTGCGGGGACGGCTCTCACACGAGATGAGGGGCACCAACGGGTTCGGATACGACCCTATATTCATACCAGACGAGGGCGACGGCAGGACGTTCGGCGAGATGACTGCCGCGGAGAAGTCGAAGATCAGCCACAGGGCTAGGGCGTTCAGGAAGCTAGGCGACTGGCTCAAGCAGCAGTAACGCTGCGATATTAAGATACGGGGCCGTCGATTAGGCGGTTCTAAACCTTAGCCTACTGGTAGGGCGTGACCTGGTATGCTTCTGACCCGTTCATCCTGCCCATGAGGTACCTCGTCGCGTCGGCTATCTTGAACGGCCTGCTGTTGTTACCGGTCCTGACGTAGAAGCTCTGCTGCCCCTTGTTCAGTAGGAAAGCCGGCTCCTTGCTGGGCTCCACGTGTACTCTGCATATCTCGTGGCCGTAGAGTGTGTGGAAGCTGCACCTGATGTTGCTGAGGAATACGTTCCCGATCTTGTTGCTGGTCTGGTTGGCCAGGTGGTTCTCGAAGCCGTCCCTGTTCTTCTTGGGTAGAGTCTGGTAGTCTGTCTCCAGCCCCACAATCCAGTTGTTGTCGCTTACGCCGATGAGGAGGTCTCCTCCCTCGGCGTTGAGGAAGGCGCAGATGGTCTTCAGGCAGTTGTACTCTAGGTCTGCGTCGACGCAGCCGCGTACGTTGTTGAACCTCAGGCTCGCCTTGAACTCAAGGTGTTGGCCCTCGTCCATCTTCACAAGGGTCTCGACGCTTATCGGCTCACGTTCCTCTGCCTTTGCCTCGGTGTACTCGCGGAGCAGTTCAGGCTGGTGGGTGGCGACATCAGTTAAACTGAGTATGCCTAGAACCCTGTCGTTCTCGGCGGACTCCACCACGGGGAGCTTCTTGATCTTGTTCTGCAGCATCATGTTCCCGGCTTCTGTGAGCGGAGTACTCGGCTCAACGGAGATAAGTGAACACGTCATCACCTCTCCCACCGTGACGCCGTTGGGGTCTCTGCCGCTGGCGACCACACGGGTGAGGACGTCTCGCTCTGTGATGATGCCCTGCACCCCCTCCTCTGACTTCACTATGAGGCTGCTGATGCCGAACCGGGTCATCACCCTCGCGGCGTTCTCGATTGTCTCTGAGGGGTCGATGGTGACGACCTCTCTAGTCATTACGTCTCGTACCTCTACGGCGCACGCCGGGCTGGACATTGCGGTTTCTCTGATGTTTATCGGTAATTGATGATTATGGAACGATGAGATAGAGTAGGAAAAAGAATGTGTCTAGTTAAGAGGCGATCAGAGAATGGCCATAAGTTTGGACACGTCCTCCATCTCGCCCAGCCTCAGTAGGGAGCCCCATATCTGGTCGCCTTTCTCCTGCGAGACGGTTGACCACGCCATGAACTTGTTAAACAGCTGCTCGTCCGTCAACGGGTTCCTGTACTCGCCCCACGGGAGGTCCACGCGGCAGGTATGCGTGTCGCCGTTCTTGAGCTTCACCTCGACGGTTGTAGGCCTGCATCCCTCAGGGTAGATCGAGTCCAGCTCCTCGTCAGGCGTCACCTTGACCTTCGCCGCCAGCTCATGGAGCTTGGGGTCCGCGATCCTCTCCTTGGTGAACTGAGCCTCAGTTACCTCGTCGTCCGTTATGGTGCAGGCAGCGATGTATGGCAGGTTGAACTGGCAGTTCTTGTAGTAGCTGTCGACGCCTACCTTCTCGTCGGCGATGTACATGCCGTGGGTGAGCTGGCTTATCTTGACCTCCTCGACGTCCTCGGCGGTGAACCCGTGTTCTTCCCTCAGCTTCAGCAACGCCTCGATGGCGCCGTGGGTCATCCTGCACGTGGGGTACGGCTTGATGTAGACGACCATGACCTCGTAGTCCTCGCCGAGGCCCCTTGTCTTGAACCGTTTCGAGAGCCTGTTGTCGTCTGCGAGCTTGGGCCCGTTGAACCCCTCCTTCGCCAGCAGCGCGGCCTCGATCCCCACCTTGGCCTGGTAGCCGTTGCTCAGGAAGTTGGTGTCGTAACTTAAGGTTCTCGGGACCGCCTTGGGGCTGTGGTAGCCCGCGATGCCCAGGGCGAACAGGGTCTCGTCGACGCCGAGTCCCAGCATCTTGCTCGCTATGGCGGCGGAGCAGTACGCGGAGGTGGGCGGGCTGTCCTTCATCCCCCTGAGCTTCGCCGCCACGTCGTATCCGACTACTATGGCCGCTACGGTGTCGCGGCCCGAGGCGTGGAGCTTCTCACCCAGCGCCAGAGCTGTGGGGACCGCGACCCTGCCGGGGTGAGGCGATCCGCCGAGGGCGGCTCCCTCTCTATGCCCGTCGTTGCAGTCATGTACCTGGGTGTATGCGGCGTTGGCCCACGCCGCCCAGAGGACGCTGGTTTTTTGCTTCATCCCGACGACTGTGCACTCCTTGGGTGCGCCCATGCCCCCGACGAACTTCTTGATACCGGCCGCGTCCTCCTTTCTGGTGCCCATGTACATGGTTCCGAGCGAGTCCAGGACGACGCGCCCGACTTGGTGGACTACCTCTGGTGGGAGGTCGTCGTAGCTGAGGCTTGTGATGTACTCCGCGAGTTCCCTGCCTACCTTGAGGACGCTTTCTACTTCCTTGACCATTCGGCTCACATCCTCTAATCCAACGCCTTCGTTGTAGATAATATGTCCTCCACAGCGGTGAGGCGATCACAGGCGTTTAGACGCCTTTCTCAAGGGTGTGGAGTCTGGGAGGCGCTCTGATTCGGCGCCTTAGGAGAGGTTTATTAACTATTTCTATATTTAGATATTTAGGATACACTGGATGACGCAAAACATAGGGATACAGGTGCCGGATGATAGGGCGCTGGAGTTCAAGGCGAGGCTGTTCAAGGTCATAGGAGACCCCAACCGCCTCAAAGTACTGGAGATACTACGCTCCGGCGAGCACTGTCAATGCGAGATCGTGCCCCTGCTAAGCCAGTCCCAGCCCACAGTCTCGCGGCACCTCAAGCTGCTTGAGGACGCGGGGCTGATCACGTCAAGAAAAGACGGCACCAGGATGTTCTACAGGGTCGTGGACGAACACATCTTCAACCTCCTCGACTCCATCGACGACAACATGATAGAACTCGTCAGCCAGGAGATATCTAAAAAATATAGGTTCTAGCGGACATGTGTCCGCGAGGTTACTTCAAGATACGTATAAGCTCGTTCTCTGAGGGCAGCTTTCCGGATACCTTGATCTTTCCGTCAACCACGAGGGCGGGGGTCATCATGACCCCGTACTCGACGATCTTGTCGACGTCGAACACGTGGACGACCTCGGCGTCGATGCCGTGCTTAGCGACGGTCTCCCTGACCATGGCTTCCAGCTTAAGGCATTTCGGACAGCCTGAGCCCAGTACTTCTATCTTCACGTTTTTCACCTCACACAAGCAGTAAACCATACATGTAGCCGGCGAGCACCCCGAAGCCCAGCATGTACGCGGCGTAGGCGACGGTGCGCCTGGGCTTTATTATGGCGTTCACCACCAGCAGCGTCTGAAGCGAGACACCTGGGTCCACAAGTAGGTAGCTCATGAGTGGGCCCTGGTGCATGCCAAGCTCTAGGAACATCTTCGCCACAGGGACCTCGACCAGGGTCGGGAAATACGCCACGGTACCGAATAAGGCTGCGACCACGTTAGCTAGCAAGGTATTCTGCCCCGCTATGCTGGCGATGAGTGCCTGAGGGATCAGAGGCTTCAGAACCCCGCTCAGGAAGACCCCGAGGAGCAGCATCGGGAATATCATCTTCATGAACTCGTAGGTCTCACGCATCCACACGTTGATCTCCTCCCGGTCATAGTATCTGAACGCCAGGAACGCTGTGGCTAGGCTGAGGGCCCCCACCAGCACAAGTTTCAGCGTCAAATCTATTGGGCTAGTCCCCGCGATCATGATCGAGGTAAGCGCGGCGAAGAATAACAGGGACTGGGCGGTGGTCCTGGTGACCGTGGACGGTGTTTCAACCTCAGCGAACCCTGTTCTCGACGCCGGGTTGATGTCGTCTGGGAAGGTGAGCTCCATGGCTATGCCGATGGCTACAGCCATGACTATGCTGAGCGCGAGCTTGATCAAGGCGAACCTCGCCCCCAGGATAGAGACGGTAAGCGGCGTGGAGAGCAGGGTTATCCCGGGGCCCGCGAAGAGGAAGGCGATGGCGGGTCCGAAGCCCGCGCCTTTCTTCCATATCCCCGCGAAGAGGGGCAGTATGGTGCAGCTGCAGACCTCGATTATCAGGCCGCTTGTGGCGGCGAATATGTACGCTATTCCTTTCTTGGTTTTGCTGCCGCTGTCTCCCATGTACTTGAATATGGTGGTGTTGGGTATGAGGGCGTTGAAGGCGCCTGATAGGAAGAAGGCGGGTATTAGGCAGAGGAGCACGTGGGCCGTGAGGTACTCCACCAGGGTGTCTACGCCTGAGACTAGCAGGGTGATTATCGTTGCCGTTTTTTTCACCGTTCATCTGTTCCGTGGTTTTCCAGCCACGGACAGAGATATCAAAGTATGCTTATATATAAATATTCTTTAATTAGCATGGATGGAGACTGAATTCAACCCCCGGCATGCTCATCTACCTAAACCATTCGACTAACATCCGCTAATCTGGCGCCAAAGTCGTAGGTAACATTCCCCCTACAACCGGTGAGGCTATAACCAGCGTTTAGATAACATTTTTAAATGGTGTAGAGTCTAACCATAGAGCACCCGGAGAAATCACTGCATGGTAGGAAAACTCTCGACGATGCGTGGCAGAAGCCACAGCACGAGGCCGGTAAGCAAGAGGCCCCCAAACTGGGTCGTTTACCAGCCCGACGAGGTCAAGGCGCTCATCATCAACCTTGCACGAGAAGGCAAGGGCCAGAGCCAGATAGGCAACATTCTACGAGACGTACACGGTATCCCCCTCGTGAAGCCCATCGTGGGCTACGGCGTCAGGAAGGTACTCGAGGAGGCCGGGCTGGCCCCTGAGATACCCGAGGACCTGTACAATCTCATGATCAGGGCTACCCGTCTCCGGAGGCACCTGGAGCGCAACCCCAAGGACTTTGGCAACAAGAGGAGCATGCAGCTCACGGAGTCCATGATATACCGGGTTACCCGGTACTACAAGCGCAAGGGAGTCCTACCGAGAGACTGGAACTACCGGCGCGAGATAGTCACGGTCTAAGCCGGCGGAAATGTCCCAAGAGGACGCCTTTATTTCCTCGTTCAAGCCAGCGGCGCAGCTTTTCCTCAGACACGTCGAACGCGGCAGCAGGATACGCATCGTCACCCATAACGACGCCGACGGCCTCTCCAGCGGCGGCATTCTCAGCGTCGTCGCCCACCGTAAGGCCGCGGCGTTCAGGACCAGCAGCGAGAAGAAGCTGGACGAGAGGCTCGTTGAGAGCCTCGCAGATGAGAAGCCTGACCTCATAGTCTTCAGCGACTTCGGCAGCGGCTACACCGACATGATAGCCGAGAGCCTCAGCCAGGACATTATCATACTCGACCATCACCTTCCCACTGAGAACGACGCCGCGAACATCGTGCACGTGAACCCCATCCTCCACGGCATCGACGGGGCGCGGGGCATCTCTGCGTCAGGCATCTGCTACCTCTTCGCGAAGGAGATAGACGAGGAGAACAGGGACCTGAGCTGTTTGGCGCTGGTGGGCGCTCTTGGCGACCAGCAGGATAAGGGTGAACGCAAGACTCTCACCGGCCTCAACACCTTGATCGAGGAGGACGCCATAGAGGACGGCCTGCTGGACAGGCATATGGGGCTAATATTCTACGGCTACGAGACGCGGCCCCTGGCCAAGGCCATCGCCTACACGACGACTCCCTACATCCCCGGGCTCAGCGGGGACGAGGGGCGGTGCGTCGCCTTCCTGCGGGAGATAGGGATAAACCTCAACGAAGGTGACAGGCTACGCGCGTTGGCCGACCTGTCAGACGAGGAGAAACGCACCCTCTTCAGCGCCCTCAGTAACCACATGGTGGGCACGGGCTGCGACGCGTCGGTGGTCCACCAGCTTCTGGGCACCATCTACACGTTCAGGCTTGAGGAGCCCAGCACCTGCCTCCGCAGCGGCAGGGAGTACGGGAGCCTCCTGAACGCCTGCGGCAGGATGGGGAAGCCGGGCGTTGGCCTCAGCATCTGCCTCGGTGACCGCGGCGACGCCATGGAGGAGGCTCAGGAGACGCTGGACCTGTACCGCCGCAAGATAGGTCAAAGCCTCGACCTCGTGAGGGAGAGCGACCTCGTGGAGGAGCGGGAGCACATCTACGTGATAAGGGCTGGAGACAGGATCGACGACACCGTGATCGGCGTCGTCTCGGGCATACTGCTGAGCCAGGGTATTCTCAAGGAGTCCAAGCCCATCATATCCACGGCGGTCAGCGAGGACGACCAACTCAAGGTGTCGGCGAGGGGGACGGATGAGCTGGCTGCCCGTGGCCTCCACATGGGGAAGGTCATGCAGAAGGCGGCTGAGGCCGTGGGAGGTGGCGGCGGTGGTCACGACGTGGCGGCCGGCGCGTATGTGCCCATTGATAAGGAGGAGGAGTTCTTTGCTAAGGTGAACAGCCTTGTCCCGGAGCAGTACACCGAGTAGCACCGTCATCACCATCGAGTACAGGGACCAGAGGGCCGCCGATGCGATCCTGAAGGCGATTGAGCCTGACAACCTCGGGGTGCCGGAGGGAATCAGGATAGAGGCGCGGGCTATAGAAGGCGTTGTGACCATCACCGTGGACAGCGGGCGGGGCGTCGGGAGCCTCGTGGCGACCCTCGACGATCTGCTTTCATGTATTCAGGCGGCCGAGAAGGCCATCGAGGAGCTCGGCTAGACTGCGTTGATCTTTCTCATGATGTCTGC
Organism: Candidatus Bathyarchaeota archaeon; assembly: GCA_016934355.1. The sequence goes on along the minus strand of JAFGTA010000117.1, from coordinate 8,411 downwards.
GTCGTCCAGCGAGTAGTACACCCATTTGCCTCGTTTCTCGTTTCTTACCAAGCCGGCGTTTTCCAGTTTCTTGATGTGGTGGCTTAGGTTGGGCTGCGTCAGCCCTAGGGCGGCGGTTAGCTCGCACACGCACATCTCCCTGAAAGTGAGCAGGGTCAGAATCTTGAGGCGTTTCTCGTCTGCGAGGGCCTTGAATATCGTTGTTCTGCGTTTCAGGTCGATCTCTTGGAAGAAGGTGGCTGTCTGTTCTCTCAGCCTGGATTCATGTGTCTCGGAGTCTGGGGCGTCGCAGAAGTGGGTCTCCAGCAGCTTGTTCAGTTCTTGCTTGGCTTCCTGCATCTCCCTCAGACCACTGAACGTATAAACAAATTTAAATATGTTTATGCGACACGTTTCTGGAACTCGAAGAGCTGTAGAAAATGGGCGAAAAAAGAGCAGAGCTTGGAACATTCGAGAAGTATCTCGCCTTCTGGGTGGTAGCCTGCATGGCGGTAGGGCTCACCCTATCACAGTTCATGCCCGGTCTCAGCCAGGCGATAAACGGCTGGCAGATCAGGGGCATAAGCGTCCCCATCGGGATATGCCTGTTCCTCATGATGTACCCCGCGCTTCTGAACCTGAGGCTTGAGGAGCTGAGGAAGCTGGCTAGGAACCCCAAGCCTATTCTGCTCACGCTGTTCAGCAACTGGATAATAGCGCCCATCGTCACCGTCGTCCTGGCTAACATGTTCCTCGCCGGGCACGATCAGCTCATTGTTAGTCTCATACTGCTGGGGAGCAGCCCCTGCACGGCGATGGTTCTGGTCTGGGGTGGCCTCGCCGAGGGTAACCAGGAGCAGAACTTCATCACCACGAGCCTGAACACGGTGACTATCATGGTGCTTTACGCGCCGGTGGTCTCGCTGCTCACCGGCGTCCAGAACATACCTATTGATCGTATTGTACTCGCCATGTCGGTTCTTGTGTTCATTGGGCTGCCCATAGTCCTCGGCTACCTCTCCAGGAAGTACGTGACCCAGTCCAAGGGTGAGGAGTGGTTCCAGGGCGTCTACAGGCCGGTCGTAGGCAAGGTGTCGATGTTGGCGCTGCTGTCGACCCTCGTCGTGCTGTTCAGCCTGAACGGGGATGTACTCCTGAGCAACCCGGACCTTATGCTTCTCATGTCCGCTCCACTCGTCGTGGGGTTCTTCATAGTGGTCGGGGTCAACCTGCTTGTGACGAGGTTCACCGGGTTAGCGTATCGGGAGGCCATCATCACCGTAATCATCGGCAGCAGCAGCCACTTCGAGATCGCCATCGCCACTGCTGTGAGCCTCTACGGCCTCGGCAGTCAGGCTGCCCTCGGTACAACGATGGGCCTGTTCTGGGAGGTTCCAATCATGCTTAGTCTTGTCTGGCTCGGTAAAAGGCTGAATGAGAGGGGCTTCTGGGCGGATTAAGTTATCAAGGAATGCCTGAGATGGTTTCGCTGTCTCTTCGTCGATTATAATATTATTATAGTGCTTCTCCGGTAACACGTCTGAGGAGTGTTGGTGGGCGTTTCAAGGTTCAGCGTGTCGGTGGACCCCGACCTACTGGAGGCTTTCGACGAGGCCGTCGAGGGCATGGGCTACAACAGGTCTACCGCGGTTCAGGTGGCGATGAGGGGCTTCCTCTCGGACCACAGGTGGGCAGAGGGGGAGGGCGAGGTCGCCGGGGCCATCACGTTGATCTATGATCACCATGTCCGTGGGTTGATGGAGGCGTTGAACCATCTACAGCACGAGCATCTTGAGCTGATATTCTCGTCCACGCACGTCCATCTGGACCACGATAACTGCTTGGAGATACTCGCGGTAAAGGGGACCGCGGAAGGTATCAAGGGTCTCGCGAGGGGGCTGGCGGTTACTCGCGGTGTGAAGCAGCTTAAGCTGTCCATACTGGAGAAGTAATCCAGTTATCCAACTTCGTGTTTCCTTCAGTTCATTACGGAGACTGGACAAACCAGTAAACATGCAGATCAAGGTAACGAGGAAATCCGTAGCAGGCGCCGTGACCATCGTAATCACCCTGATGACTCTGTCTGTGATGTACCACGGAATAGTCACGGGGATAGGCGTCATACCCGGGTTCAGCTTCCTCCTCTGGACCCTCATAGCCCTCGCATACGCCACACATGAGGAGATCACTGACTACATCGAGGAAAACCACTCAAAGGTGACAGTGCCCCTCAGAGTCGGTTTCACGGAGATAAAGACAAGCATCGCCAAGATCACAGGCCGCCACACTCCACCAGAAGGCATCCTAAACCAGAGGGGAATCGGGGTACGGGACCGGCTCAGGCAAAGCCTGATCCACCTACTCCAAGACATCATACAGACACTCGAGAACCCGGACGACAAGCCCCGCGGCAATCCCTAACCAATAAAAACCACCGCCCACATTGCTAGTAAAACATGAACCACTACCTCGACGAGCTGGAGAGAACCGGGAACAGCCTCATGGTTTACAGGGAAGGCACGCTCATCTTCCAGAGCGCCAACAAAGGAATCCGCCCCCACCTCGAAGCCATCGAGAGGCACGGCGAGCGGCTTCACGGGACGCTGATGGTGGACAAGATAGTGGGCCGCGCGGCTGCGCTGCTTATTCTGTACAGCAGGGCGGCCGGGGCCGTCGCCGGCGTCATGAGCGAGCCCGGTAAACAGGTGCTCGACCTGCACGGACTGCCGTACACGTTTCAGGAGCTCGTGGAGCACATCAAGATGGAAGACGGGCGCATCTACTGCCCCTTCGAGCGCATGGTGCAGGGCATAAGCGACCCTGCGGAGGCGTACAGGGCAATCGTCGAGAAGATGAGCAAACTCAGGAGCCAGCCTTCCTCATAGCGAGGATGGCGGGTATGGCGCCCAGGTTCAACGCGGCGGCTATGAGGAATATCGTCGAGTAGGGGAATATCGTGGTCAGCGCCCCGGCGGCGAGGCTGCCCAGTGTGGAGCCGAACCCGAAGACGCTTGAAAGGTAGCTTATGCTCATTGTCTTTATCTCGGGCTCCACGAGGTCCGTGAGGAACGCCCACTCGGAGACCGCCCGCGTGCCCCAGCAGAGCCCGTACAGCGCCAGCGCCACCCCCAGCATCAGCACGCTCTCCTGCAGCGCGATTATGACGAAGCTCACCACCAGCAGGCCGTACGCAGCCAGCATGGGGGTCCTGCGGCCTATGGAGTCGCTGAGCCTCCCCGCTGGAAACCTTGCGAGGGTGTTGCTAAAGCCCCTCACGGTGAAGAGGAGGGCCACGGTGGACTCTGTGACGCCGAGGTGCTGCACGGCGTAAATGCTGAAGAGGGCGATGAAGATGGCCTGGGCAGCGCTGAACGAGGCCCTGCAGTAGCTGAGCAACATGACGTTCCTGTTCTTCACGATCCGTCTCAGCGAGTCGACGGCCCCTATCTCGGGTCGCCCCTCGGGGGTGGCGCGCCTAGTCTGGACCTTGGGGGCGAGTAGGAGGAGTAGCGCTATCCCGGCTGTGGGGAACACGGCTGAGAGTAGGAACAGCTGTCTGTAGGTCATGACGTTGACGAGGTAGCTGCAGAGGGCGGGGCCGACTAGCATGCCGAGGCCGAGGAAGGTGAGGTACCGGCCCATGGCGTCGCCCTGTCTGTCTGTGGGGGCTGCGTCGCTAACGGTGGACATGGCTGTCTGGTTGAAGCCGCCGTTGGCGACGCTGAGGTAGACTGTGATGAGGAGGACTTGGGTGTAGCTTTCGGCGTAGGCGTAGAGGACTGAGCTGGTGGCGCTGATGAACAGCCCTAGGAGGAGCATCCTTATCCTGCCGAGCCGTTCGGCGACGACGCTCATGGGGATGCGTATGACGAGGGGGATGAAGCTCATGAGGCTGAGGAGCATGCCCACCTGCACTACGGAGGCGCCTCGCTCGGTTACGAATAGGCTGAAGACGGGTTGGACGACTGTCCAGCTTAGGACGAAGTTGGTGGCGGCGAGCATCAAAGCGTAGAGTCTCTTGTCGTAGCCGCTCACCATAGCCCCCCGAGTATCGGGGCATCTGTACTGTGATGCGTGATAAAGGTTTGGCTTTGGAAGGATTTAAGAACCCTTGTGCACAGTTGATAGGATTCACCTCGGAGTGAAACGCATGGAACGGCTGGTAGAGTTGGCGGGGCAGATACAGGACGAGGCGCTCAAAGGATACGTGCTGGGCTTCCTCAGGAACCCGCCGACTGACCTCGACCAGCCTGCTCTGCCCATCGAGGTTTGCCCGGCTGGGGCGTACCAGCACCACAGCTACCCGGGGGGGCTGGTGGAGCACACGGTCTGCGTGTATAACCTCTGCATGAGCCTCTGTGACGTGGTGGAGACGCAGTACGGCGGGGATGTGAACAGGGACCTCGTGAAGGCTGGGGCGGTGCTCCACGACTTGATGAAGGTGTACTGTTACGAGGAGAACGGGGTGAAGGGGTTCCGGACGAGCGACTTAGGCGGCATGGTGGACCACCTGAGCCTCATGATAGCGGAGATGTACAGCAGGGGTCTGCCCGTTGACCTGATTCACGTGATCGCGGGGCACCACGGGGACGTGGGTCCTACGAAGCCTAAGACTCTTGAGGCTCTCATCGTGTCTGTGGCGGATCAGGCGGACAGCGACCTTAACGGTAAGCTGCTGAGGGCGGCTGAGTACCTGCTGAGGCGGAGCGGCGAGTCTAGGCCGGTTCTGGGCAGCGCGCGGGAGGCTATCGACGTGGTGTTGGCGAAGAGTCTGGAGGGCTGGGAGGGCGTCCAGAGGCTCGTCGAGAAGAACTAGGCTCGGCGGCTGTTTTTAGCGGGGTAGGGCAAAAAGTATAGTATCGGTTCGGGGAATGTATCCTTTCATACGGTGTAGTTTGATGGATCGCAGGAACATTACAGTCGCGGCGCTCGTAGGGGGCGTGGCGATCTATCTCTTGGGCTCTGATACTCTTTCTCTGTCCATCGTCTCCATGGCTGTGGGGTTGGTCATCGTGGTGCTCATCGGGGAGCCCATGGTGGAGGGGCTACAGGAGTTCAGCGTCTACACGGGGCTGTCCAGCCACGTGACGGGTATCATCAGCAGCTTGGCGTCGAATCTGCCTGAGATGATGATGACGCTGTTCATGATCTCGTCGCCTCAGCTGAGGGAGGTGGCGATCCTTACTGTGTTGCTTGCGTCTACGTTCAACGGGCTGCTGCTGGGCGCGCTGGTGATCATGGTTACTTGGAGCGGCGCCACGGTTGAGTTGCCGCGGAAGGCGTTGGAGAGGGACGTGGAGGTTATGAGGCTCGCCATCGCGTTCTGCATGATTGTGTTCGGCACAGGGGTTATTCTGAACATGAACTGCGTGGGGGCGCCGCCGACGCTGCCTTGGGAGGTGCCTCTGTTCATGCTGGTGGGTTACCTCGGGTACCTGTTCTTCGTGGCTAGGGGCGGGAAGGAGGTTATGAGTCACGCCGTGCACGCGGAGAAGTCGTTGGGGTGGGTGACGCCGATCCTTCTCGGGCTCGCTGGGACGCTGGTAAGCGCTGAACTGATCTCGGGGAGTTCGGAGCATCTGGTGCACATGTTCGATCTTCACGTGGTGATCGCGGCGACGTTCATCGGGTTCGCTGGTAGTGTGCCGGAGCACGGTTTGGCGTTGATCGGGGCGCGGGGTGGGCACGTGGAGCTTGGGGTGTCTAACCTGTTGTCCGGGATCGTGCAGAGTATCATGCTGATCTTCCCGGTGGTGGCGCTGCTTGTGCCTGTGCAGCTTGACGGCTACGTGCTTTACCAGTTCCTGGCTATCGCGGTGACGCTGTGGATCGTTAAGAAGAGCATCGTGGACGACGGTAGGCTGACGCTGGACGAGGGTGTCTCGATCATAGTGATCTACGTGCTGGGTGTGCTGCTGTTCGACGAGCTGAGCCTGCTGTTCTAGCGATACCTCTAAAAACGTGGCTTGTGCCTCTGTTTTGGGCAGCGGTGGCAGAGCGGTGATTGCGCTGGTCTCGAAAACCAGTGGCCTTTGAGCCTCAAGGGTTCGAATCCCTTCCGCTGCGCCAAAACACAAACTAGTCCCTAGGCTTTTCTTAGCCATAAAGGATTAGCCGAGACAACAATAAAACATAAGCTGGATCTTATCTGTCATCTTGAGTTAAGAAAGAAAACTCGCGCGCGCCGTTAAGGTAATGCATGTAACGATACTGTTAAGTTATTTGTCATACGACACCAAGGTTTCATTCGTTTTTATTATAAAGGTTTGATTTTAGGTTTTGAAGAAGTCAAGTTCTTTTTGTTCAAGTGGTGGAGCTGGTTTGCCGCTTAATGCCTCAAACTCTTTTACATCTATAGAGGTTTTTGATTTTATTTCTTCGTAGAATGTTTTTATTGCATCATAGTATATAACATCCCAATTGTAATTTTCAACCATCTCTTTAAGCATTGGTTCTGAGGTTTTTCTTTTAAAAAACGCTTCTCTTTCTTCTGGTATGACAATAAAGCGTTTAGTCTTTGGATTTGTTATGTTAGAACCTCTAACTATTGCCTCAGTAATTCCAGTAGTATTCTCAACTTCGAACTCGTACTCTATTTCATCATCATTGTACCAAATCACATCTATTTCTTTGATTCGTGATAGCACATCAGGTGCTAAGTCAAACGTCAAATCAGTTCGTCGTTTTGCTATATCGGCATAAATTGTATAACCAGCTTTTTCACCTATAAGGGCAAGTAATTCAACCATTAAATCATGTTCACTCTCCCTTTTTTGTATAATAGGCTTTAATCTCCATTTTCCATCCTTAGTTTTTTCTGCATATTCCTCTAATACTTCTTTAACACTTTGAGTATCTGGCGTAAGAGAGTTAGTGAAAATTAAATATACTTGTCGTAAAACATCATCAAAGGAAACCGTAATTTCTTTATTAAGAATGTTCACTGTTATTGCTTCTACTCTTTCAGTTAACGGCACTCTATCTAAAAATTTAACACCTTTAACCCACCATTTCTGACCTATCACTTCATCATCGTCATTATACACATCAATTAACACAAATTCTTTATTCAGATTACGTTTTAAAATATCTTCAATACTTTCTGGTGCACTAAAAAGATAGCCACTCTTTTTCAATTGATCATAAATCAACGGATAACTGTTAACTATATTTGAATACGTACTTGGTTCACCTCTTTCAGCAATAAGGTGTTTAACAGTATCAATGATGATTCTTTCATAACGCTCTTTGTCTATTTCACCGTAAATAGACACATCTTGTGTTTCTTTCTCAGTTTTTCTGAATCGAATATAATAATCACCAACAGCACTTCCATAAGGTGCAAGTAATCCTTTTGCTGAGGTTTTAGCGGGAGGTTGAAAAACAATCTTTTCAAGATCAAAACCAGCAAGAATTACCACTTTAATAATTGAATTATAGATTTTGATGTCTGTATTATGGAAGGTAACTGTGAGCCATTTATCTGGCTTTAAAACTCTGTATATTTCCCTAAACGCTTTTGATAACATCTTGTGATAAAATTCGAAGTTCTTATCTTTGCGGATTGAACTGTTACTTATTATAATTTCATCATCAAAGTTGACTTTAAAATCAAGCCAAGAAGACCACATATAATGTAACTCAACATAAGGTATGCTATCTCCATAAGGTGGGTCTGTGAAGACATAATCAACGCTGTTTTTAGGAAGTGGAATGTTTAAGGCTGAGCCATTTAAGATTAAAATATTTTTTTGGTCATCTTTAATTTCATCAAAAGATGATGCATCATTAAAATTTACTTCTGAGTTAGATTCAATTTTTCCCTTCTTGACACGATTATATTGTCTCTCAAAGTCATTCCAAACATTTTGTTCTAAATGCTCCCCAGGAACCCAGTAACCTCTAATAGCCCATCCTCGCCCTAAGCTTCTATATCCACCAACATTGACAAAATTCATTCTACTTGAGTTAAAAACGAAACCTGTAAAAACAAATCTCATAAGTTCCTTAATGTTCTCATCGGTGATTTCATTAATGTTATGAAGTAATATAGATAAAGCTATTAAATTTCTATGAGTGAAAAGATCAGTTACCTTTGTATTCTTATGAACATTTATTCTTGTATTCCAAATTAACTCTGTATCCGGTATCCAATAAGGAATAGGCGTATTATTGACTTTGTTTAGAAACGCTCTATCCTCAATATCAAAATCTTTTTTCTGGATTTCCTTCATGCATTCGCAGAAATACCATTCCTCTATAGGAGTTTCATTTTTTATATCGCCATCTTCCTTTGCCCAAACAACATGACTTAAAATGCCTAACTCTCCGCAATTGGGGCATCTAGTTTTATATAATTCATTTATTTGATTTTTTACTTTCTTCTTAATTTCTATAAATGTATTTTCAAATTTATCTATATCAATATTGAT
>JAFGTA010000116.1 GCA_016934355.1 Candidatus Bathyarchaeota archaeon | reverse complement strand
GCGGGGCTGCCACCCGCCGTCAACGCGGCGTGGAGCGGCACTCCCGTCGTGATAGCCGTCCTAGACAATGAGATCACGGGAATGACCGGGCACCAGCCCTCCCCCGCAAGCGGGTTCAACGCCCTCAACCAGCCCGTGGACGTTATCAGGATAGAGGACATGCTCAGGGCGTCCGGGATAGACAGGGTCAGCGTCGTGAACCCCTTCAACCTCGCCGAGTCCAAGGAAGCATTCAAGGACGCCATCCAGCACGACGGCCCCTCCGGTATAGTTTTGAGAGGCAAATGCGCCCTCGTAGTGCATAGGAACCACCTCACCGGCCCCCCGAGCCACGTGGACCCGGATAGGTGCACGGGATGCCTCCTCTGCGTCAGGACCCTCAGCTGCCCGGCGATGGATATCAAGGAGGGCAAGATGTCGATAGACAGCGACACATGTATGGGCTGCGGCCTCTGCGCACAGGTATGCCCCTTCCAAGCCATACAGGGAGGCGACCAGTGATGGTGAAGGAGTACAACCTCCTCATATCCAGCGTAGGCGGCCAAGGCGGCATAACCCTGGCCAGCGTCGTCGCCAACGCCGCAATTAGCCAGGGGATGAACCTCCGGGTAGGCGAGACGCTGGGCATGGCCCAGAGGGGAGGCGCCGTACAGAGCCACATCAGGCTCGGCGACGAAGTCCACGGCTTCCTCATACCGTCCGGCGGGGCCGACGCCCTCCTCGCCTTGGAGCCAGGCGAGGCAGTAAGGGTCAGCAAGTATCTGGGGCCAAAGACCCGTGTAATAATCAACACCGCCCCCACTTACCCCATCCCCGTGATGCTGGGGCAGGCCACGTACCCAAGCCTCAGAGAAATCACCGATGCCCTGAAGGCCATCGGCTGCGAGGTGCACGCCATAGACGCCACCCGGATAGCCCGGGAGACAGAGGCTCCTAGGAGCCTAAACATAGCCGTGCTCGGGGCCTACATGGAGCTGGGAGAAGCGGTGCTCACCGAGGACGCCGTCAAGGAGTCTCTGAAAAAGACCCTGCCGGCTAGGTACCTCGAACAGAACCTCCGAGCCTACGAGGGAGGCCGTAAAGTCTTAACCGTTTAACGGGTTTCATCACCCCTCTTTTATTCTGCCGTCTACATCAACACAGGATCATGAGTTTAAGCTGTCCAGTCAACGAGGGAAACCTGGAGAACTGCCCCTGCACAAACATGGAGTGTGAGAGGAGGGGGATGTGTTGCGCTTGCGTAGCCAACCATCGTTCCCACGGAAACCTACCCGCATGTCTAAGGCCGCAGGCTGACTAGTCGCCGTACCGGGACACTCCACCAAACTTCGTCAGATCTATTATCTCCAGCTTATTCCCGTCGGGGTCAAGGAGGACCGCGCACAAGCCGCACCGGACCTCGAAAGGCTCAACAAGCAACTGGTACCCCTTTTCTCGGTAACTTCTGCAGAACTCCTCTACGTCGTCCACCGAGAAGCTCTGCGAAGGGTTAGGCAAGCTCGGGTCCATATGGATTACCAGCTCCGAGCTGTTTTCGGGGAAAAGGAAACCGATCATATTGTTCTCGGTGTCTGTCCAAGCCCTCCTTAGACCCATGACGTCCTCGTAGAAACGGGCTGACGCCTCAAGGTCGCCAACCCTGAGCATCACACAGTCTATCTTCCTGAGGCCGTCCATGTCCTACTCCTTTTTCCAGTGTTCGGCTATCTCCCGGGCCGATGCGAACCAAACACCCGGGCGCTTCATGTAGTTTATCGTACGCTCCAGCAGCATCATGTTCCCGGGTTTGCCGATGATCTGTGGATGGAACATGCTCGTCCAGCAGAGCCCGTAGCGGTAATAGCCGTCAAAAGCGTTGGTCCATATCTGGTAGCCTGTCTCGGGGCACAGCATCCGCGCCTTGTAGTTGCCGAAGGGATAGTCTGCGAAGAGGTGGAAGTCGTCCATCTCGTAGTAGCTGGGCACCTCCACGAGGCCGTTGGGAAGCGTATACGGCATGTCGCTGCCCCTGAGGCTGCTGTCGTAGGTGAACCCGTTCTCCGCGAGTATGTCCAGGGTGTTGGGGCTCAGCTCGCCGCCGGCTGTCCTGTTCCCCACAGGCCTGTACCCTGTAGCATCCTCTATCGCCTGCACACACCTGAGCATCCTCTCCGTCTCCTCCACCCTGCCGAGGTCTGTGATCTTCTCGTGCACCCAGCCATGGATGGCCACGTCGTGCCCCCGATCAACGATCTCCGCCACCTCCTCGGGGTGGTTCACGGCGTTCATAGCAACAACGAACCACGTCGACCTGATCCTATGCTCGTCGAGGAAGTCGAGGATGCGTGGGATGATGCCTGCCCTCCAAACATAGTCTCCCTGAGATAGGACCCGAGGCATGTCCACGACCTCGGGCATGTTCCCCATGAACACGTACTCGGCGTCGAGATCGAAGGTGAAGCACACGGCACACCTCATACTGTTAGGCCAGACAGAACTCATGACAACTCAGAGAGTACTCGCCCTCGGCGTGTATAAGCTTCACCTCAGGGCTAAGCCTATATTTGCAGAAGGGAAATCGTTCACGAGAGACTTTATGACCACCTTAGGCGAAGTGCTCTACGGTGAGGACTACGAGGCTCACCCCCTATTCCAGTTCTTCTTCGGAGCGGCGATCGTGCTGTTGACCTATCTGTCGATTTGCCCCTTCACCCTCAGGCTTCCAAGATCGTCGCAGGGCTTCATCATCTTCGCGGACGTTGCCGTAATATTCCTCTACTTAAACCTCAGGACACTGAGGATCAGGTTGACGGATAGGGAGCTCCGCGTCGCCTTCGGCGTCATAGGAACCAGTATACCGTTGTCGGATGTCCTCCTCGTCGAGGCCGAGAAGCCTTCATTCTGGAGGTACGGCGGCTTCGGGATAAGGTGGGGGTGGGATGGAAGCGTGGGCTACCTCATGAACTACGGTGAAGCCGTAAGGGTCACCCGCCGCAGAGGCAGGGCCATCGTGTTCAGCACACGCAACCCTGAGGCATTGATAAACGCCTTCGAGTCGGTGATGCGAGGGTAACGTGTTACTCCGGCCTAATCATAACAACACATGTCCCATTTAGAATAATTATATTTTAAAACGCGGCATTAATGCCGCAATAGTTAAATATTGATTACAGGATAGTGCTGAGGGCGATCTCTGGCAGACACCCCCCGTGAGAGGTAGGTAGATGCCCAAGATCGAAAGCGTAAACAGGATTCCTGCAGCGGGAAACGGGGCGATTAATGCCGGGGAAGCCGGCGAGCTCGGCTGCCCCGGGGCCCACCCCGCCACTCATCCAACACCAGAGACGGGCTACGAGGAGCCTAACAACTTTCACATGAATCAAAATGACCGGAGAAACGGATAATGAAGCTCGACGCAGTTCTCGTTCTGGAAGACGGAACCATATACAGGGGGCACGGGTTCGGTGCCGAGGCGGAGAAGGCTGGTGAGGTCGTGTTCAACACGGGGATGACGGGGTACACCGAGTCCCTCACCGACGCGTCCTACGCAGGGCAGATACTCCTGCAGACGTACCCCCTCGTGGGCAACTACGGTGTGCCGGCTGGCAGAAAAGACCGGTT
>JAFGTA010000115.1 GCA_016934355.1 Candidatus Bathyarchaeota archaeon | reverse complement strand
CGGAGCTTGTGCTTGCGCATCTCCAGCATGTCCGAGGCTGAGACGAACCCGGGGTCCACCTGTAGCCGCGCGAGGGCGTTCACCTTTACGGCGGTGTCGACGCCCATGCCTGTCATCTCGACGATCTCGCGAGGGGGAGTCACCGCGATGGCTTCGAGGGTGACAAGACCTGCCTTGTGCAGCTTCTTTATGGTGGTGCTGGCTACTCCTTCCAGGACTCCTGCTTCAATGACCTCTCCCATTTCACTCTCGGAGGTGAGACCCGTTTTTCGGCTTATAATGTGAACGCATAAGGCTGTGCGAGGGGGAGGCGGGTGAAAGTGGTGTGAAACTGGAAAACGCTATAGATGCATCACGCATTCTCTTGTTGATCATGTTGACTGATGTTGATTCACTTAAGAAGATAGTAAGAGACACTGTTGACCAGAAGAGACCGCTTCTGGAGGGCGTTGCCAAGTACCTCTACGAGAACCCTGAGCTGGGCAGCGAGGAGTACAAGGCGTTCGAGAAGCTGACGAAGGTCCTTGAGGACCACGGCTTCGAGGTGGAGAAGGGCCTCTACGGCATGCCCACTGCGTTCAAGGCTTCCTATAAAGGAGGGTCCGAGGGGCCCAAGGTGGCTGTGCTCGCAGAGTACGACGCCCTGCCCAGCGTCGGGCACGGCTGTGGACACAACCTAATCGCCGCGTCTGCGATTGGGGCTGGGATAGCCGCGAGCAAGGCAGTCTCCGGCTTGGCGGGCGAGGTGCTGGTGGTGGGCACCCCCGCGGAGGAGGGGCACGGACCCAGCGGCGGCAGCAAGGTCATCATGGCGGACCACGGCTTCTTTGACGATATAGGGGGCGTCGTGATGCTTCACCCGGCTAACGGGTGGGGGGTAGGCGGGCAGTCTCTGGGCACCTACCAGATCGAGATGGTGTTCAAGGGGCAGACGAGCCACGCCGCCGCGAGCCCCGAGAAGGGCAGGAACGCGTTGAACGCGGCTACTCTCTGCTACACGGCGACTCATATGCTCCGGCAGGAGGCGCGCCGGGACGCGAACCTGGTCATACACGGCATCATTACGGAGGGCGGTCTCGCAAGCAACATCATCCCCGACAGGGCGGTGTGCAACTTCGGCGTCAGAAGCAGCGACGACGAGTACCTCCCCGAGATGGTGGACAAGGTTGTGCGGTGCGCAGAGGGAGCCGCCCACGCCATGGGCGTCGAGGTGGAGGTGACGACGCGTAAGGGGTACAGCGGCAAGAAGCTGAACATACCCATGGTGAAGACGCTGTGGGGCAACTACAGTGAGCTGGGGGCGCCTGTCAGGGACTGGAAGGAGTCGACAACCGCCATGCCCATGGCGTCCACCGACTTCGGCGACGTCTCCCAGAAGGCTCCCGTGGCGGGCAGCTACATCGGCGTGGCGCCTGAGGGGACGCCGGGTCACAGTGTGCAGCTGGCCGATGCTACGATGACGAAGAAGGGGCTGGACGCCATGGTGCTGGGCGCTAAGGCGCTTGCTATGACCCTCGTGGAGCTGCTGGCGAAGCCGGAGATGCTGGCTGAGGCGAAGACGTACTTCGACTCCCATTAACCCCTCTTTTCTGTCTTCAACAACTTTGAGGTTTAAAGCTCTAACCCGGATCGCCTAATGTTCTATTCGTGAAGCCTCTCGATCTCTACGGCGTCGAGGGGCTCACCGTCCCAGTCCACGACTTTCCTGTGGTAACCGCAGACGTGGAAGCCCATTCTCTCGTAGAAACCGATGCTGCCTCTATTATGAGCCATCACGAAGGCGCCTAGGTGGGTGAACCCCTGCTCGCGGCACCACGGGAGGATGCCTCTCTCCCACAGCGCCCTGCCCACTCCCTTGCCGCGGTGCGTGGGCGTCACCCATGTGCCGCACTCGCCGCAGTGCCGCATCCTGTCGCTGTACGCCCACCGGGGGGAGATTCCAGAAAACCCCGCGAACTCTCCGCCGACGTAGGCGACGAAGACAGCCTCCCGGGTGGGCATGCCTCTGAGGTACGCCGCCTCCTGCTCCGGGGTGTACGCGTTGAGCGTCGTCCTCTTCTCGTCCCTGCAGACGGCGATGAGTGCGCTGATACTCTCCGCGTCCCTCTCCGGGTCGGCGTGCTCCACCAATACCTCCATGGCTAGATGTTCTCGGCACAGGTATTTTTCATTTAATCACGGATGTTATATCCACGATCATCCAAGTCACAGTAAGATGAAGGTCCTGCTTATCGAGCCTCCGAGGGACGTGTGGTTCATCATGGGCGAGTACCTGCCGCCGCCCTACGGCATCATCCAGCTGGGCGCCTACCTCGAGCGGGAGCAGCCCGGCGTGGAGGTGCAGGTACTCGACTGCAACGCCAAAAAGATCGAGTGGGAGGACCTCGGCACACATATAGAGGCGTCGAAGCCGGACGTAGTCGCCTCCAGCAGCCTCGCCACATGTAACACCTACGAGACCGCGAGGACGCTGCAGCTGGCGAGGAAGGCGGCGCCAGACGCGCTCACAGTCACGGGGGGCATCCACTTCTCGTCGCAGGCACGCGAGTCTTTGGAGGCGTTCCCCGAGATAGACGCCGTGGTTAGAGGCGAGGGCGAGGTCACGTTCACCGAGCTCGTGAAGGCTAGGATCGATGGCACGCCTCTCTCAGAGGTCGCTGGGCTCACCTACAGGGACGGCGACGCGATCCGCGTGAACCCGGACCGTCCGCTCATCGAGGACCTGAGCACGCTGCCTTTCCCCGGCTACCACCTGGTGCGGGACACGATGGACAGGTACCACTTCGCCGCCATGGCGGGGAGGGACGCCCCGTACGCGCTGGTGGAGGGCGGCAGGGGATGCCCCCACAGGTGCACGTTCTGCAGCCAGTGGAGGCACTGGTGCGGCACGTGGAGGCTCAAGACGCCGGCGAGGGTCGCCGACGAGATGGAGTACATCTACAACGAGTTCGGCGCCCGTTTCATCTGGCTCACCGACGACAACTTCGGCGCCGGCGGCAGGGGCAGATTGCTGGCGGACGAGCTGCTGGAGAGGGACGTGGGGGACGACCTCATGTGGTTCATCCAGATGAGGTGCGACGACGTCATCGACGTCAAGGACTCGCTGCCGCGGATGAGGGAGTCGGGGCTCCAGTGGGTGATGATGGGGCTTGAGAGCCCCAGCCCGGGGACGCTTGAGAGGTACAGGAAGGGCATCGAGCCGAGCATGGCTTTCGAGGCGGTTAACCTGCTGAAGGCTAACGACGTCTTCACCCACGCGATGTTCATAATCGGCGCCCGGGAGGACTCCCACGAGTCGATCGAGCGGCTGAGGGACTTCGTCGCGGAGCTAGACCCTGACTTCGTGATCTACACGGCGTTGACGCCTTTCCCGGGCACCGACGTCTACGACGACGCCCGGGCGAGGGGCTGGGTCGAGGACGATAACCTGTTCCACTACGACATGGCTCACGCCGTCATGGGCACCGACGCCCTCACCAGGGGGGAGGTGCAGGAGGAGCTATACCGGTGCTACAGAAGCTTCTACGGGTCTTGGCCGAGGAAGATAAGGGGCGTGCTGTCGAGCAACGAGTTGAAGAGGCGGATATACTGGCATATGGCGGGGCAGGGCGTCCTCTCCCAGCTGAAAGCCCTCATATGAGTGCCCCCTGACTCGCTTTCCTTCATAGAACGAGAGTTCCAGTGTTATCCTCGGCGGATATTTTTCGCTTTTGCAGGTCATATTAAAGTATAGTACCGAATCAAGTGTTCATCGTCCTCGATTAACTGCTTGAAGTTCTGGTTTATCGATCTCACCAGTTCCTCGGGAGCTGCTTCTCTAATCTCAGCTATCTCGGCTATAACATCGAAGAGATATGTGGGCATACTTCTGGGGGCGCCAGGCGGGGAGTCAGGCTCGGTTCTACATGGGCCGTCGGTCTCAATGAGTAAGCGGTCCGACGGAAGCTTCTTGACGGCGGCGTGGGATCGCTCCCATTCGTCGGTTGGGATGTGAGCCTTGAACTTTTCCATGATCATGTTGCCGCCGACGGAGAAATGGCATCCAGCGTCCAGCAACTCCTTCATGGTATTGAGGGAGCCCTTGTAGCCATGGACGACCACTTTCCGTAACGAGAACTGTCTAATCAGTTCGAGGCCTTCCTCTTCGGCCCCGTCGAGGTGAAGGATAACCAGCTTATCCTGGTCCCGGGCCTTGCCGAGGAAACGCTTCAACACAGTGTACTGCGCGGGATACTGTGATTCATCCTTCAGATGGTAGTGGTCCAGCCCTATCTCGCCGTAAGCTACTGCCCCGTTGAACAGCTCGTCCAGGGAATCCAGTCTGCCGATGTACTCGTGAGCGACCTGCGGGTGGACGCCGAAACAGGGCAAGACATGCCTACTCCTCTCGGCGATCTCAAGAGTCTGCTTATAGGACTCCGGTTCAGTGGAGCTGGATACCACTAGTACCCCATGTCTCTCAAGCAGCCCCAAGGCTCTCTCCAGAGCGTTCTCATAGCGAGTGTATACGTTACAATGGAAATGGGCGTCGATATACAAGCTATTCCTCCACTCACTCTAGCTTGAAGACGACGGGGCGGACGCCGTCGGGGCAGCAGACATAGTCGACGCCCCTACTCGCTTAGTCATCGAACTCGCCGCCGTAACGGATGAATGTGACCTTCGGGTACATGCCGAACCAGGCGTAGTGATTTTCACTTTATATTCAGGCATAAAATATCACCAGAGTTTCCCGAAATAAAACATGATCTAATTTTTTTTCTTTGAGTAGAAAGCATAGAAGTGTCGTAACGTCCTAGTGTCCCTCGACTCAGGCACCTTCTCATAGATCGTGGGTATCTCTATCCTGGCTGGACCCGCGTTCATCTCAACAGCCTTGAGAGTGTTCTCACGTAACTCCTTCAAGAAGCGGAGCTGCCTCCTGACCTCCTCCTTGCCGCATAGGGGACCGTGCCCCGGGACGACGTGGTCGAAGGGAAGCTCCAAGATTTCCTCGAAGAAGGCGATCCATTGATCGGGGTCACAGGTGGGGTCGCCTGCCCACGGGAACTCGTCTGCGAACAGCAGGTCGCCGAGGAAGATGACTCTCTCTTCGGGGAAGTAGGCGACTGATGAACAAATGGTGTGTCCGCCGGCGTAGTGAAGTTCCACTCGGGAGCCGCCGTTCTCGATGATCAGTTTGTCGGTGAACGTCACTTCGGGTGGGTTGGGTGTGTCGTTTCTTCTCATCTGGTCGCGTAGCTGTTTCGCCCCTATTACGACGGTGTCCTTGAACGCCCCTATTCCACGGGTGTGGTCTCCGTGGTAGTGTGTGACGTGCAGGTACTTCGTTGGTAGCTTAAAGTGGTCCTCGATGCCTCTCCGGAAGATGGGGGCCGAGTCGGCTGACGAGGAGGGATCTATCGCCACTATATGGTCGCCTAGGGCGATGGCTCCGGCGTTTGAGTCCTCTTCGCCGTCGATGATGGTTTTCCCGATGACGGTTTTTTTCGTCACTGCCTCTACGCTGCATTTAACGTTCATTACACCATTCTCCCAACGTTTCATTCCTACAATGGTTAACGGTCTTCGAGCTGCGGCATCTCAGCCTCGGCTCTCTCCACTTCAAATAACATGCTCACACAGATTTTATAGCTTATCCCTAAAATTGAGGCGCATCCTTGTCGGCGACTCATTTTAGCTGTGGTCGGGGATGGCTTAGTGTATAGTGATTTATGAGCGGTCCTGATGCCCGGCGCCCTAATGCCCCGACTGGACAAGCTGGTTCAGTATGTCGGCCATTATCTCTTCCTCGGTCATCCTCGCCAAGGGCATCCGGTTCACCTGCTAAACCCAATAGGGTAAACTCATATATACTTTATTTCTGTGGTTCTATCCGGGGGAACAGTGCAATGGGCGAGAACCATCGGTACAGAGACGGTAGAGACTCCATATACCTGGAGTTGTTCGGCAGATCGCCGCAGACCCGGATAGTGGATTTCTTCCTCGACAACCCCTCCTTCGAGTTCTCCAGACCGGAGATCATCCAGGCACTGGGGATGGCGAAGGTCACCATATACCGTGTGTTCCCATCGATAGTTAAGAGCGGGATGGTCGTCAACACTCGAAAGGTGGGGAACGCGGAGCTGTTCAAGCTCAACGTTGAGTCGGATGACGTCAGGTCGTTGATCTCTATTATTCGTAATTTCTCCGCGAAGATCGCTGAGCTAGAAGACACTGAACCAGAGCCAATCACGATAGACGTTAAAGAAAAAGAACTTGCTTTATCAAAGAGTTAAACGGTGTTTTCTCAGCGAATGCCACACGAAACATCACAAAGGCTGAGAGGTTCACTAGGTACTCCGCTGCATGTTTCGTCGTGGCTGTTCGAGAACAATTAAGATAGAGACGAGGAGCCCATCGCCGTGGCGACTGAGGCTTTGCATACTTTGGCGATGAACTCGAAGTCCAGCTTGTCGATGGTGTCGGCTCGGGTGTGGTAGTAGGGGTACCGGAAGTTCCCTGTGTCTGTTAGGAAGATCGCGGGGATGCCTTCTCTCCAGAACGGCGCGTGATCCGACCTGAGTATATCGAACATCTTCTCGTTGATCACTTCGTAGCTCATGGGGACCTGCAAGCAGGCATAGGGTAGATACACCTCTTTCATCCTGCAGCTGGCCATGAACAGGTCCAGCAGCGCCCCGGAGCGTGAGTCGCCGACGGCTGGGATGTAGTTGCCTACGTAGAGGTCGTCTACGAGGTGTGTCTTGAACATTTCCGGGCTGAACCCGGGGGGATATGACTGTGAATGGGGTTTATCTGAGGTGTATCCGACTCCGTCGAGGTTCATCACTCCAGCGATGTCAACGTCACTTAGTCTCTCCTTCACCCAGCGGCTGCTCCCGACCAGGCAGTACTCTCCGATCCAGTTATCAAGCGTGATTTCTCGGTAGTACTCTGCCAGGCCCCCAAAGTATTGTAGCTCGCTCTCGGTCATCTGATCCCTGTGTTCATCCATGAACGTCTCCATGCTGTCCCTGTACTTCCTGCCCGTTCTTCTGCCCTGTGAGAGGTGCTCGCTGCACTTCTTCTGCAGCCTCCGTGTGCTTAGGCTCGTGAAGCTGAATCTTTCATCTCTTAGCCCCAGTTCCTGAGCCGCAGCCATGTATCTACGCCATATCTCAGGTGGACCCTCTTCCAGGGTGAACCCTATCACCCGGAAGTTCAGGGGCTCCTCGACCTTGGAGAGTACTCTGGCCGCCTCCAGCATCACCGAGACGGCTGAAAGGTTGTCGTCCGCACCCGGCGCCTTGGGGATGGTGTCGTAGTGGGCAGTCAACAGCAGTTCGGGGCCGTCGCCGGTGTCTATCACGCCTTCGACGTTCCTGTACTGTTTCCCGTCTACCGTGAACCTCTGCTCGTTCACGTCCAGCCCGTACCGTTTCAGTTCCTCGCTTATATAGTCGGCAGCCGCGTCTAGGTTCCCCGGCGTGAACACGGGGTCGTTCGGCCCCTCCAGCTCAAGTATATGCCTGTAGAGCCTATGTTGATCCACCTCTTCGAGTATGCTCTGCATGGTAAGCCTCTCCCATGAACAGCGTATTATGTTTAATTTAACTTAACTATCCATAGATGAAGAGAAACATGAATATGATTATATAGAAAGGCAAGAAAAGAAGTTGATTTGAAGATAGCCATAGACCTTGACAAGACCAGCCGGATTCTGCTGTCCTCATGTTTCCTGCTGAACCTAGTCTCCAGCGTGATCCGTGGCATCCGGCCCATGCTATCAATGTGGCTGAGCGGCAGCTACACGCAGAGCCCTTCCTACGCGTCGATCCTCTCCGCTGCAAGCCTACTAATCTCAGCCGCGGCTGTGCTGACCGGGTTCCACGTAGGGCGAAGAGGCGCCGATGAGTCTAGACACCGCGACTACGCAAAGGCTATCATCGTGGGCGGGGCGCTTGCCCCTGCCCTGCTGGGGCTTGTCTACCTAGTTACCGTGGATGACATGATGAGGGCGGTCATACAGATTGGGTTCGTGAATGGCCTAGGCGGGATCATAGGCTTCACGGGCAGGATGTTCACAGGGCTTGCCCTCGCCTGGTTCTACCGAGGAGACATGCTGCCAAAGCCAAGTTGGGTAACCAGTGTCGTCAGGCTTGTCGCATTGGTTCAGGTGTGGTGGGTAGCCGCCGCTGTTGTCAGGGCTGCTCTGTTTGGGAGGGTGATGGCTGGCATCATACGTCCCGCTGAACTGGGGATTTACCTAGCCGCCCTGTCGTTTGTAGGCTACCTAGTCACGTTGGTGTACCTATACCGCCTATACGGGTTAGGGAAGTCGATCGACATGAGGCGGCGGTACGCTGATGTGCTCTACTCGCTGCTCGTTCCCATGGTTATCAGGGGTGTTACGGTTGACTTGATCAGCTTAGTCAACCAGGAGCCCACAGTCCAGAAGATAATCACAAGCGTTGCGTGGGAGATCATAGGCTCGACGATAGGCGTCTTCGGCGTAGGGTACACGCTCATATCCTATGCCTATCTAAACAAGAAAAGGCTCACGCGTCCTCCGCATGAAATTTAGTACCTTATATACCATAACGGGTTCAATGCAGAACTAGCTAACATGGTACGAAGAGTTATCATTATATCCTTAATTTCCGCTTGAATCTACACTTATTTATCTGCCAATCTATTCAAATTTTTAAGCGCCACATCAAATTCAGGATCAATTTTTAATGATTCTTCATAACATTTTTTCGCTTCAGGTATCTTTCCCCATCTTTCATAAAAGACACCTTTATTATTCCAAGCATTTTTTTCATCAATAGTTCCTTTGAACCCTTTTATTGCCATATCCATATCACTAATTGCTTGTTCATACAATTCCAGGTTAGCAAATATTTGTGCAGATTCAATGAAAACATGAGGAGTCGTTGCAGTAACTAACTGTCCAGCTTTTATCGGTCCTCCAGCCCTTTGAAACATAATTACTGAATCAGTATTTATTCCAAAAAGGAATTTATTTTGAGATGCTAATTTTATATCGATATTAGTTCTATAACCACGTACTCCTTTTTTTCGTATTAGGGCATTTCCTTCGGGATTTTTTTTATCTATTAGAAAGGTTAAAACAAAATTGAAAATAATGTTATTAACTCCTATACTATTCCATTTTTCCTTTTGTTTTTCATCATATTTTAATTCTTTCATTTGTTGTATCATTACTTCATACTGTGATACGTTTTCAGTTATTAAATCATATAGACATGTTGGTGATAAGGAGATTAGATTGCTTATTATTTTGGCCTCATCATCACTAAAATTTAATTGATATCTTTTTAGTAAGATTCTTATAAGTTCTATATTTATCATTTTATTGACGTATTCTGATAAAAGATATACATATTTATATTTTGAAGAAAGCATATATTTTGAAGCTTTTAAAAATGCATCAACATCATTTCTAATAATTACTTGTTCTTCTGCTTTCTCTATAATATTCTCTTTTTCTAATAAAACATTAAGTGATTCCAACAAATCATCATCAATACTGATTAAATCAGATAATTCTGAAACAGACTTAGAATTGGTGTCTCCTAAGACATGAATAATATCAGCTTTCATTTCTTCTATTTGATTATATTCATATCCTTCAGGAATTTGAAAAAAATTAATATATATTTCTTTATTTACTTCAAAAAAGGTTTCGAATTTTTTCTCATCAAATACTAATATATCAAAAGGAGCGTTTTCCTTAAACATTTCAAGCCAATCTTGGGTACCAGATGATAGGGTATTTGATACCATAATTAACACTACATCAGGTTTATGCGCTTTAGCCCAAGTAAGTGAATTGTCTAAATCAGTTTTAGATGGAGGATCAGTTGTGTAACGTTTACATTGGGCCATATATGTTTCAATTTTTACTACACCCCTGAGAGGGTACTCAATTTTATTGCATATAATATCCCTGCCACGATCACTACCTCTTTTTCCAATCCAATCAAGATTAACAAAGCCCTCTTTTTCTAATACTTGATAACATAACTCCTCAAAACCCGTGGGGGTTATTTTGGTCCACTCAATTTCCAATATAATTCATTATTCAAGTTACTCCTTACCTTTTATTATATATTATTCTTAAAAGCTCGTGTACTATAAGAAACCCAAAATATACTGCCTTTCATATCCTATTTTAATTAACATATTCAAAAGAGAAGTAGAGGGGTTCAATTATCCTTCTTCATGAACTCTAGGCCGCGGTACTGCTTCACAGCCTCGAACATGAACGCCCCGGCGCTGAACAACGCGATGAACATCACTGTCAGGTCCCTGAAGTCTCCCCTCCACGGCCAGTACGTCACGTAGCTAACCATCAGCCCCATTAGCATCGCCGCGTATATCGTGAGCCTTGGGATCAGCATCCCCCTGAGCATGAGGAAGCTGCGGAGCGCCTCGATGCTCTCCTGGTCGTTGATCCTGTACTTGCCGTCGAAGTCGGTCTCGATGAGCCTCAAGTCGAGAAGCTTGTTGATGTGGTACTGGGCGAGGCTTGGGCTGCTGAGGTCCAGCTTACGCCATACCTCCCTGACGCCGACGCCGCCGTCCGCGCCCAGAATGCAGAGGTACACGTCCAGCGTCTTACCGTAGATTCGTTTACCAGCCGCCATCAGCCTTCACCGAGCTCAACCGAAGCTATCTCCGCGAGGGTACCCAGGTCGTTCACCTTGAGCATGCCCTGTGACATAGTGTATAGCCCATCCTCTATGTAGAGGCTGCGCTCAACCTCGTAGTCGGACTCGAACCAGAACCCGCTCTTCAGCAGGCTGTCGTCGTCGATGTGCGTCACCTTGCCGCGGAGCTCTATTCCTTCGAGGCTGATGTCGAAGACGTAGGCGCCCTGGTACACGTAGTCACCGTAGAAGTTGTCGGGCACAGACCCGGAGAAGTCGTCCTCGTCTATCTGCGCCTCCAGTATGGGTATAACCAGCAGGTTCCGCGCCCTGCTGAACAGGAACGCGTGGTGGTCGTACAGCGCCGGGCTGTCGCTGCCCCGGTCCCCTATCTCTATCTTCGCTATCTCGCGGGGGTTCTCGACGTCGCTCACATCGAAGAGGCTCACCTTTATGCCCTGGTGCCAAGCGAAGTCGCCCTCCTTCGCCTCCTCGGTCTCCTTGCCGACTCCTATGAGCGTGTTCTCGTCGTAGGGGTGAAGGTAGTTGCTGAACCCGGGTATCTTGAGCTTCCCCAGCACACGGGGGTTCTCGGGGTCGCTGAGGTCGATGGTGAACAGCGGGTCCACCTTCTTGAAGGTGACCAGGTAGCACCTGTCACCCATGTACCGGGCGCTGTATATCTCCTCGCCGGGGGCCAGCCCCTCCAGGCTGCCCACCACCGTCATCGACTCGTCGAGCACGTACACGTTGTTGCCGCCTCCGCCTCGCCGCCAGTCGTCGCTGGTGGTGGCTATCCTGAAGTAGCCCTTGTACTCGTCCATGCTGAACTGGTTGAGCACGTAGCCGGGCACGGTGCCGTTGCCCCTGAACTCTATGCCGCCGCTCTCGATCCCTATCTTGGTGATTACGCTGCCGTCGCTCCAGTTGTAGCCTATGATGTATAGGTTGCTAGTGCTGACGTAGATGGTGGTGCCGCCGTCCAACAGGAAAGTCTCGGCCGTGACCTTGGCGTCCGGGTCCTGCACGTTGAGCGCCGTTATGGTGTGGTACTGCATCCAGCCGCGGGTTGCGTTGGGGTGCCACACGTCCTCGGCCTCAACCATGCACCACTCTTGGCCGTCCCGTATCGCGGGGAGCACCACTATGTCCTCGTCCACGTACGCGGGGTTTGTGACTATGAAGTAGACGTAGTCGCCTATCATGCGGCTGTTGAAGTAGCTGCCGTCTATCACGAACTCCCTGTCCTCGACGGGGCTAGCCCTGTCGCCGACGTCGTACACCGTGACCTGCACACGCTCCTTGTCCCTCGTCACCTCCAGCAGAGCCGTGTCGTAGTGGAAGAACCGGGGCACGTAGCTGAACACCACAAGCTTGTCGCCGCTGACGTAGATGTCCTGCACCGGGAGAGCCGTGTCGATCCTGGCCACTATAGCCATCTCCTCGGCCGGGTACGACTTCACGATGAGGACGTCAGTGTCCTTGGCCAGGTAGATGTAGTCGCCGTCCGTCTTCACGATGTCGCCCTCGTCTACGCCCTCCACCTGCACATTAGTGCCAGAATATTCCAGGCCGTCCGATGCACCCGTCAGCTCAGAGACAACGAAGCTGACATCAGGGGAGACGTGGACCGACGACGCTTCACCGGCTGTGCTGGCAACCGCGCTCACGGCCTCACTCGCCGCCTGAGCTGCCTGAACCGCCGCGTCCGCCGGGGCGACGGTGTCGGCAAAACCTTTCCCGCTTAACCGTACTACACTGCCTGGGGCAGCCATGTCCCAGTATAGGTTCACGACGTTCTGTCCCTGCAGGAACTCTTTGAGATCGTCGACGCCTTTGAACTGCTTCATGTAGCCGAAGCCGTCAGCCGACGAGACGGCGGGCACATAGACGCCGCCGAAGTTCCACAGGCATCCCCCGAGGAGGCCGCCCACCATGAACGCCACCAACGCGAAGGAAGCTAGCTTACGGGTGTCCAACGAGACCGATAGCACTGGAATCCTCATAACCATCAGGTTATACACCGCAACGGAAACGATATAATCCTAGGCATTTGAACACCCCGCCGCCCCTGTTCTAATCGGTGGAACAACTGGGGAAACCGTTAAGCAGCCGAAACCCAAAAAAGGTGTGAAAACGTTTGCACTTCCTCCTTATCATATCAAACCCCCGGCTCCTCCGCCACGTCAGGGGCCTGGTGGACGCCAGCAGGGGCCGCGGGCACGACGTCACCGTGTTCTTCAACGAGGAGTCCGTGAAGCTGCTCACAGACCACGCCGCCCTCAGAGGCATCGACGCCGAGATGATCGCCTGCGTCACAGCCTGCCAGTACATGGGGATAACCGAGGACAGCCTCGCGGAGGGGTCAAGGGTCACCAGCTTCGCCGAGGTG
>JAFGTA010000114.1 GCA_016934355.1 Candidatus Bathyarchaeota archaeon | reverse complement strand
CAGTAGTAGTTGTCTATGCGGGTGTCGCCGTGGACTGTGATCTTCTTCGGCTTTACGGCTGCCTTCGGGGGCTCAGGTGGGGTCATGGAGCATCTGGTCTAGTGGTTGCCCACCGGTTTTTATCATTTCACTCGGTTTTTATTGTGTGGCTCCACTGATCCATTGATTGCTATGAAGTTCTACTTGACCGGGCTCGGGAACCTATACGAGAACCTTGACTATATCGCTGGGGCTGTCGTGGAGGCTGACAGGCTTGGTTTTGAAGGCGCTCTTATGCCGGATCACTACATGTGGGGCACCGAGATAGGGCACAGCATGGCGAACCCTTACAGCACGCTTGAGACGTGGACGACCCTCACCTACCTCGCGGCGAAGACGGAGCGCATCAGGCTGGGCACCCTCGTGACGCCGCTGCCGTTCAGGCACCCCGGCGTCCTCGCGAAGAGGCTGAGCACCCTCGACGTGCTCTCAGGCGGAAGGGTGGTGCTGGGCGTCGGAGCCGGCTGGAGCAGGGTCGAGTTCGACGGGTACAGCCGGTGGCTCGACACGGGGGACAGGGTGGACAAGACCCACGAGGCGCTGGAGCTGATGCTTAGGCTCTGGACCGAGCCCAAGGTCACCTATAAGAGCGATCACTACGATGTCGAGGGAGCCGTCCTCGACCCGAAGCCCGTTCAGAAGCCGTACCCGAAGCTGCTGTTCGGCAGCTCGGGCAGGCGGATGCTGAGGCTGACAGGGAGGCTCGGCGACATCTGCTTCATCCCGCCGTGGATGGCTCATAACAGGGACTCGATAAAGGAGACGGTGCTGGGAGCCGCCGAGGAGGCGGGGCGGGCGGGGGAAGTAGAGTTCATGGTCGGCGACATGGGGTCAGGGGTCTACAGCTCAAGCCAGTACACCCGGAACATAGAGGCTGCCGAGGACTGGGGAGCCTCTCTGTACACCGCCGCGTTCCCACGTGGAGACTGGAGGGCGTCGATGAATAAGTTCAGCGAGGAGGTCATACCGAGTTTCAAGTAAGTTGGAGTCTGGCATTTGGAAGAGTCTCTTCTCTTAACTTGTCGTGGCTGGGTTTTCGCTGTGGCAGGTAATTTTTAAAAATTTTTTTGTTTTCTCGGTGTTTTTAGCCTTTTTTTCGGGATTGACGGGCTTTATTCAGTTTTTCTGCTGTGGTTTTCGCTGCCGCCGGGAATTTTACGATGTGACGGGTAATGGGTCGCTCCATGTAACACGGATATTGAAATTCTCATTATAACTATAGTGAGTATGACATATTACGCTTTTTAATATTTGAACATATTTCAATTCAACATTCTTAATAATTTGAGATGAAATAAAACATTAAGATGATTTGGAAGAGGCTTAGCGCATTAATCATTATTCCTTCTGTCCTTTTAGTGAAAATTATATTCTCAAGCCGACGGGCATACTGGATTATTGGAGCCCCTTATGTACTGAAAGGGTTTGGGTTGGCTTTACTATTAGCTTTTATTGGGTATTATTTATACAAAGAATAACATACCCAATAATACTAAATACTAAATCACACTTTCTTAGAAAGATTATCGAATTTCATTTATTCCAAGTAACAATGAATCCTCGGGAAAAATAATATTGGTTTCTGAATAGGTAGATGCACCACCCCATGGTGTCGCGTCCCCAGCGGAGATAGATTTGCTTGAACTTCTCGTTGGCTTCGCGTATCTCGGGGACGTCTGGGTCGCCGGGGTTGTCCCTGATGTAGTCCTCGGTTGCCCACCAGTGCAGGGTCTCGTAGTGGTCCCAGCCGTCGTGGTCGCTGTCCAGAGTGTAGAGGCATCTAAGCCCCAGCCGTTCACCGATCATGACGTTCTCGGCGTGGAGCCTGTAGCTGTCTCGGGTCATCTCCTCGGCTTCGAGGTACTCCTTGGCGGGCTCCTTGAGCCAGTGGGGTTCACCGACGAGGATGAGCCCACCGGGCTTAGTCATCCCGGATAATGCTTCCAGTGTGCCTCTGTGGTCTTTGAAAACCCAGCTTCCGCCGAGGCAGCAGCTCAGGTCATACTTGATTTCGGGTTTGTAGTCCGCTCCGTCCATTAAATGGAACGTTAGGTCGGCGTCTGGGACCCGGGTTGACTTGTTCTGGTTGCAGTCGTCGATGCAGTAGGGCGACTTGTCTATGCCTACTCCTTTTATCCCGTATTTCTCTACCAGCTTTACGAGCAGCGTCCCTTTCCCGCAGGCGATGTCGAGCACGCTGCTGCCCGGTTCGAGTCTCAGCAGGTCCACGAGTTTGTCGAGCTTCTCCTCGGTGAGGGGGTTCATTATCTCCTGATACTTGTGAAGTATATCCATCAGCTTCCAGAAATCCAATGCGAGTCAACCTACATGACCCAGCCAGCAGGATAAAAGTAACGAGAAAAGATATGATTACCATCCAAGCCGGGTGCAGCCCCTTACCAGATAAACAAGCTCTCCCGTTTGAGGATAGAATATTAAGAGAAACGCAGGATAATATGCTCATGATCAAAGCCGTCATCTTCGACTACGGTGGAACCCTCGCCTTCCCGCAGACGCCGTGGAGAAAAATATCTGAACACGCCGCCGAACGGCTGTCCATCGAAGGAATCGACATCGCAGCAGAGGACCTAGACAAAGCCATTCACGATACAAACGAGTGGCGGTACGCGCTGCGTGAAGAGCGGAAGGAAGTCGATACACATGATTTCTTCAACCACGCCCTCGGCATCCTAGGCTACTCGGTGAGCAGAGACATAACCGATGAGCTGGCATTACTCGTCTACGAGATGAGTGAACAGAGATGGGTCACCGGCTTGGACAAGCTGCTTCAGAGCCTATCCAGAGACTACAAGATCGCTTTACTGTCCAACGCATGGACCGACATACCTCGCCGAGCGCTTCGAGACATGGATCACGGTAGGTGGTTCGACGCAATGGTGTGCAGCTGCGACATCGGGATACCCAAACCAGACCCCCGGATCTTTCAGCACACTCTAAACCTGCTACAGACAGAGGCATCCGAGGCGGTCATGGTCGGCGACAGCATAGAGGCTGACATCGAGGGAGCTGTAGAAGCCGGGCTACAGGCGGTCTGGGTCGACAACGAGGGGACAGGACGCTGGAAAGGGCACACCGTGAAAACAATAGCAGAGCTTCCCGCGTTACTCAAATCCTTTTGACTGCGCCGCAAGTCTTTTTCGCGTCGAGCGTCCGTCTCTATGAGGCAAAGATGAGCCGAGGAGACCACACGTTCATAGGCAGCGCCGCGCGGTACGCGGCCGCCCTTTCCACAATGTTCATCGGCTACGGGCTCACCCAGCCGCTGCTCTCCCTGTACACGAGCGAGTTCGTCGGCACCAGCTACCTGCTCGTCGGCGCCCTCATATCCACAATCGGACTCGTCAAGGCCGCAACGGGGCCCGTCAGCGGGTTCCTCAGCGACAGGTACGGCAGGAAACGGATGTCAGCCATAGGCGCCGCCAGCATGGCGGCCAGCCTCCTAGCCGTCACCCTCGCCCGCACCAGCACCCACATCGCCGCCGCGTTCATCCTCTACGGCCTCGGGCAGGCGTTCTTCTTCCTCGCGTTGATGACGGCCATGGTGGAGGCCGCCGGCCCCGGGAGACGCGCGATGGCACTCGGGCTCTACGAGGGCGTCAACGGCCTCAGCATACTCGTGGGCACCTACCTCAGCGGCAGGCTCATGGACACGCTGGGAGTCCGAAGCATCTTCATGCTGGCCACCGTCTTCAGCTTCGCCAGCGCAGCCATATGCGCGTTCCTGCTGGAGGAGACCATGACCAGCAACGCGGATACCCGGCTCCTCGACCTCGGCGGGCTACGCGGAATCCTGAGCAGGGAGTACCTCGTCGCCATGGCGGGGGGCTTCCTCTTCATGTACAGCCTCAACCTGTACACGACGGTGATGCCCCTCTACACGACACTCACCATCCAGATACCGCAGAGCTTCCTAACAACCCTGTTCATAGCCATGTCAGGCAGCACGGCTGTAGCCTCCCTCGCCGCGGGCCCCGTGTCCGACAGAGTAGGACGAAAGCTGCCATTAGCCGCCGGCCTCGCCGTGACGGCGCTGAGCTACGCGCTGCTGCTCATCTTCAAGACCCAGACCATGCTCGTCGTCTCGACGCTGACGCTGGGCCTCGGCGCAGGGTTCTTCCACCCCGTCGCAAGCGCCATCGTAGCAGACATAAGCACCGAGGAGACCCGCGGCAAGGCTTTCGGCTTCTACCGCCTCACACGGGACCTAGGCACCTTCGCGGGCCCAGCCGTCTCAGGCGTCATAATCAACGCCCTAGGCGTCGGAGCCCTCTTCAAGCTGAACATCGGGCTCACCGTCGCCGCCGCACTCCTAGCGCTCCTCGCGATAAAGGAGACCCTAAGAAAAGGCTAGGTCTCCCAGCCACGCTCGTCCATCTTCTTCACGAAGTCGACGAGCAAATCCACCAACGCGTCGTGCATGAGCTCCCCCTTCCGACGCGTCGCCTTGGAAGGGTCCCCAGTGGCGCCGTAGGGAGTTAATTCATCGAACGTCCACTTCACCTCGACGTGCGCCGGGAGATCGGGCACCACGCCCCTCGCCCGGCCCATGTCCACCAGCGACGGGTCCACCCGGAGCATCATCGACGTCTCGCCCTCGCCTGCGTGGCCCAGCCCGCCCCACACCTCGAAGGTACCCGGCGGCACAAGCTCCCCGGCTGCGACCCACCAGGCCTCAAGCACAGCTATCTTGAACCCGGGGTGCAGCGTCCTATACTCCCGGGTCGCCGCGTCGATGGCGGGGATGTTACCGTCGTGGCCGTTGACGATGAGCAGCCGCCTGAGCCCGTGCTTGTCGAGGGAATCGAACACCTCCGTGAGCACGCGCATCAGCGTCTCGGTGCTGAGGGAGATGGCGATGGGGAAGCTGCTGTAGTGGGCGCTCATCCCCACAGGAATCGTCGGCAACATGAGAAGCCCCTCCACACGGGCCGCGACCTCAGAAGCGAGGTGCTCAGCCACCAGCGTATCCGTCCCGTAGGGCAGGTGGTCACCGTGGTACTCCGTGGAGCCCACCGCCAGCACCGCCTTATCATAGCCCCGCTCCCTGTACTCGTGCCCCTTCAACCTCAGAAGAACGTCAGCCAAAACACACCACAGTATGCTGATTAGCCGACCACGTTAAAATACTTCAGGTCACTCGTCGGGCGACACAGGGTCAGGCTGAACGGGACCCACCACGCCAGCCCGGATATCCGCGACTATGAAGTTCTCACCCCGGACAGGGGAACCCGCCAGCCTCCTGAGCATCAAGAGCTGCCCAACGTGGGCCATGGCGTCGCTCAGCGGCCCCTGAAGCAGCTGCTCCTCCGAGACCCCGCTGGGCTTCTTCTCCACCATGGAGCGGTCCAGCCTAGCCAGCATCTCGTAGAACCTGTT
>JAFGTA010000113.1 GCA_016934355.1 Candidatus Bathyarchaeota archaeon | reverse complement strand
GGGGTCGGCTACTTTGCAGCCGGCCCGTTGACGTACAACAGACAGATCGCGGACCTTAAGACACAGCTTGAACATGGAGGCGGAGCAATCGAGCTCAGCGGAAGCATCTCGGTGGCAGGGTCCACCACGGTCCTGCCGATAAGCCAGGAGTGCGCCAACCTGTTCATGGCCGAGCATAACAAAGTCCAGATAAGCGTCGCAGGCGGCGGCTCAGGCCACGGCGTGAAGGCAGCCGGGTCCGGTGAAGTAAACATCGGTGAGGCGTCGAGGAACATCAAAGAGTCTGAGCTTCTGAGCTACCCCGATCTCGTCGCGTTCAGCGTCGCCAAGGACAGCGTCGCGGTGGTCATCAACCCGGATAACCCGCTGGCGGGAAGCCTCGACCTCACCCTCGATGAGGTGAGTGAGATATTCAGCGGCGAGACCACCAACTGGAGCGAGCTCGGCGGACCAGACCACGAGATCGAGGTCTACACCCGTGAGGAGGGCTCCGGCACCCGAGAGGTCTTCTCGGACTACGCCATGATGGGCAAGGAGTTCGTCGCGAGCGCGGGGGTCAAGCCCAGCAACGGCGAGATGAGGGCTGCGGTGGCCGGCAACGAGTACGGCATCGCGTACGTGAGCTTCGGGTACATCGACGGCTCGCTCAGCGCCGCGATGATCGAGGGCGTCGAGGCTTCGGTTGAGAACGTGAACAACGGGGAGTACCCCATCACGAGGATTCTCTGGATGTTCACCAAGGGCATGCCAAGCACATTGGAGGCGGCGTTCATAGAGTTCATCCAGGGACCTGAGGGGCAGGCCGTCGTAGAGGACATGGGCTACATACCCATCTATTAGACACCTCTTTTATTTCACATTCAAAGGAAGGGCGAATGATGAGAAGCGGCGACGTAATCGGGAAGATACTGTTCCTGTGCGCCTCGTTCTCCGCCGTAGTCGTCTTCCTGATCACGTTCTTCCTGCTACGGGAAGGGATCAGGGTCCTGAACTGGGGGTTCATCACGGGCATGACGTGGAGCCCCCACAGGGACCTGTTCGGCATCCTCCCGACGCTGGTGGGCACCGTCTACGTAGTCGCGGGCGCCGTTGTCATAGCCACCGCCATAGGGGTGCCCACCGCGATATACTTGGCGGAGTTCGCGCCCTTCTGGTTGAGGAACATAGTAAAGTCCACAGTGGAGGTGATCGTGGGCATCCCCTCCGTGGTGATAGGGTTCTTCGGGCTCATGGTGCTGGTGCCTTTCATCAGGAACAACATAGGCGGCCGCGGCGAGTCGATACTGGCCGGCTGGATTGTGCTCGCATTCATGATACTCCCCAACCTCATAACCATAGCCGAGGACAGCCTGAGGGCCGTGCCCAGGGCCTACCGTGAGGCGAGCCTCGCCCTCGGCGCGACGCGTTGGCAGACAGTCAGGAACGTTGTGTTGCCCACAGCCGCGTCGGGGATAAGGACGGCGCTGGTGCTCGGCGTCGGCAGGGCAATGGGGGAGACCATGGCGGTGCTCATGGTGGTGGGCAACCCCGAGACCCCGTGGATACCCACGGGCGTACTGGACAGGGTGCGTATGCTCACGAGCACCATCGCAATCGAGTATAGCTACGCTGAGTGGGGCTCGTCCCACCAGTACGCATTGTTCGCGATAGGCGTGGTCCTCTTCTTCATGGTCACGGCCCTAAACTTCATCGCCACGTTCGTGATACGGAGGAGGAACATCCAGTGAACGAGATAAGGAAGGAGCAGATAATCCGGGCCCTCCTCTACGTCTCCGTCGGGCTTAGCGTAGTAATACTGCCGGTCATCGTCGTCTGGGTGGCGTCCAACGGGTTAGGCGCGATAAACCTTGAGTTCCTCACAGGGCGCCCCTACAGGTTCGAGTACGGCGGCATATTCCCCCAGATAGTGGGGAGCATATACCTCGTCAGCCTCTGCACCCTGTTCGGCGCGCCGCTGGGGATAGCCTCCGCGATATACCTCTCCGAGTACGCGCCGGATAACCTGCTGACCCAGAGCGTCAGGTTCTTCACCGAGACGCTGGCGGGGATGCCCAGCATAGTCATCGGCCTCTTCGGCCTGGAGTTCCTCGTCTTCTACCTGCAGCTCAAGACGAGCCTCATCGCGGGCGCACTCAGCCTCAGCCTCATGATGCTCCCCTGGACCATACGGGCCAGCGAGGAGGCCATCAAGGTGGTGCCAAGGGAGTACAGGGAGGCGAGCCTCGCCATGGGCGCCACCAAGTGGCAGACCATCCTCAAGGTGGTGCTGCCGGCGGCTTTGCCGGGGATAGTCACAGGCGTGCTGCTCGGCGTGGGGAAGGCGATAGGCGAGACGGCGGTGGTCTGGCTGACCGCCGGCTCGGGGCTTGAGGCGTTCGTACCAAGGAGCCTCAGTAGCCCCACGGGGAGCCTGCCAATGTATATCTACCTGTTAGCAACGCAGGGGCACACGGCCGAGGGGATGCAGCGCGCCTTCGGGGCGAGCCTTGTCCTACTCGTGATGTTCCTCACCATCAGCGTGTCGGCGCTGCTCATAAGAAACCATTACTTGAGGAAGCTAGGATCATGAGTAACAACACATACATGTTAAACGACCAAGTCGTGGGGTTCAGCCCCAAGATGGCGAAGGACAAGATCGTGTTCAAGGACTTCAACCTCTGGTACGGCGACAACCACGTGCTCAGGGGCATCAACGTCGCGTTGAAGAGCAACGTCGTGACCGCGTTCATGGGCCCCAGCGGCTGCGGGAAGAGCACGCTCCTCCGCAGCATCGACCGCATGAACGACATCATCCCCATCTGCAGGACGGAGGGCGAGGTGCACATCGACGGACGCAACATCTACAGGCCGGAGGAGGACGTCTACGAGCTCAGGAAACGCGTTGGCATGGTCTTCCAGAAGCCCAACCCGTTCCCCATGAGCATATACGACAACATCGCCTACGGCCCCCGGCTCCACAAGACCGCCTCAGGCGAGAAGCTCGACGAGATAGTTGAGGACAGCCTCAGGGGCGCGGTGCTGTGGGACGAGGTAAGCGACAGGCTACACGAGAGCGCCTTCGGGCTCAGCGGGGGCCAGCAGCAGAGGCTCTGCATCGCACGCGCGCTTAGCATCAACCCCGACATAATACTGATGGACGAGCCTTGCAGCGCGCTTGACCCCATCGCCACCATGAAGATCGAGGCGTTGATGAGGGAGCTGAAGGAGAAATACACCGTGGTGCTGGTCACGCATAACCTACAGCAGGCGGCGCGCGTCAGCGAGATGACAGCGTTCATGTACCTGGGCGAGGTCATCGAGTTCGACTCAACGCGGGACATATTCGAGAACCCCCGGAGCGAGCTAACGGAGAACTACATAACGGGAAAGTTCGGGTGATGAAGATGAATAGACCACTTGACATCGGACTGAACCAGGTAAAGACCCTGCTGATCAAGATGGGGCGCCTAGCCGAGGAGTCCATCAACCTGTCCCTCAAGGGATTCTTCCAGGACGAGGACGTCTACGTACAGACGAGGGCGTGGAGCAACACGCTACTCATCCTCAGCGAGGAGGTAGAGGACAGGGTCACCGAGCTGATGGCGCTCCACCAGCCCATGGCGAGCGACCTGCGGACGCTGAAGGCGTACATCAAGGTGGCTTACGACCTCGAACGCTACGGGAGGTACGCGCTGGACATAAGCGACATCAGGAACAGGCTCGGCGAGTGGGAGCCGCTGCCCGATAACGGGTACAGCTTCCAGAGGATGGCCGACGTCGTCAGGCGCTGCGTGGACCAGTCCATCACGTTCATCGAGACCAGGGACCAGAGCATGATATGGGAGCTCTCTAAGAGCGAGTCCGAGTCAGACGAGCTCTACCTCAGCAACCTCAAGCAGCTGTGGGAGACCCAGGCGTCCTCCAAGACCATAATCGCCTACCTCCTCACAATCAGGTACCTTGAGAGGATCGCCGACCACGCCAGCTACATAAGCGAGTCCATAAGCTACGCCGTCACCGGGAAGCGGGTGTCGATAAGGTGAGGCGGAGCCATTGCGTATAGCGGTCTTCTCCGACGTACACGCCAACATCCAGGCGCTGCGCAACGTGCTCACCGACATCCGCGCACAGAAGCCGGACATGGTCTGCTGCCTCGGCGACCTCGTAGGGTACGGCCCCAGGCCCAACGAGGCGGTAGCCCTGCTCAAGGAGATGGAGACCCCGACGATAATGGGTAACTACGACGACGGTGTCGGCAACGAGCGCGGCGACTGCGGATGCGCCTACGTCACACCCGTGGACAAGGCGAACGGCCAGAAGAGCATCGACTGGACGACCGCCGCTGTGACCGCCGACTATAAGAAGTATCTCAGGGGCCTGAGAAGTGAGATCAGGTTGGAGGCAGGGGGCCACAGGGTCCTGATGGTCCACGGCAGCCCGCGGAGGATCAACGAGTACCTGCACGCGGACAGGCCGGAGGCGAGCCTGAGGAGACTGCTGGAGCCGCTGGACGTCGACGTGCTGGTGTGCGGTCACACCCACGTGCCCTACCACAGGGTCGTCGACGGCGTACACGTGGTGAACGACGGAAGCGTAGGGAAGCCCAAGGACGGCGACCCGAGGGCGTGCTACGCGTTGATCACCCTCGGCGACGAGGTGGAGGTCGAGTTCAGGAGAGTCGAGTACCCCGTGGAACAGGTTATGGCTGAGATAGTCGAGGCTGGGCTGCCGCCCGTCTTCGCTGAGGCGCTGAAGACCGGCGGGTAGCCTCCTTTATATGAATCGACGTCTCTGGGGGACCTATGCACGACCTGGAGAAGATCAGGGCAGGTTCCTTGTCGGCCATCGACTACGTCGAGGACTGCAGGGAGAAGGCGCCGAGGCTCCACGAGAACTACGAATCATACGAGTTGGACGGCGAGGCCGTCATCAAGATCAGGTGCCACGTCGACAGGTATGTGGTGGTGGCGTTCAGCGCCGAGTGGTGCCCCGACTGCCACAGGAACGTGCCCATCCTCGCCCTCCTACAAAGGGAGACAGGGCTGGAGGTGAGAGTCTTCGGAGGCTTGATGAGGGACGCCAAGAGTAACGAGAGGCGGTGGAGGATACCTCCTAGCCCTGCGGAGGTCGAGGAGTTCAACGTGACTAGGATACCCTACATCGTCGTGGTGAACATGCGCGGCGAGGTAGAGGGAGAGATCGTAGAGAACCCGCCCAAAGGCAAGTCCCTTGAAGCGGCGCTCCTTGAGATACTCGAGGGCTGAGCAACTCCTTAATACGGGTTAACCGTTTCACGTTAGACATGAAGGCAGGCACGGTTCTCAGGGAGTTCAAGGCCGGGGACGGCAGAAAGGTCACGCTCAGGACGCCCCGGTGGGAGGACCTCGACGACATGCTGGAGTTCATCAACCTTCTGGTCGAGGAGGAGGCCATGATAGCGGTGGACACTAAGAAGACCCGTGAGGAGGAGGTAGACTGGCTGGCGAGGAATCTGACCAACCTAGAGAAAGGCAGGCTCATCGCCGTCGTGGCCGAGGCGGACGGTAGGGTGGTCGGTAGCTGCGAGGTGGCGCCAAAGTTCGGTAGGATGAGCCACGTCGGGAGTCTAGGCATCTCCGTCAAGCAGGGGTACCGTGAGATCGGCGTCGGGCAGGAGATTATGAGGGAGGTTGAGAGGCATGTCGCCGCGCTCGGGCTTGAGAAGATCATGCTGGAGGTTTTCGCCATCAACGACAGGGCCATCCACGTCTACGAGAAGATGGGTTACGTGGAGGTCGGGCGGGTGCCGGGCGAAGTCAAGTACAGGGGCGGCTACGTTGACAGCCTCATCATGGTCAAGGAGCTTTACGCATCCTAGTTAAATATCCAGAAATCGCCCCCGTAAACTGGGGTGGACATGTTTTATCGGGAGTTCACGTCGAAGAATGGGCTAAAAGTCGTCCTGAGGCCGCCAAGCTGGAGCGACTTAGATGACCTGTTCGAGCTTCAGAGCGAGCTAATCGACGAGGAGGCCATGATCGGCGGCGATAAAAAGAATACCAGAGACCAGCAGGTGGACAGGCACGCCGAAATGATGAAAGACGTGGAGACCGGGCGCTCAGCCAAGGTCATAGCCGAGGTAGATGGCAGAGCCGTGGGGCAGGCCAACGCCCGGAAGAGAGGGGGCCGCCTCAGGCACACCGCCGGTGTAGGCGTCTTCGTGAAGAAGGAGTACAGGGGGCAGGGCATCGGCTCGGAGATGATGCGGGAGCTGGAGAGGCAGGCGGCTACGCTCGACGCGGAGATACTGTACCTTGAGGTGTACGGCATCAGCCCCGCCGTTGAGCTGTACAGGCGGCTGGGCTACGTGGAGTACGGACGTCTCCCCGGGGGCATCAAGTACCGCGGCGAGTACGTGGACTGCGTCTCCATGTACAAGACGGTCGATGGGTGACGAATACCTTTTTAAAACGTGAGCCGCTCAGTTGTATCGACGGGAGAAAGGGAAGATGAGTGTGTATCACTCGGACTGGACAGCCTCCTCCTAGCGGAGGATAACGTTTCTAACACCAGCCCTAGCCCCGGCAGAAAAAACAACCCAGACTCAACTCTGGGCCTGATAGGAGACAGCTGAGATGGCAGACGACCCAAAACAGGAGATGGTGGTCACCCCCTGGACGGTAAGCGGGGAGATCGACTACGACAAGCTCTTAGAGCAGTTCGGAGTCCCGCCCATGACCACCGAGATAGCGGAACGCATCGCCAAACACGCCGGATTCATGCACAAGCAGCTCCGGCGAGGAGTATACATGAGCCACAGAGACACGGACTGGTGGCTCGACGAGTACGAGAAGGGAAACAAGGTGGGCCTCTACACGGGCCGGGGCCCCTCGGGCCACGTCCACCTCGGGCACCTGCTGCCGTGGTTCTTCTGCAAGTACCTGCAGGACGCCTTCGACGCCGACCTCTACTTCCAGATGACGGATGACGAGAAGTTCCTACACAGGGAGGACCTGACGCTTGAGGAGGCCATAGGGTTCACATACGAGAACGCACTTGACCTCATAGCCTGCGGCCTGGACCCTGAGAAGACCCACATCATAAGCGACGCGGACCACATCCAGCACATCTACAAGCTGGGCCTCAAGGTGGCTAAGAAGATCACGTTCAGCACGGTGAAGGCAGTGTTCGGGTTCACCAACAGCGACAACATAGGCGTAATCTGGCACCCGGCGCTCCAGGCCATGATCTGCTTCCTGCAGTCGGATAGGGAGGGCAGGAACATACCGTGCCTCATACCCGCTGCAATCGACCAGGACCCCTACTGGAGGATCACCCGCGACATCGCCGAGAAGCTCGGCTACTACAAGCCGGCGCAGATACACGCCAAGTTCCTGCCGGGCCTCGCCGAGGGCGGTAAGATGAGCGCCAGCCAGCCCGAGACAGCGATATTCACGACTGACCCGCCGAAGGCGGCTGCGAAGAAGGTGATGGCGGCGTTCACAGGCGGCCGGGACACCGTGGAGGAGCAGCGCAGGCTCGGGGGCCGCCCCGACGTATGCAACGTCTACGCCTACTACTACTTCCTCTTCGAGGAGGAGGACGCCAAGCTCGTGGAGCGCGAGAACCTGTGCAGGTCGGGGAGCATCCTCTGCGGCGAGTGCAAGAAGGAGCTGGCGAACCGTGTGAAGGCGTTCCTCAAGGAGTTTCAGGAGAAGCGGGAGAAGGCCAGGGAGGTCCTCCCCGACTTCCTCATCAAGCCCGTCGAGTGACAGGAACAAACCTCATCCACTCCCAACACGTTTTTTATATCATGAGCATCGTCAGAAACCTCAGCGAGACATCTGAGACACCGCACCCTTTCCTGAGAGACGTCAGGATGCGTGTGCTGTACTCGAAAAAAGAGGATGGAGGGGAGGTAACCTGCTTCGTCGTACGGTGCCCAGCCGGCGCCGAGATCGAGCAGCACATACACGAGGACGAGACAGACGTCGTCTACGTGCTGAAGGGGAAGGCGAGGATGTGGGTGGAGGACCGCGGAGGCTTCAGCCTAGAGCCCGGCGTCTTCGTCGTGGTCCCGCCGGGTCTCAGGCACCGCACCTACGACGTCGAAGAGGAGCTGCTTATCTACGACGTCTTCACGCCACCGATGTTCTGAGCTTGAAGTTAAACTCGTCCATCAGCCAAGTTCTCGGCGTCGGCTTAACTCCCCTCTTTCTTCTCAGCCACGCTCTTCCCCGTTCCGATTTTTATCTGCTTCAACACAGCTAGGGGGTCCAGGGGCTGGGGGATGATGGCTATGTGGTCGCCGAGGTCCACGTAGACTATCTTGTCCCCTTCGCGGATGCCATACTTGTCGCGGAGGGCCTTGGGTAGGGTGGCCTGACCCTGCTTGGTCACCGTCGACTCGAACGACGCAACCATGATCCTCTCGATTTCGTCTACTATGAACCGGAGGATCTTGTCGCTGGTGTCCTCGACGTCGCCGACGTTCTCGACGGATAGATCGGATCGGGGCGCCGCCTCAGTCTCCTGTGCGCGGATCAGCCTGTCGAGGACCTCCTCGAAGGTTTCCCTGCCCCGGTTGATGATGCGTTCCGCCATCACCTCGATGGGGACGTGCACCAGTATGGTCCTCACCTCGGGGAACAGCTTCTCCGCCTGTTCCACGACGCTGCGGGACACGTTGGCTATCACGGGGTGTCCCTCGCGGAGCCACGTGGCGACCTCGCCCCTGACGCCGTAGTAGTTGTCGTATGACTGCCAGTCGAGGATGAACTTGCCGTCAGTCTTCATCCTGAGGAAGGTCTCGGGTTCAACAGAGTCAAAGTCCTCGACGTCCTTCACGGTTTTCTTGGTGACTACCCGCCGCGCCAACCTGAGCGACGGCAGGTTTTCCGGGTATTTCTCGATAATCCTCTGAATCAACGTATCCTTGCCCGATCCTGAGCTGCCGAGGACGAGAAAAAGTATACCCAAAACCGTTTACCTGACAATCTTATCTTAAAGATGTAACTTATAAAGAATGTTTTTTCCTTGAATGCACCTCAGATGCCTAAATCTCGGTTTTTTACAGCCAAATAACGTCTTTATAAATTTTAAATTGTGGATGAGGGTCTGAAAGCGGGCGCTTCGCTATTCATAGGTCGTTAGTGGTTTCCGGTGTGCCACGTGTGGGCTTCAAGTTTTAGAAAGGTATATGCGGTTCACAGGCAACAAGGTAACTGTTGATCGTTATGCCTGTTGACTTGAGGAAACAGTATGATAGGCTGCTGGGGAAGTCGAAGGAGATGGCTGTGCTGGGCTCAGCGGTCTCCATACTCTACTGGGACATGGAGACCAAGATGCCGCCGCGGGCTGTGGAGTTGAAGAGCCAGCAGCTCGCCATGCTCCAGAAGATGGGGCACCAGATGCTCGTGGACCCCGAGAACGGTAAGACGCTGGAAGCCATCCAGAAGCACAGGGACTACGGCTCGCTGAGCCAGCTTGAGAAGCGGAACGTCTACCTGTCACGGAAGATGTACGACGAGGCCACCAAGATACCTGAGGAGCTTGTCGTCGAGCTGGCTAAGCAGTCCACCGTGGGCGTCAACGTCTGGAAGAAGGCGAAGGCGGCGAAGGACTGGAGCATGTTCAAGCCCGAGATGGAGAAGATGAAGGCGTTGAAGGACAGGGAGGCCGAGATACTTATGGAGGTCAAAGGCGCCAAGACCCCCTACGACGCATTGATCGACAACTACGAGCCCAAGATGACGGCCGACAAAATAACCAGCATCTTCGACGAGATGAAGAAGGGTTTGATGAAGGTCATGGACAGGGTGATGGCTCAGGGTAAGCCCGACACAGGGTTCCTGGGGCGCCCCGTAGCCGTGGATGTCCAGGAGAGGAT
Source organism: Candidatus Bathyarchaeota archaeon (assembly GCA_016934355.1). The sequence continues at coordinate 31,785 of JAFGTA010000113.1, read as the reverse complement.
AGGTGAGAGCATCGCCGACTTTATCCTCTACGACACGAAGTCGGAGAAGTCGGGGGGCAGGATCGACACCACTGAGCACCCGTTCACCACGGGCTACTACACGGACGTAAGGATAACCACCCACTACCACGAGGACAGGTTCGAGTCAAGCATATTCAGCATACTCCACGAGGGCGGACACGCCCTCTACGAGCAGGGACTCCCCATGGACTGGATGTACCAGCCCGTCGGCACGAGCGCCAGCTACGGCATCCACGAGTCCATGAGCCGTTTCATAGAGAACATGGTTGGGAAGAGCCCCGAGTTCTGGGAGTACTACCTCCCCGTCGTGAAGAAGATCACCGGCGACACGTTCAGGGACGTGTCCCAGGAACAGATGCTCAGAGCAGTCAACTACGTGACCCCAAGCAAGATCAGGATAGAGGCGGACGAGGTCACCTACGGGCTGCATATAGTGATCAGGTTCGAGATCGAGCGCGACCTGTTCTCGGGGAAGGTGACTGTAGACGAGCTTACGCAGCTGTGGAACCAGAAGTACATGGACTACCTCGGCGTCGAGATCGAGGACGACAGCGAGGGGGTCATGCAGGACACCCACTGGGCGGGGGGCAGCCTGGGCTACTTCCCCAGCTACGCTCTGGGCAACATATACGACGGCGTCTGGCTGACGAAGCTCAACAAGGACCTGCCTGACTGGAGGCAGGGCATCGCCGGTGGCAGATTTGAGGAGACGAAGCGGTGGCTGACGGACAACGTGTATGGGTACGGTAACCTGTACGACCCCGAGGACCTCGTGAAGCACGTGGTCGGTAAGGGTCTCGTAGTCAAGCCGTTCATCGACTACCTTGAGGACAAGTTCAAGGCGATCTACGGCTAACCCTATTCTCTTCTCACAATTATGCTTGCCATCGAGTAGGATTCGGTGTAAGGGTACAGCCTGCCGATCTCCTCCTCGGTGCATCCTACGACGAGCTTGATTTCCTCATCCTTTTTGACCGTGTCGACCGTAACCAGCACAGCCTGAACCCGGGTGTCTGGTAACGTTCCGCGCCAGACGTCGACGCCGTGCCCGTCGCTGCTCGTGGTGCCTTCGAGGTACCCGTAGTCAACAGGGTAAAACGATTCAGGGTACCGCGGATGGGCGCTGCCCCTGGGTCGGTCTATCACCAAGGCGTGCTCCCGTATCAGCTGGTCGAGGCTCTCCCAGAACTCCATGGGCGTCAACTCGGTGTACCTGTTAATTGATTGGGGTGTGGATTATTTTTTCCACACTTTCTCCGTGCCGGCGAGTTCCCGCCTGATTATCTCCTCAAGGTTGCTGGTGCCGTAGTTGTGTACGAGCTCCTCCTCGCTGAGGGACTCGATCTCCAGGCGCCTCCACCTGTTCACGCCGACGAGGTCGTTGAACTCGGCCCACGAGACCCCCATCCCGGCGATCCTGCGGATGTCCCTGCCGTGCCGCAGCTCGTCGAGGGCCTCCACCATGGCTTTCGCCGCGGGGTAGAGGCATATCATGGGCACCGACACGTAGCGGACGCCTCGCTCCTCCAGCTCCTCGAATGTGAACGGCGGGGTCTTCCCTCCGGGGATGACATTGAAGGCGAGGGGTACGGGCACCTTCTCCACTAGCTTCTCAACCTCGCCGAGGCTCTGAGGCGCCTCGACGTAGACGTAGTCTGCGCCCGCCTCGCCGTAGGCCGTGGCTCTGCCGAGGGCGTCGTCGAATCCCGTGACCGTCCTGGCGTCTGTGCGCGCCCCTATCGCCATGTCTGGGTCCTCCTGGTCGCGTGTATTGACAGCCGCCTTGATCTTCTGCACCATGTCGTGGGCTGGGATGACCTGTTTTCCGGCCATGTGGCCGCAGCGCTTAGGCCATATCTGGTCCTCAATCCTGACGCTGGCGGCTCCTACCCGCGCGAAGTTGCTGACAGTCCAGTGTATGTTCAAGGCGTTGCCGTAGCCTGTGTCCACGTCGACGTCCACGGGCAGGTCCACGGCGTTAACTATTGTGCGTGTCCGCTCCAGCATCTCGTGGTAGCCTATCAGCCCCATGTCGGGCTGCCCTATGAGGGAAGCCGATATGCCGTAGCCTGTGGTGCCTACGATGCTGAACCCCGCTTTCTCGATGAGGAGCGCCGACAACGCGTCGTATGCACATGGTCTTAGATGCAGCTCCGGCGTGTTGAGGATGCGTTTGAAATCTTTTCCCTTGGAGCTCATGGTGAGGCAATAGGCGGTCAGCGATTTAACGGTAACCGAGAACCGTTCACAGTGTCATTATTATTTGGGCGCCGCACCTGTTCAAGGGTATGAGCCTCCCAGAGGAGCTGCGTAGGAGCTACACCAAGCAGAAGTATGGTTTGGTAGGCGCCCACAGCGCTGTGAAGACGTGTCACTGGCTGCGGCGAAGCCTCAACACGGGGGGCGAGGAGAGCTGCTACAAGAACAGGTTCTACGGGATACCGACGCACCGGTGCCTACAGATGACGCCTAGCCTCGGGCACTGCACCCAGAGCTGCCTCTTCTGCTGGAGGGCGACCCCCGAGACCCTCGGCGTCTCTTGGGAGCAGACCCGGAGCATACAGGGACCGGAGGACCCCGAGGATATCATCGACGGGTGCCTCGCCGCTCACAGGAAGGCGCTGAACGGTTTCGGCGGGAACCCGAACGTCGACCCGGGTATGCTCGGGGCGGCGATGGAGCCCGTGCACGCCGCCATCAGCCTCGAGGGGGAGCCGACGCTGTACCCTCGGCTCGGTGAGCTTGTGGAGGCTTTCTATGGCCGGGGCTTCAAGTCGGTGTTCATAGTCACCAACGGGACGAAGCCGGACGTGCTTGGTAGCCTCGGCGTCGAGCCAACTCAGCTCTACGTCAGCCTGTGCGCCCCCGACGAGGAGACTTACACGAAGACGTGCAGACCCATGGTCGCCGGTTCTTGGGGTAGGGTATTGGAGACGCTGGAGCTTCTTGATAGCTTCAGCTGCCCCACGGTGCTGCGGCACACGCTGGTGCCGGGGCTGAACATGCACAGCCCCGAGAAGTACGCGGGTCTGGCGGAGCTGAGCAACGCGACCTACATGGAGCCCAAGGCGGCGATGTCGGTGGGAGCCGCCCGGGAGCGGTTCGGGTACGACAAGATGGCGTGGTTCGAGGAAATCCAGAGGTTCGCGGATGAGCTTGCTGAGGCGTCGAGCTATAACGTCGTCGACGAGCACAGGTATAGCAACATCGTGCTGCTGAGCCGCTTGGAGAAGCCTATTCAGCTTTACTGACAAGCATTATTAGCTGCCGTACTCGATAGGGTTCAGTATGATCGATAAAATCGGGGTCAAGACGACGATACGGGAACTCGTCGCATACAGGGAGCTAAAGCCGGGCGAGAACGAGGTCGCCGAGTGCGCGAGACTCAACAGCGAGCTCTACAAGAAGGGCGCCAGGCCGAAGGACCCAACCATGGTGCTGTATTATGACCCGAAGGACGAGCCCGGGTGTAGGCGGGAGGTTCTTATCCCCGTCGAGAAGGGGGTAGAGGGGGTGGACACCAAGATGATGCCTGAGATCAGGGTGGCGTTCCTGCTGTTCATCGGCACGTCGAACCCTTTGGAGCACTACTACGAGACGCTGCACAGGTACATCGAGGACAACGGGATGAAGCCGTCTTCGTCGATGTACAGCATCGAGGCGGTGTACCAGCCGGACGAGTACGGGCTGAGCTACGGGTCGCTCATCGACGAGGACACGCCTGAGCACTGGAAGACCGAGATCATGATCCCCGTGGAGTAAACGTTTTTATCCCCAACTCCATTTCATTTTGCTCGCGCGACCGTGGTCTAGCGGCAGGATTTTGGCCTTCCAAGCCAACAACCCGGGTTCAAATCCCGGCGGTCGCACCATCTAACGTCGTTACGATAGGGTTTCCGCTGTCAAAGGAATGGATAACGGGTATGTGACGTGGCGTTTGGAGCAGGTTACAAGTAATAAGCGTTTTTGGGGGGCTACGTGTGTTTGATGAGTTCCGCTGCTTTCCTGAGGGCGTCCTCGATGGTGTGCTCGGGTACCTGACTGGTTCCCCAGCTGAAGAGGGCGAGGCTCCGTGTGCCGTGGGTCACCTTGGTTGCCTCGGAGTCGCGTACGCCGATTGTCGAGTATATCTTCTCCTCGTCCTCCAGAATGGGCATTCCGGCTGTGAGGCTCATAGGCTTCTTCTTGCCTATGGGAGTGAAGGACTCACCCTCGCCTGAGACCCTAAGGGTGGACGCACCCACTATGCTGTCCCTGTCGAAGAGGCCGATGGGAATCAGGGTCTCGGCTGAGACAACGTTGGAGGCGTCCACAGCCGAGTTTATCGTGGGGAACCGCTCTCTTAGTATCCCCCGTACGTACATTCCCTCGACGGCTGGCAGCATGTCACGGGGGTAGTTGAATGCGGAGTGGATGCCTCGGTACGCCTTGAAGAGGGGGTTGGAGAATAGTTCATCGGCTTCAGTGTTTCGGTGGTTGATGATCAGCGAGTCCTTGCGGTCTTCAAGGCTGCTTGGGGTCCTGCCGACGGAGACTCCCTCGACGATGAGAGTCTTGACGTAGAGGGTGGGCACTCTCGCCTTCACGTCGCCGTGCACCTTTATGCCCAGCTCGTTCATGCCAAACAGGAAGGTTGACGACCAGAAAAGACTAACGATCCAGATAGGACGTCCCTGAGGGGAAGCCGTGACAATGAAGACATGGCTTCGTGGCCGTCTATAAGAAAACGGGGCGTCTATACACGGAGACCCAGACCCTTTTCTACATGGAGTATCACAACTACTCTCTATGCTGGCTGAACTCGCCGCCTTGATCGCCTCGGTAACCACGGCGTTAGCCACCATACTGGTGACCAAGGGGATGAAGTACAGCAACCCGGACACAGGTAACCTGGTGATGACGGGAGTCCAGACCATCATACTCACCGTGCTGCTGCTCATGGATTTGCCGCCCCTGGACCTGACGGCGATACTGTGGTTCGCGGTCACAGGCGTCTTCAGCAGCTTCATAGGCAGGATGCTCGCGTTGATCAGCTACCAGAGGATGGGCGTCTCCGTCGGAAGCTCCCTCACAGGAACGACCCCGGTGATCACAACGATGCTGGCTATACTGTTCCTCGGCGAACCCTTCATAGCGTCCGTTGTTCTTGGCGCGGTTCTCGTCGTAGCGGGTGTGGTGATACTCAACATGAGCAGGGGCAAACAGGCCGTCAACATCAGCGAAGTATACATCCCTTTAGCGGCGGCGGCATTCTTCGCGGTGTCCAACGTCTTCAGGAAACTGGGCACGAACATACAACCCCACGCCGTGCTGGGGGCTCAGGTCGGCACCCTCTCAGGGTTCCTAGTCTTCGCATTCTACCTCTTCCTCAAAGGCGGTCTACGCGGCCTCAACGTCAACAGGGGTAACTTCAGTTGGCTCACGGGGGCGGGTGTGCTGAACGCCGTGGCGTGGATAACCCTGACCATGGCGGTCTCCCTCGGCGACGTGTCGGTTGTATCCCCCATCCTGTACAGCTACCCGCTGTTCAGCATACTATTCTCAAGGATAATGCTGAGAGACGAACCCATAACCATGTACACGGTAGCAGGCAGCGTAACTGTGTTCCTCGGAGTGATAGCCGTCCTCCTCATCTAGCGCGGCGAGAACAGCGGCTAGGGGGGAGGGGAATATCCACCGGAAACCCGAAACCAGCCCTATCAAGCCTAAAGAAGCCCCAGAACAGCCCGGTTCCGATCCCGATCAACGCAAAAACGCAACTAAAAAAGAGGGTTAAGGCGCGTACGGCGGGTTCAGTTCGTCAAGGTCCCTGACCGTCGCGTAGGGCACGTAACCCATGGAACTGGCTTTCACGTAGAAATCGGTCATCAGGTCGCACCTCGTCACGTAGTCGATGACCAGCACCGCTTTGCCGGCTTCCCGGAACCGTTGCAGGTGGACTAGAGCCTCCGCCGTCTCCGACTTGGGCTGCGGCGAGTCGTCGTCATACCACACGTCCTCTCGTCCTATTCCGTCGACCACCATCATGTACTCGGCGTACTCGGAGAGGGCCTCGCCGTTCTGCGGGAAGACGCCGAAGCCCTCGACCCCCCGAGTCTCCCTCGCGTACTCGGCGATGGAAGCCACGAAGCTCACCATCTCATCGGCTGCCGAAGCCCTATCAACTCCGCTTTCGCCGCCGGGGCCCCAGTACTCATAGGCGTCGACGATGTCAAGGTAGACGCCGTCGAAGCCCGCGTCGATGACCTTGTCCAGATAGCTGTCAGGTGTGCCGTAGATGACCGCTTGCCAGTCCTGCTCCCAGTATCTTACCTTGTAGTTGCCCTGCCACTCGGGGTTCGAGGGCCCAAGCCAAGACGGGGCGCCATTGTCCGGTTCGCCGTCCCCGTCAGCGTCCCAGCCCTCGTCCCAGTACCAGCGGTAATCCTCGGCCTCGCCTATGCTCATGTAGGCTAGCACCAGCTTACCGCTGGCTCTGAGACCCGCGATCTCCTCGCCTGTGAACCGGGTCTCCTCGTCACCCTCCTTGGAGTAATCTATGATAACTAGGTCGCACCCCGTCGCCGCCATGGCATCGAGGTCAATTTCTTGTAGCTGATAGACGAAGGAGGAAACATCTGACCAGGTGGACGACTCTACTGAAGGTTCATCGTCTGTTTCATCTGCCTCGGTCTCATTGAGGACGGAGGTTAGTGCTTCAAGCTCCTGAAGCCGTGACTCCAACACGCTGATCTGGTCGGACCTGTCTTCTAACTCGGATTCCAGCGCCGTGACCTCCTCACGTGCATCCGATAACTGGGCCTCAAGCCCGTCGACGAAGGCTTCATAGTCGGCCAGCTCCTCGCGGAGGAGGGATGTGGCCTGCGACTGTAACACGTAGGTAGCGGCTGAGCCCAGTATGAGCCCGATGACAGCGCCGATTACAAGCGGACGTGTATCCATGAGGAATAGGAGCGGCCGCGGGTATTTTAGCCGTTGGCGGATATATAGACGTTCATGGCGTCCTCGTCGCAGGTGAAGCCGAGGCCCGCGGCGTTGAGCTCCTGCATTGAGAGCCTGAGCCAGTCACCGAAGCCGCCGCGCTCCGTGTTATCCGGGTCCATCGTACGTGTGTCGCCTCCGCATGCTTGGCAGAGGATGTTTTTCGACGCCCAGTAGTCGAGGGCCACGGGGTCCACACTCGCCGCTATCACATTTACCTCGGCAGCCGACCCGTAGCTAGTGCTGGGACCGTCGCCGGGGACGGCGTTCACCCAGATGGCGTCCACGATGTTCAGCGTAGGCACCCGGGTCTGGGCCATGAGAGTACCCATGCCGCCCTCGTCCACCGTGTCGTGTGTCCTGTAGCCGAGGGAGGCCGTGAGCTTGTCGGATGGGACGCCCATGTAGTGCTTTACAGCGCCCGTGACACCATAGATGCAGTGACTCTTGAGGACGGGCACGTTCAGCACCTTCAGCCTGTCAACGTCGTAGTCGTTCACGTCTGGCAGGTAGACGCCGTATCTGAAGCTGATCTGGGTTCCTTGGGGCGTCGTGAACTTGGGGTACGACACAATGACGCTTGTGGAGGGGACGACGCTGGTGCTCACCACGTAGCCGTCCTCCATGTCGCCGTCCGCGAACTCGGATACCACGTTCTCCGTTATAGTGTCCCAGAGGTACCCGCTGATCTTATAGTCGGCGAACATGTCCACGACGTCCTGCATGGACTGGCCGTGGTCCAGTGCGTTGCTGCGGCCCCAGTCGAGGCTGCCACCGTTACCGGCTCCACCGTACTGCTTCTGCCCGTTGTCCGCGACCACTACCTCGCCTGTGAAGCCGTCGGGGTGGGCGAGCAGCGCCTCGATGAGGCTCTTCACGAGGTCGGTGTTGGTGCCGCCCCTCTCGTCCCACTGGCAGTTCACCTTGATGAGGACGACGTCGTTCGCGGCTATGAGCCCTGACGGCCCCTTATTATCGCCCGCCTTAACTGACCTGTAGAAGGGCTGCCCCTGCTCACCCATGAGGTCTATGAGGTTCTGGACGCCGCCGTCCGCGCCGTCTGTGACCGTAACCACGTAGATGTCCGACGAAGGCGTCACGGTGGCTGTGAGAGGTTCCAGTGTCAGCGGTCCTTCTATCATCGGTGTCTCCTCTGCTCCTTCGTCGCGGAGGCTCATATACCCAGCGGAGAGGGTGACGATGATCAGCACGGCGGCGAGGGGCTTCCAGTTCCTCTCAAGTGAGTCACGCCACCGCTCTACGCCGAGGACTGGGAGGTACGTCAGCATCCACAGGTGGGCGTTGTTTCGGGCGACTCTCTGGCACGGGTAGACTGCCCTCGAAGGCTTGGTGCCCGACCGTATAACATACCATAATAGGCAGGATAAGCCGAAGAGAAAGAAGCTCCCCCGGAGCCTATCAAATAAGCTGTCCTCGCCCATTTCCAGTGAATCAGTGGAGCCGAATATAATTTACTTACTGGTCCTGGAGGCTCATGATGCCCCCGGAAACTAGGGTGTACAGCGCCCCGAGGTTACAAGCCAGCCCCACAGAGCCCGCGACCACCGCAAGCTCAGAAGCCTTCTCAACGCCCAGCAGCCGCAGCACGACCCCGGCGAGGCGGTGAGACTGAACCGCTCCACCAACGGTCCCCACAGGTAACGGCATCTCAAGCGAACCTTCAAGACCGCCTTCCACGTTCCTCCGCCACCGGGAGAGCGGCCGGTAGGAGCCCGTCAACGCAGCGTAGGCGTGCGCCCCGGCCTCGACGGCGCGGGTGTCGTTGCTCGTCGCGAGGAGCACCCCGATGACGCCGTTCATGACCCCCTTGTTCTGGGTGGCGGCGCGGTACGGGTCAGCCTCGGCGAACGCGTGTGCCTCGACTATCCTGTCGACGATCTCGGCGCCGATTGTCTCCGCGGGGACCGTTGTGTGTATGCGTACCATCCGCTCCGTTGCGAGGTTACTGAGTATCCTCATGTTCACCCTGCCGCCCGTCAGCCTCTCCACGGTCGGCGCCAGCAGCTCGCAGATGGTGTCCACAAGGTTGGCGCCCATGCTGTCCCTCACGTCGACGAGCACCTCGACGATGAGCATCTCGCCGACCGCCGAGTCCAGTGCTCTCACTCGTATGTCAACAGCTTTCCGGGTCCGGGACACCGTGTTGGCGTCCACGAGGAGGGCTTCCCGTTCCTCGTTGACCCGCTGTATAGCCTGCTCGATGTCGGGCACCTCCAGTACCTGAATCTGACCGATCATGACGTCGCCGGTGGAGAAGGCGTGGAAGCCGCCTCCCCGGGAGGCAAGCGCGGCTCCCAGGGCTGCCTGCGTGATGACGCTCCTCTCCTCAGTGGCGACTGGGACGACAAAGCTCTTACCGTTGACGACTAGTCCCTCGACGAGCCCCAGGGGGACCTTGATGACGCCGATGACGTTCTCACGCATCTTGTCCGCCGCCTCCACGGTGAGGCCGCCTGTTACCGTGAACATCTCGGCCTCCTCCTCAGATAGCTTCCTCAGCAGTTCGTGGGCGTCGCCTTTCAACTCGGGTATCTGCAACAGGGTCAACCTGCATAAAGGTTTCCCGGCCGCCTCGCGACGTTTTTTAGTGACCTCAACGATCTTCGATGAGATTCGATGCTGTCGAAAGTCGGTATACCGGTGGTGGACGCCCACAGCCACTACTTCACGGCGGACACCATGAAGACGTGGCTGAGCCGCGGCAGAACCATGGAGCGCTTCAGCAACCGCACAAAGTCGAGGACGGATATGACGAGCATAGAGCTACCGGACGAGACATGGGACACAGCAAAAAAGTGGGTGAATGAGCTGGACAGGTACGGCGTCCAGGCCATGGGCGTCATGGTGGGCGAAGAGGCTTACGACGAGTTCCTAGAGACCGTGAAGAGGTTCCCCGGACGTTTCATCGGATACGCCAACATCAACCCGGCGGAGCAGGACGCGGCTGAGAAGGTAAAGAAGGCGGCGCGGGACGGCTTCAAAGGAATCAAGCTGTACCCGAGCTCCTGGAAGGACATGAAAGTCTACGACGAGCCGGTCTACCCGGTCTACGAGGAGTGTCTAAGGCATGACCTGTTGGTGTTTCTCCACTTCGGGATCACCATCGGCGGCCAGGCTGACCTCAGGAACGGTAACCCCATCGACATACAGGTGCCTTCACGGGACTTCCCCGGCCTCAGGTTCATCATCGCCCACTTCGGCGCAGGGTGGTTCAGGGAGGTGCTGCTGATGCAGTACCAGACCGACAACGTCTACATGGACAGCAGCGGCAGCAACAGCTGGATGCGATACCTGCCCTACGACCTCGACCTGAAGACGATATTCAGGAAGGCGGTGCAGGCTGGAGGCAGCCAAAAGGTGCTCTTCGGCACGGACAGCACCTTCTTCCCCCGTGGGTGGAGAATCAACGTACTAGAAGCCCAGATCAAAGCCTGCAGAGAGCTTGTGGCGGACCGGGTCCTCAATGACGAAGACATCCACAGGATATTCAGCGGCAACATACTGGAGATAACGGGATTCAAGCCGTCGACGGCGTAGATCATTTATCACCGACACGATAGACAGTAGAGCTAATGAACGACGCGGAGAAGGGGGAGCTACTAAAGGTCCTTTATGTGACCATCTTCCTCAACTCCACGGGGCTGGGCACCTGCACCTTCCTGCTCCCCGTCTTCGCGGAGACCCTCGGCGCGTCCTACACCGACCTCGGCGTGATCGGCGCCGTCGGCAACGTGGCTTACACGGTCATAACCCTGATGTCGGGGTACCTCCTCGACCGGTTCGAGAGGGTACGGCTGTACCTCCTGTTCACGCTTGGCGCCGCGGCTACCATCGCCCTCTTCACGCTAGCCTCGACAGTGCAGCACCTCACCGTGATGAGGGCGCTCATGGGCGTCTTCTCAGCCACGTTCTGGGTCTCGGCGAGCACGCTGACCGCGGACATCTCCCCGAGGGAGTCCCTCACCCAGTCCATGGGGCGGTACAACCTCGCGTGGATCGCTGGATTCACCGTCGGTCCCCTCGTCGGCGGGATGATCTCCAGCGCATACGGGTTCCACACGCTCTTCGCGGCCCTCGCGTCCCTGCTGCTGCTAAGCCTCATAGTTTCGTTGACGCGGGTCAGGGGCAGGGTAGAGCTTCGAAGGGAGTCCAGTGGAGACCCGGGTGGACTCGGCAGTCTGAGGTCGCTGGCCCTCTCCTACGCCACGCTTCTTCCCTTCACCCTCGTCCTCGGCATCTACATGGCTATCATGCCGGGGCACATGAGCGTCGCTGGCTTGTCCGCATCCCTCATCGGGTTCCTGCTCACCATGACCAACGGCGTAAGAGGCGTCGTATTCATGAACGTCAGGCGCCTCGTGGAGTGGGGCACATTGAAGTCTATCGCAGCCGCGTCCCTGCTACTCGCCGCATCGATGTACCTAGCCAGGTCTGCAGGCGGTTTGTCCGGTTTCGCGGTTCCCCTGTTCCTCTACGGGGTGGGCTCCGGCATCATGACGCCCGTGGTCCTCGACTTCATAACGAGGAGGGCCTCCAAGAACTCCCTCGGCTCGGCGATGGGGGTACACGAGGGGGTCTACGGCGTCGGCATGTGCGTGGGGCCCTTCGTGGGAGGCATGGTAGCCGACACCTACGGCGCACCCGCCATGTACGGCATCCTCGTAGCGGTTTCGCTGCTAGTCCTGCCCCTCGGGTACGCCATGACGGCGCCAAAGAAAACGGGTGAACCGACCTCAACCCTTTAAACACGCCGGGCGGTGTCATCCCTGTGTCTAGACGAAGAAGGCGAGGGTACCCGCTTGCGGTGATGATCGGCATCAAGGGCCGCGTGGCGGTGGTCTGGGACATATACAGCGAGTCTGCCAAGAAACGCCAGAGCATTCATGGAGAGGACGACTACGGGTTCCACGAGTCCCTCGTCGACGCCATACGGCCCGGAGTGAAACAGGGTATAAAGAGCGTCGTGGTAGCCTCGGCTGATGAAGGGGACTACCGGACGTTCATGAGGCACGTCGAGAAGCACCAGAGCTGGCTTCTGAAGGGGTGGGAGCTTAACACGGCCACCTTTAAGCACGTGGCGCTGGACGCGATGGATGAGGGTCAGGTGAAGACCGTGGTGCGGACGAGGGGGTTCATGGATGGCTTATCAGAGGCTTCCCACGGCGACGAGCAGCACGTAATGGATGTACTCGAAAAGCGGCTTAGCACATCAGAGGGCATAGAGACGCTTCTTTATTCACTAGACGAAGTGGAGGAGGCTCTCTACGGCGATGGGAGCTTGGATTACATACTGGTCACCGAGGATTTTGTTTCACGTCACAGGCGGAGGACGCAGAAGATTCTCCAGATAGCGGCTAACAAGGGCGTGAAGACCAAGGTAATCGGGTCGAAGTCTAAACATTGCGGGAGGATAGCTCAGTTCGGCGGCCTCATATGCATCGTGAACGACTCGGCGTTGCAGTAGCCAGAACCGTCGAAGCTATTCCGTGAGAGTAACAGGCGGCTGAAGCCGGCGATTACCGCTGAGAGCAGCTAATCTGCTGGGTTTAGTCTCGTTTCTATAGAAAACTGGAGACATTTTCTGGCTTCCTTGAGATTCATCTGCTGAATAATCGCTGCGGATACATGCTCTCTATACGAAAGCGGCTGCGGAATGGATAGAAACAGACATCAGTTTATCATCAGTGCACGAGAAAATGGGATGCCTTTTCCGCGCAACATGAGAACTACCCCTATATTGAATTATATTTGAAAAAGTTATTTCTATATATAGAGAGTAATACGGAAAAAGCGCAGCGGCTGAAGGAAAAAGAAACTCTCATCAAACGAAAACAGTTTATCTACAGGTAATGAAAAAGGTCAGCCTTCCTCGATGAACGACTGTGCGTCATCAAGAAAGCCGCTGGGCTTGTAGGTGTCGATCATGTGGATACCGATCTTCCTCATACGGTCAAGAGACTCCTTGGTGTATGGCCTGAAGATGGACTTGTGGGCCAGCGGTGACACGCAGGCGCAGACCCTCACACCTAGGTCAACCATCCGCTCTAGGATCTTGTAGTTCTGCATGTTCTCTTCCGTGAGTTCCCCGGGCTGCGTCAAGACGAAGTCGCTGAATATGAACACCACCCGGTCGCTGCGGTCACTAATGTCCGTGATCTGCTGGTACGCCCACTCCAGGCTCTTCCCGGGCACCGTGCCGCCCCAAGTCATCCCCATGAATCCGCCGCTGAACTTCTTCTCCATCTCGGTGGTGCTCAGCGTAACCATGCTGATGAGGTCCTCCATCACCGGGATCAAGTTGATCTCCTCGTAGAGGTCCTTCATGATGTGGCTGTTGGACTCGTAGAGGCACAGCCCGTACTTCTCACGCCGTAGCCCCCACATGAGGGGAACCATGCTGAGGACGCTGTAGCTGATGCTGTTGATGCCCTCCAAGTCGTAGAACATGGTGTTGCTGATGTCCAGTATGTAGATTATAGTGCGTTTCTGCTGCTCTCGCCGCCTCATCAGGAAGTCGTCGTACCTTATTTCCTCGAGGCTCCTCCCGAGGTCCAGGATGTTGTCGAGGCTGCGCTCCTCGTCGATGAGGTCGGGGTCCTCCCCGGGCTGGAACGGCGTGAGATTGCGGTGCTTGGACCACTCCTCCTTCCGCTCGAACTCCCGCCCCAGCTTAAGCAGCTTCTCCTTGAGCAGCTCGGCGAGTATCTTACGCGCCTCCTCGCTCTTCTTGTTCTTCATCACCTTTACGCCGGCCTTTATGATCTCGTCCTCCCCCGGGCCGACGCCTATGTCGGGCTTGTTTTGGAAGCTCTCGAACTGGTCGACGTCGCTGTTATGAGATGCCGCGAAATCGTTCTCGAGGCCCTTCCCATGAGGCGTGACGTACACCTCGTCGTCGCTCTGCTTAGTCAGCAGGCTCAGGAAGTCATCTCCAGTGAAGTCGTACTCAGGTTCCTGCATCTCCTCTGACTCGAGGTTAACCAGTATCTCTGCGGCGATCTTCTCCGCCGCCTTCTGGCAGTCGACGTTAGAAGTGACGACAGCCGCGTTCAGCAGGTCCTCGAAGGTCAGGTGCCCTTGGCGCAGGAACGGCGGCAGCAGCAGACGGCCCATGTTGATTCCCTGCCTTGGGCTGAGCTTCTCCTCGCAGTCGCGGCTGAATCGCAGCCGGGTGATGAACTCCGGTATGAAGTAGTGTGCGTACCTGAAGGGGTAGGTCATGTACGCGTTGTCGGACACCTAACCGAGTCTCCTCTCGACGATCTCACCGACTACCATGGAGACGGTCTTACCCTCCTCCCTGACGCGCATCTCCTTCCCCAGCACGGCTGGCGCGAAGAACCGGATGGCCGCGTCCTCGTCCTCGAACCTGTTGAGGTACCTGTTCACGAGTCGTGTCAGGAATATGCCTGAACGCGGCGACGCCGGTATCTCGAGGGACTGAGTGTGCCTGGTCTCGTCCACGATGTCATATATCTTCTCGAGGGCAGACGTCGGCAGGCTGAACGCGGGGGTGTTCTCCCTGATGATCTCCATCTCGGTCTCACGTGTCGGGTACGTTAACCTGATCCAGCTCCCCATCCTGTCCACCAGCACCTTGCTCAGCCTGTAAGTTCCCGCCGTCTCTATCGGGTTCTGGGTGGAGACGAAAGCAAAGTTCTCATGCGCCTTCACCATTCCGATGGGGAACAGATGATAGTGTCTCTCCTCGAGAGGGCTGATTAGACTGTTCTGGCAGAACTCGGTGGCCCTGTTAAGCTCCTGGGCCACGAATAGGCCGCCCTCAACCATCGCCCTGATGAGGGGCCCAGGCTCGAAGCTGCTGATGTTTCGGCCGTTCCTTACCACGAGGGCTGGGTCGAAGCTCCCTATGAGGCGGCTCGGCGTGACGTTCTCGTCGAAGAAAACCTCGTGGAACGTCCGGCCCGTGTCCTCGGCGACCTTTCGCGCGAGGAGGCTCTTACCGACACCCGGTGGGCCGACGAGGCAAGGCGTGATGCCCGTGTCCAGGCTGTCCCGCAGCAGATCGTAGGCTTTCTGGTACTGTCCTTTGAGCACGACGCGGTGCTCGATCTTGATGTTCTCTACGATGCTCTTCTCAAGCATCTTGCGGAAGCCAAGCTCCCTCTCAGCCATCATGATTAGTCCAAGATGTTAGTGCATTATCTAATAAAAAGGTTAAACACGTAAGCCCGTTATATCGCAATTTTAAGGGATAAAACGCAGTAAATAGAATATTTAGATGTGCGCGTGACGTTCTTAGAACACTTTAAATGCTAGCATAGATCGTCTTCAGTGAAATCGTTATTCTTAATAACCGACACGGGGTAGAGTAACGATTCGAAGAGGGAACACTTTGATAGAAATAAGGTTACACGGCAGGGGCGGCCAAGGAGCGGTAACCGCTTCAAGGATCATCGCCACTGCGGCTTACGAGGAAGGCAAGTACTCTCAGGCAATCCCCATGTACGGCACGGAGCGCCGTGGGGCGCCACTTACAGCCTTCGTCAGAATCGATGACGTGCGAGTCAGGGAGAGGGAGCTAGTCCACAATCCCGAGATCAGCATCGTCCTCGACCCCCTTATCGCAAAGCAGCAAGCCGTCGTCGACGACCTCCTGCCAGGCGGGCTAGTTCTGTTGAACACAGCCAGCACGCCTGAAGAGGTCAAACTCGGCGGAGACTTCAAGGTTGCCACGGTAGACGCCACGACCATCGCCCTTGAGACGCTGGGCAGGCCCATCACCAACACAGCCATCCTGGGCGCTTTCGCCAAGGTCACCGGCCTGTTGAAGGTTGAGTCCATCGAGAAGGCCATCAAGAAGTACTTCCCCGGCAGACTCGGTGACATGAACATCGCCGCCGTCAAGAGGAGCTACGACGAGGTCAAGGGACCAATCCAGGCGGTCGTCAAGGATGCGCCGGCAATGAAGGCCGACATCCACGTAGGCGGCTACGGGGTCCTTAAGGACGTCTCAAGCTGGCGTGTGTTCACGCCCGAGGTCGACGCCGACAAGTGCATCGGATGCAAGACTTGCTGGATATTCTGCCCCGAGACCGCTATACAGTGGGACGAGGAGAAGAACAAGCCTTGGATAAGGTACGAGGCGTGCAAGGGCTGCGGTCTCTGCGCAAACGAGTGCCCGGTCAACGCCATCGAGATGGTGAGAGTGGAGGCATAAGAAAATGTCATACGAAGTAATGGTAGGTAACAAGGCCGCCGCCACCGCGGTTAAGCTAGCCAAGGTGCAGGTAGCCAGCGCTTTCCCGATCACGCCCCAGACGACCATCACACAGTACCTCAGCGAGATGTACGCAGCAGGCGAGTGGGACTTCGACTTCGTCAACGTCGAAGGCGAACTCACCAGCCAGGTAGTCGTCCAGGCCGCAAGCAAAACAGGCGCAAGAACATTCACATGCACAAGCGGCCCAGGGCTCCTATACATGCATCACCCCATGCAGACCACCGGCAGCAGCAGGCTCCCGGTAGTCATGGCTGTAGTTCACAGGAGCTACAAGGGGATGCAGCCAGACCACAGCGACCTCATGAGTCAGCAGTGGACAGGCTGGGGCCACCAGTACGTCGAGCACGCCCAGGAGATACTGGACAGCGTGCTGATGGCGTACAAGGTCGCCGAGGACCCGAGGATAAGGATACCCATCGCGGTAGGCTACGACGGATACGTGCTGAGCTATACGGCTGAGCCCGTCGAGATCCCGGCTCAGGAGGAGGTAGACAAGTGGCTGCCGCCGAACAAGGCGATGCCCAGCGTCCTCCCCGACGAGGTTGACCCCGCCACCTTCAGCAGAGGCTGGGGCGGTGGAGACCCCCAGATGGCGTGGAAGACACACCACGAGGCCATCCTGAAGATAGAGGACGTCCTCAAGGAGACCATGGACAGCTTCGAGAAGACCTTCGGCAGGCGCTACGGTAACGGCATGATCGAGACCTACAAGATGGAGGGCGCGGACTGCGCCATCGTCGCGATGGGCACGATCGCCGGTACATGCAAGGCCGCGGTCGACAAGATGCAGAAGGAGGGCAAGAAGGTCGGCCTAATCAAGCTTAGGAGCTACATACCCTTCCCAGTGAAGGACTTCCAGAAGTGGGCTAAGAAGCTTGACGGCTTCGCCGTGGTCGACAGGAGCATCTGCCCCGGCAAGGGCGGCCCCGTCTTCGGCAAGCTGAGGGAGACACTCTACGATCTAGACGAGAGACCCAAGACACTGCAGTTCCACGCCGGACTAGGAGGTAAGGAGGTTCGGGTACACGACTTCGAGATGATCGGAGACAAGATCCTCAAGGCCGCCAAGGGAGGCAAAGTGGAGCAGGTGACGTGGGTTTAAGAGGAGCAATGGAGGAGAAAGAAAGATGAGTGAAAGAATCACAAGGGCTCAAGTCCCGATAAGCGAGATGACCATCACCCCCGGCAGCGCGTGCCAGGGCTGTGGAGCGGCTCTCGCCGCGAGGCTGGCCTTCAAGGCCCTAGGCCCAAACGTCATCAGGCACGGAATCCCGTGCTGCCCAGACAGCGTCACACAGAACCCCAGGGTCGGCACAGTCTTCGAAGGCGGTGGCGCCCAGCTGACGGGAACAAGCCGTGGACTCAAGGCCATCGGCCGCGACGACGTCTTGGCAGTCGGCTTCTACGGCGACGGCGGCACCTACGACATCGGCTTCCAGGGGCTCAGCGCCGCTGCGGAGCGGAACGAGGACATCATCGTCATCACCAAGGACAACGAGGCCTACATGAACACGGGTAACCAGCGCAGCGGCGCGACACCCAAGTACGCCAGGACCAGCACCAACCCCGTTGGGCCAAAGAGCAGGGGCAAGGAGCGACCCAAGAAGAACATCCCGTTCATCTTCGCGGCCCACTACGTGCCTTACGTAGCCACCGCGAGCGTCGGCTTCCCTGAGGACCTCATCGCCAAGGTCAACTACATGAAGACCATCAAGGGCTTTAGGATGCTAATCATCCAGAGCCCGTGCCCGGTCGGCTGGAGGTTTGACCCCGCGAAGACCATCGAGATCGCCCGCAGTGGAGTGCAGAGCGGTATCTGGCCTCTGTTCGAGATCGAGGACGGCAAGAAGTTCAAGCTGAACTACAAGCCGAAGGAGCTCAAGCCGGTCACCGAGTACCTGAAGCCGCAGGCCAGGTTCCGTCACATGACCGATGGTGAGATCGCCGAGATCCAGGACGACACTGCCAGTAAGTGGGAGAACCTGCTTAAGGCGGACGAGATGGGCAGGCTTATCGTTTAAGCCCCCTTTTTTCTTTTTTTAGTATACTTTATACCATAGCCGCCTTTACTGTTGGGCGGTTTGTCCCTGAAACGGCTGTTGGGCGGGTTCCCTGTACAGTTCTACGTCATCTCGTTCAGCGGCTTCATGTTTCACATGGGGTACATGGTCACTAACCCGATTCTGACGCTGCACATGCAGGAGGTGGGCGCCACAGTGTACCAGATAGGGACGATATTCACGATCCAGTCGGCGCTGCTGATACTCCTCAGGATGCCGCTGACGTTGATGGCGCGCCGCATCGGGGAGAGGAGGATGCTCTCGGTTGCTTTCATGGCTCAGGCTGTGGCTCAGCTGTTTTACGGGGTGGCTGCCACTCCCGCCATGTTCTACATTATCCCAGCCGTGCAGATACTAGCCACTGGGACCTTCTTCCAGATAGCCACGGCGATGAACAGTAACCTCGCGCCGCCTGAGAGGCAGGGCGAAGCCCTCGGCAGGCACATGACGGTGATGAGTCTGCCCATGTTCGTGGGTCCAGCGATCTGTAGCGTGCTGATAGGAAGCCTCGGGTACAGGGGGATGTTCAGGGTGTCGTTCCTGTTTCCCCTCGCTGGGCTCATACTCTTTCTAGTGTTCACCCGTGACATGGAGACGGGGGGCATCGAGGTGCCAAGCCATGAGACTCCTTCCCTCGGCTCGCTGCGTACGCTGTTCAGCAGCCGCAACGTCGTCGTGCTGGCGCTGATAAGGACCCTCTACTCGACGAGTAACAACACTTTCACGACGCTGTTCAGTCTTTACGCTGTGAACACCCTCGGCTTCGAGCCCGCGGCGGTCGCGATGCTGTTCTCGGTTCAGGGCGTCGCCAACACCGCCGTCAAGATACCAGTGGGCGCCGTGTCGGATAGGCTGGGCAGGAAGCGGTTTCTCCTCGGGACATTCGCCGCGGTTGTGCTGGTCTACCTCGCCCTCAGCAGAGCCACCACTTTCCTCCCCATAGCGGCGGCCATCGTAGTCTTCGGCGCCACTTGGGGCGCACGTGCGACAGTTGAATGGGCGTTCCTCACGAGCCTCGTGGAGCCAAGGATCAAGAACATAGCGGTGAGCTACATGGAGAGCTTCTGGGACGTGGGCAGCATGCTGGGCAGCTACTTGGCGGGGCTCCTCTCAGGGTTCATGGCGATGCCCGCGATCCTCATGCTCCTCGCAGCCATAAACGCCCCGGCTATCCCAGCAATATTAGCCATGAAAGAGGAATCCAACGTGAGGAAAGGCTGATGGGATTGAAGACGGTTCTCAGGTATCCTCGCATACTGTTCGGCGGCTTCATCGCACTAGCGACCCTCAGCGTGATGAACAGCGCCTACAGTAACGTGCTGGATACCATCAAGTCCGAGCTCGCCCTCAGCTACAGCCAGTCGGGCGCACTCATGTCGGCTTACTTCATGGGCTACGCGCTTGGCCAGATACCTTGGGGGGTGATGGCTGACCGTAGGGGAAGCCGCCCGGTGATAACCCTGAGCGTTCTCGGGGTCTCAGCCTCCACGGTCCTGTTCGGGCTGAGCGGCAGCTTATTCTTCGCAGCCGCCTCGCGGTTCATGGCTGGGCTCCTCGGAGCCGGTATATTCGTGCCGTGTGTCCGCCTCGTCTCGTCGTGGTTCGACTCGGAGGAGAGAGGCACCGCGCTTGGGCTGCTGAACATAGGGGGCAGCCTCGGGCTCATAGTGGCGTCGTGGGCTGTGCCTTTGGTAACCATCGACCTCGGGTGGAGGCTCACTCTGGAGGCTGTCGGGGTGGTGGGCCTCGTCTCCGGGCTTACCGTCTGGACGCTGCTCCGGGATAACCACGAGGCGCACATCGGCAGCATCGACCTTTCCAGCCTGCCGCTACGCGACAGGGATTTCTGGCTGCTGGCGTTCACCCAGTTCATCAGGCTCGGTAGCTACTACACCTACATCGCGTGGCTGCCCTTGGTGCTCAAGGAGGAGTACGGGTTCGGCGTCCTCGCCACGAGCGGCGCCATCTCGCTTTTCAACCTCGCGGGTATGCTGGCTAACCCCCTCGGCGGGATCGTCTCCGACAGGGTGGGAAAGAGGAACGTCATCCTCGCCAGCTTCGCCTTCCTCGGAATGGACCTTCTACTGTTCACACACGCCCTCTCTGGGCTCTGGGTGTACACCGCGGTTCTGGTGCTCGGGTGGTTCATCAACTTCGTGAGGAGCCCAGCCTTCACAATCATACCTGACATCTTCGGCGTGGAGGCTGCGGGCAGCATATCGGGCATCCACAACACGTTCGCGTCGTTGGGCGCCCTCGTCATCCCCTTCGCCCTCGGCTACATCAGGGACCAGACTCTCAGCTACCAGCTGGGGTGGGCGGCGGTCTCGGCGTTAATGTTCACGGGAGTCGGCCTCGTCTATATGATCAGAAATTCGGACAATGGCTAGATCAGGATATGTTTATTATCCCGGCGCCGACATCAAAACCTACAGGTCTGATTCCTATGCCCTACTGTCCCAACTGCGGAAAAGAGATCAGCGAGGACGACGAGTTCTGCTCAAAGTGCCGGCAGCCCCTCAAGGGCCAGCCGATACGCCGCGTCCGTAGACGCGACGAGAAAGACGAGAAGAACGAGAGGGATGAGAAGGACGAGAAACACGAGGATCAGCAGTCCGGCGCCATCGTCGGCGGCCTCATCGTGGTGTGGCTCGGCGTCAGCTTCATGCTGCAGAACACGGGCGTCCTCTACTGGGCCGACTTCGGAGGCATATTCCTACTCGGCCTCGGCCTCATACTCGTCTTCAGAGGCCTCTGGGCGTACAGCCAGACAGGCGTATTCGACGCCGGCTTCGGCTACATAGTGGGAGGCGGCTTCGTGGCGCTGCTAGGCGCGGGTATCTCGTTCGATCTGGAGGAGTGGTGGCCGGTCTTCCTGATCGGTATCGGCCTCGTGGTGGTCTTCAGGGCGCTCACGGCAAAGTCCAAGAACCCAGTCCCCTAGAGGAGCCACCCGAACACGGCCCTGTACAGCAGGTGCTCGGCTACAATCCGCGGCTTGTCCCTGCCGAAGACCCTGAAATAGTTCTTCCCCATAGCCTCCACGAGGTCTCCAATCTCGTACCTCGGGAACAACGGCGTCGAGACGATGAGTCTGCCCCACTCGCCTCGCCTGAGCTCGTGAAGCATCTTGACGCCGCCCCCCGTCCTCACCTCGTAGTAGTACAGGTCGTAGTTGGGCACCCAGTATGGCAGTCCGTCCATCTGCTGGCCGAAGGCGCCCTCCGTGGCGGTGTACATCTCCACCACCGGGGCGTCCCCGTACATCCTCCTCAGCCAAGGCGTGTATCTGCCCTGAATCTTCGCTACGCTTGTGCTGAAGATCACCTTGAGGCTCCAAAGGTCACGGGGATACACGCCGTGCCTCTTCTTCAGGTAGCGGGCGAACCCCGTCTGGACCGGGGCGACGCCCATCACCGTCACGACGTCCTCTTCCCTCGCCCGCTGGTAGATGTACTCGTACCGTTTCTCCCACCCCTCCTCGTCTATGCCGGTTTCGAGGGCGTCTATCTCCTCCTGCCGAGGAATCAGGCCAAGCCCCGCCATCATGGGGTTGAGCCTCGCATAGGTGCCTGAGCTGAAGCCTATACTTAACTCCCCGCTGCCGGTGGAGATGGTCCTCATGTTGCTGGGGAACTGGAGGTTCAGCACGCCCCCGGCGAGGGACGCCAGCCCACCCGTGTTCAACGCGTGGTTGAGAACCGCCCTGGACCCCCCTTTAACCAAGTGGTCCATATTCCTCTTTGTGACCGGGATGACCTTGCTCTCCCCTGTTGTGCCCCTCGTCATGACCCATGTGATGGGCTCCTCAGCTAGTAACGCACCGTAGTCACCGTCCTCGACGCGTCTGAGCCACGGCTTGAGGTCGACGTACTTGACGGCGGGGAACTCGGTGTACTGTTGGCCGTACTCGGTCTTCGAGTAGTCGCCCAGCAGCGACAGACGTATCTCCTCCTGGGCCTGTGCGGGGTCTTTTAGTCCCCTCCGCCAGTCGCCTAGGTTCCTCTCTACGCGTCGGAGGGCCTCTTCAAGCATTGTACACTCTTCCGCCGGCGGACTTATCCCGTTTATGATTTAGCTTAATTACCGCCACGCATCTACAGGATGCATGAAACGGCAGTTCGTTCTCACGGTCTCAGAGTCGAAGAGGCTGATAGCCAAGGCAGTCGCGGCCCTCCCTGAGGTGCAGCGGGCAATGAAGGAAGGCAAGGTCGTGGTGGCCACGGGCACCACCAACGCGTACGTCCTGGAGGAGCTGTGGGGCAAGAAGATCGATAAACGCTGCTACAGGAGCGGCATAACCACACCTGACGAACCCGAGAAGGGTCCCAAGCCCCAAGGCGAGAAGATACCCGACGTGGTGTTCGTGAAGGGCAAGGTCGAGCCCAAGTACGACAGGGTCAACGCCGTCAAGGACATGGGGAAGGGAGACATCTTCATCAAGGGAGCCAACGTCCTCAACTACGAGGACTACCTCGCGGGTGTGCTCATCGGCGGAATGGACGGGGCGACCGTGGGGAACACCATAGGACACATCATCGGAAAACAGATCCACCTCGTGATACCCATCGGCCTCGAGAAGCTGACCTACGAGGACATCAACGAGCTCCACCTACTCGCGTCCGAGGAGGACTACGAGGGCCCCCGCATGTGGCCCCTCACTGGCACCATAGTCACCGAGATAGAGGCGCTAGCCATCCTCGCAGGCGTTGACGCCTACCTGTACTCCGCGGGGGGCATCGCAGGGGCCGAGGGCTCAGTCAGGATACTAGTGGACGGCACCGACGAAGAGGTGGCGGAAGCCCTCGCTCTGGTTAAGTCCATCAAGGGCGAGCCACGCTACCTGCTATAGGCGCACAACCATGCTCCGAGAGGCCACGCTCAGTCTCTTAGAGAAACACAGCATCAAGATAGACCCCACGCTGGACGAGCAGCAACTGGTCAGCGAGGAGGCCATCTCCAGCCTCATAGAAGCCTCAGGGGTAACCGGGGAAGAGGTCGCACTGGAGGTCGGCCCCGGGCTTGGCAACATAACCGAGCAACTACTTCGCGCCGCCCGATCCGTTGTCGGCGTCGAGAAGAACCCAAAGTACATCCCAGTGCTGAGAGACCGGTTCAAACGCTTTGATAACCTGAATGTGGTCCTCGGCGACGCGCTGCAGATGGAGCTGCCCCGGTTCGACAGGCTCGTCTCGAACCTGCCCTACATGATTGCCGAGGCGTTCCTCCAGAGGACCCTGAGGCTGGAGATGAAGTCGGCGGCTTTCATCGTGTCCAAGGGCTTCGCCGACATCGTCACCGCCGAGGAGGACGCCCCGCATTACTCTAAACTGTCCTACCTAGCGCAGCTTTTCTACGAGGTGAAGGAGCGCATGGCGGTCCTCCCGTCGGCCTACTACCCTGAGCCCAGCACAGAGACAAGCATCGTCACCCTCACTCCCAGACGTGACGGCCCCACCAAGGACCAAGTTCTCCGAGACCTCTTCAGGCAGAGTGACAAGCTGACGCGGAACGCTCTCAGGGAAGCCCTGATCAACACCGGCGTCGCTGATACCAAGCGCCAGTCAAGGGGGATCATAGAGGAACTGGATTTACTTGAAGACACCTTGTTCAAGCGGGTTGCCCGACTGTCCCTAACCGAAGTGACTAAGCTGGACAGTGAGCTGAGCAATATGGCAGTGAGCCGCGGCGCGGAATAACCCTAAATACTCCTCGGTAACCCCATATGGGACTCGTCCCGGTGATGCCATGGAGGTGAAGCAGCGGCTCGGCAAGGTCTTCTACGGCTACTGGGTGCTTCTGGGCGCCTTTATCCTCCACGCCCTCGACTCCGGGATATACTTCTACGGCTTCAGCGTCTTCTACACGCCACTGAGGGAGGAGTTCGGGTGGAGCAGCGCCCTAACCGCGGGCGCCGTGAGCCTATCAAGGCTGGAGGGAGGCATCGAAGGCCCCCTCGTAGGCTACCTCGTGGACAGGTTCGGCGCCAGGAAGCTGCTGGCCCTCGGCGCCTTCCTGACGGGGCTCGGATTCATCCTGATGACCCGCGTCGACAGCATCCTGATGCTTTACCTCGTCTACGGCGGCGTCCTCAGCATCGGGTACAACACGGGGTTCACCCACAGCCTCGCCAGCATAATCGTCCACTGGTTCATCAAGAAGAGGGCTAAGGCCATGAGTATCTACGCCATCGCGGCGGGCCTCGGCGGAGCCATAATCGTGCCCCTCATCGGCAGATCGATAACCCTCTACGGCTGGAGGGCCACCGCCACGTACTGTGGCCTCGCCTTCTGGGTTGTGGGTCTGCCCATGGTGCTCCTGTTCAGGAACCAGCCGGAGGACATGGGACTTCTGCCAGACGGGGAGGAGCCCGCCGAAGCGATGAACCCGGGGCCTACGGGGGCGTTGGCCGAGGAGGCGGAGCCTCAGTTGACCACTATGGAGGCATTGAAGTCCACGACTTTCAGGAGGCTTCTCCTCGCCGAGGCGTTGAGGAGCTTCCTTCTGGGCTCCTTGGTGCTCCACCAGATACCTCACCTCATCACAATCGGCATCGACAAGCAGACGGGCGCATCCATCCTCGGCCTCATGATACTTGTGAGCATACCGGGAAGGATGCTTTTCGGTTTCCTCGGGGACTTGATGAACAAGCGGCTCCTGCTGGCGGCGGCGATGGTGATCCAGGGGATCGGGGTCCTCGTCTTCGCATACGCGACGAGCATCGTCCACGTGTACGTCTTCGTGGCCGTCTACGGGTTGGCGTACGGCGGCGCCATACCCCTGCTTATGGCTTTCCGCGGCGACCTCTTCGGGAGGAAGAGGTACGCTACCATCTCAGGGCTCATGTCGCCTTTCAAGATGATTGGTAACGTGGGCGGCCCCATCTTCGCTGGTTATGTATTCGACGTGACGGGAAGCTACAGGTTCGCGTTCACCGTTTTCACCGTCTTGGCGTTCCTCTCGGCGGCAAGTTTCCTGACTGTGAAGGCTGAGAGCATCTGATCATGCAAAAAGTAGATATCTACGTTAGTATCCTTCACTCATGGTTGACATGAAGGCCTTTGTTCTTCTGAACGCTGAGCTTGGGCAGGAGGCGTCCATCATCGAGGCGCTGAAAGACGTCAAGGAAATCACGACCATCTACAGTCTCTATGGCATCTACGATCTCATCATCGAGATGGAGGCCGATTCCATGGACCGTGTGAAGGAGGTCGTGTTCAACAACGTCCGCCGCCTTGACCACGTTAAGAGCACAATCACGCTCCTAACATACGGCGAGCCCGTGCTAAACAAGTAACCACCCCACCCCTCTTTCCGGTGACATTAAAACAAAATATGTTTCACCTTAACCACGTTTGAGGGCCAGAGAAAGGTTTTACTCCTGAACCCCCCTTCACGAAGTAGCCTCTGGCACCCTCATCAATAAGATATAGTTTTATTCGACACACCCTTCAAAACCATAAGTGAATAACATGGGCGACTCTGGAATGGGCTTCGGCGGCTTCCTCCTAGGCCTAGGGGGCGGCTGGTACGTATTCAAGTACGTCACAGCGGACGTGGACACCCTCAGCTACCTCCTCATCATCGCGGGGGTAGGCATCATACTGAACGCGCTCCTCTCCAGGGGCCGAGGCAGGTCCCCCATACAGGGGCTGTTCGGCGGCCTCATAGGCGGCCTCTTCCTAGCACTGTTCCTGACCCAGGGATTCACGTTCATCGAGTCAGTGACAGACGAGTTCGGCTCCATAACCGAGGGCCAGTACCGGGCTACCGAGACCAAGACGCTTTCAGGGGACGTGACCCTGGAGAAGCTGTACCTTGAGGTCGACGACAAGAACGGCGCCATAACAGTGGAGACATGGGACAGGCCGGGCTACAGGGTAGACCTCACCATCAGGGCGAAGGGCTCTTCGGACAGCCAGGCCCAGGAGAACATCGAGAGGCTGGAGGTCGTCTTCAGTGACGGCGTCTCGTATGACACCCAGAGCCTTGAGCTGAGGTTCGAGCCTCCGTCGAACAACTGGAACCTTTATGCCGTAGACGTCGTCGTCAAGCTCCCTGCGGGCGTGCAGGTGGACCTTAACTTGGACACGAGTAACGGGGAGATAACCGTCTCGGATGTAACGGGGAGAGACATGATACTAGACACCTCCAACGGCAGGGTCACCCTCGACAAGGTGTCGGCCGATACCCTCTCCGCCTCCACGAGCAACGGGCAGATACGCGGCGAGGTGGAGGCGACGTCAGCCACCATAGACACAAGCAACGGCTCCATAGACCTCACATTACCCTGCACGAGAAGCGGAAGCTACGAGCTGGACACCAGCAACGGCGCCATCCACCTAACCCTGCCCACCGACTCATCCATCGGCTACGACGTCTACCTCAAGACGAGCGTCGGATCGGTGAACGTCAACCTCCCCACCATGGGCTACACGACCAACGAGTCGCGGAGAAAGGTGGGCGCCACCACGGGTTACGACGAGAAGCAGGTGCAGATAAGGATCAAGGCGGAGACCTCGGTGGGCAGCGTCGAGCTAAACTGACCTGGCGTGGTCTCAGGTGCCGGGGATTGTCTCACCCGGGTTTAACATAACGTTTTAATAAGATGTTAAGCCATAGCCCTGTTACACTGACAAGGAGATCTCACTGTGTCCAGAGAATTCAACTACATTGTCAGGCTCCACGGCACCAACATAGATGGAACTAAGATGGTGCCCTATGCCCTAACCGAAGTCAAAGGTGTGGGCATACGACTCGCTCGATCGATCGTAAAGCAGTTGGGGCTTGACGCTACTGAGAGACTCGGCACCCTCAGTGACTCGGATGTGCGACGGCTTGAAGAAGCCGTCGATAGCCCCGAGTCCATTGGGCTGCCAAAGTGGATGCTAAACAGGCGCAAGGACCCCATGACGGGGGACGACCTTCACCTGCTGGCGTCCGATCTAGACCTCAGGGTCAAGGATGACATCGACCTGATGAGGGAGACGAGGAGCTGGAAGGGCGAACGCCACGCGCGTGGGCTCAAGGTACGCGGACAGCATACCAAGACCACGGGCCGCAGCGGCCGAAGCATCGGCGTGAGCAAGAGCAGGGTCCAGCAGCAGAGGTAGATGAACGATGGGTGACCCTAAGAAGAAGCATCGGACGTTCAACACGCCAAAGCGCCCCTACCAGACCGACGCCCTAACCGAGGAGTTGCGCACCATAGGCGTCTACGGCCTACGGAACAAGCGCGAGCTGTGGAAGGCTCACACAGAGTTGTCTGCCTTGAGAGGCAGAGCCAGGGAGCTGCTGAGCCTAGACGCAGCCGAGCGCGAGAGACGTGAGCGTGAGCTCGTCTACAAGCTCTACAAGCGCGGCCTCGTCATGGAGAACAGCCGCCTAGAGGACGTGCTAACCCTGAGCGTCGAGGACCTGCTGGAACGGAGACTCCA
Organism: Candidatus Bathyarchaeota archaeon; assembly: GCA_016934355.1. Next base: position 4,021 of record JAFGTA010000113.1, on the reverse strand, counting down.
GACATACATCTTCAGGAGAGGGATGGTCCGCAGCCTTTTCCAGGCGCGGCAGCTCATATCACACGGCCACATCGAGATCGAAGGCAGAAAGGTGACCTCTCCGAGCTACCAAGTTAGGATAGACGACGAGGAGACCCTGGACTACGCGGTCTCCAGCCCGTATCACAACCCCGAGCACCCACTCAGACGAGAGATGGAGGTCAGCGAAGCATTAGCAGAGGAGGGACAGTCAAGTGAGTGAAGGTGAAAGATGGGCAATCATCCACATATTCAGCAGCTTCAACAACACGATCATACACATGACCGACCTGACGGGAGCCGAGACCCTCGGCATCGCCAGTGGAGGCATGTTCGTGAAGGCAGACAGGCTCAAGCCGAGCCCCTACGCAGCCATGAAGGCTGCGCAGCACATCGCAGACGTTGCCCGGGACAAGGGCGTAAACGCCATCCACATAAAGGTCAGGGCGCCGGGAGGCTCCGGCAGCAAGACACCCGGGCCGGGCGCCCAGTCGGCCATCAGGATACTCGCCAGAAGCGGCTTCAGGATAGGCAGGATCGAGGAGACCACACCTATCCCCCACGACGGCACACGTAAGCCCGGTGGAAGGAGAGGCAGAAGGCCGTAGGAGCCCTGGGGAAGCGTTGAAGACAACAATAGTAAGCCTGAACGAGGACACCATCCGGTTCCTGCTGGAGGGGGTCACCGTCGCCTTCGCGAACACGCTGCGGCGCACGATGGTCTCCGAGGTCCCCATAATGACCATCGACGACATATTCTACTTCGACAACTCGAGCCTCGTACCAGACGAGGTGTTGGCCCACAGGGTCGGCCTTGTCCCGCTGAAGACGGACCTCGACGCCTACGTGCTGCCCGAGGACTGCGACTGCGGCGCCGAGCTCGGCTGCCCCAAATGCAGGGCGGTGCTGACCCTCGACGTCGAGGCGACAGAAGACTCGATATCGGTCTACAGCGGCGACATCGTGCCGGAGGATCCCTCTGTGGCGCCAGCGAGCAAGTACATACCTCTCGCGAAGATGGCGCCTGGGCAGGCGATAAGGTTTGAGGCGTACGCGCAGCTGGGGCAGGGCAAGGTCCACGCCAAGTGGAGCCCGGTCTCGATGTGCGTCTACCAGAACGTCTCACTGATCAAGGGTAAGGACACGGCCGCCGTGAAGGCTTGCCTGGACGCCTGCGGCGAGAACGCCGCCGTCAAGGCGGGGGACGCGCTGAAGATAATCGACATAGAGCGGTTCGAGGGCTGCCCTCGCTGCAGGGAGCTTGTGAGCCACGAAGAGATTCGGGGCAACCTCAAGCCTGACGAGTTCCTGTTCACCGTCGAGTCCAACGGGGCGTTGAAGCCCGAGAGGATAGTGACGGAGGCAGTCAAGATAATCAAGGGGAAGCTCACCGCGTTCAAGGGTAAGTTAGACGCCGACGACGTCCACGACGAGATAAGCGACTTCGAGCTGCCCGAGATCGACGAGGGCAAACTGTACAGCGTCGGGTCGGGCGACTTCGACGACGACGAGGATGAGGACGTAACTGGAGGGGAAGTAACGGAATGAAGAACCAGACACTCATAGAAACCATAGAGGCCCTGAAGGGCGCATCTCGGAAGAGCGGCAAAGCCGTTTGGGGCGCCCTCGCCGATGAGCTGGACAAGTCCAAGCGGAGAAGGGTCGCGGTGAACCTGAGCCGCATCGACAGGCACACCTCCGAGGGGGAGGTGGTGGCGGTGCCGGGGAAGGTGCTGGCCGCGGGCAGCCTGAGCAAGCCGCTCAAGGTAGCCGCATTCCAGTTCAGCGAAGGAGCGCTGGAGAAGATAAGGCTCGCCAAGGGCGAGGCCATGACCCTCACGGAGCTCCTTGAGGCGGGCGTCGAGCCCAGCCAGATCCGCATCATGAAGTAGCTTCTCTACTACTCTCTAATATCATCCAATTTTCAGTATCTCTGCCAAGTGTTCTCTCTGGGTCTGAAGAGGCGGGCGAAGACAAGTCCAAACACGAACCCCCCGACGTGGGCCCAGTAAGCGACCCCCGTGTTGAGGGGCAGCACCGCGAGGACGAGCTGGTAGACGAACCATAACCCGATCATCATCCACGCGGGGACCCGCACAACCCTGAGGAAGAAGCCGGCTGTCATCAACGCACGTATCCTTGTTCCGGGGAACAATACGAAGTAGGCGCCGAGTACCCCTGAGATGGCGCCGCTGGCGCCCACCGCCGGGTAGATGCTATCCAAGGCGGTGACGAGCCACAGCGTCGAGGCGGCGACTCCGCTGATAAGGTAGAAGGCGAGGTACCGTGCGTGGCCGAGCCTGTCCTCGACGTTGTCGCCGAATATCATGAGGAAAAGCATGTTGCCGAGGAGGTGGCTCCAGCCGCCGTGGAGGAACATGTTCGTCGCGAAGGTGTACAGGTGCTCTCCTCTCAGCACCACCTGGGGGACCAAGCCGTACATGTACAGGGTGTACTGGAAGTGGCCGAGGGTTGACGAGTACTGCCAGAGGAACACGAGTATGTTGGCGGCGATGAGCCCGAGGTTGACATAGGGGGTGATCCGGCTGCTGTTGTCGTCTCCTATGGGTATCATTGCGTCACCTGCACCAGTGCTCCTTCAGTCGCCCGCATGAGCGAAGGATTTACGATCACCCTGAGTGGTCAACCTGTTATTATACCCGCCCATTACACCAAGGCAGGTGGAGCCGAACCCCTTCTGAGAAGAATGAGGGTGCCTAAGGCTTCTTGAGCTTCATGAAGGCGTCCACGTAGTCCCTCGGCGTAACGCCCGGGCTCTCGGCCCCGCTGGAATCGTAGAACGCGGTTATTCTGCCGAGGAGCTCTTCATCGTTGAGCCGGGCACCGACAAGCGTCTGCTCCAGCTCGGTCAAAGCCTCCTTCGGGATGACGAACAGGTCCCCAGTGATCCTCACGTCCAGCAGCTCGTCGCCGTAAAGCTCGGCTCGGAGCCTGATCAGCTTCCCAGCCTTGTGGTCTGCCTCCACGACCCTGACCTCGTGGGCGATCTTGACTGCTCGTCCCGGCCTCCCCTGCGGGGCCTCCATGTAGAGCCACTCCCTGCTGGTGTGCCGGGGCAGCGTCTCCTCAGCGTATATCCGCTGCTCCTCGGCTGTGGGCTCACCCGGGACGAGGCTGACGCCCATGATCCTCTGGAACTCTTCGACGTAGACCTTCTTGATACGCTCAGGCGTGGGGCTCTCACCGAGCTCACGCTTCAAGGTGCTGACCCACTGCTCCATGCTCTTCGCCATCTTGTCCCTGAACTTCTCGTCCGGCACCCTGAGCACCCGGGCCATGAGCGGGTAGTTCAGGTCCATGATGAAGTTGCCGACGAGGATGCTAACCGACTCATGCATACCGGCGCCGTTGCCGCTGATCTTCCGACCCTCCACGACGACGTCGTTGAGGGGCTTGAACTCGGCGGGCACACCTAGGCGCCTGTACACCTCAACGGTGACGCGGAGCGCCTTCTCGAAGTACTTGTCCACGTTCCGCGGTATGGCCGTGCTGTCCTTGCTAACAAGCTGATAGAAAACCTGGTTTCCGTCGAGGTACGTGGCGCCGCCTCCCTGGCTGCGCCTGACCACGGGCAGCCCCGCGGACTCCACGAACTCTAGGTCTATCTCCTTCTCCAAGTCCTGGTGGTAGCCTATACAGGCGTAGGGCGCGGCGGGCTGCACGAGGATAAGCGTGTTGGGGCTCAGGCCCCGGTGCACTGCCTCTGCCACCGCCTCGTAGAACGTCTGAGCCCTGAAGGGCTCGGCTTTCCCTAGGTCTAGGAGCCGCCACTCCTCCAAGCGGCTAGACTCCGGCCTTGGCGATCTCTTCCTTGAGCCACGCCTCGAGAGCGGCCTTGTCGCTGCCCTTGATGAGCTCCTTGAGCTCCGCGTCCAAGGCTTCTGGCTCGATGACCGCGACCCAGCCTTCGCCGTAGGGGGCGTCGTTGATTAGGTTCGGCTTCCCGGCGAGCCCCGGGTTGATCTCCGCTATGGTGCCGGTG
>JAFGTA010000112.1 GCA_016934355.1 Candidatus Bathyarchaeota archaeon | reverse complement strand
GAGTAGTGAAGCATGCTCTCCACCGGGTTTATGACGGCGGCGCGTTCGTCGAGCCTCCTTAGGATGAGCAGTCTGTGGAGTAGCTCGAAGGTGGTGCCCCTGTGAAGCATGTTGCTTGGGGCGTAGACGAGGTCGTACTCCGGCTTGAAATCGGGCAGCGATATGTCCCACGGGGCCTTGTAGTCGGGCTCTACGCCCCTGTTCTTCAGCTCCCTCTGCACCAGCGCGGTCTCACCGGTGCTCGGGTTGTCCGTGAATATGAGGACGCTCATCGGTATCCACCATCGAGGTAAGGCTGTCTATTTATATTCGTGTCGGGACGGGGCGAGAAAAACGGTCCATCGCTGCCAAGAGATTATGGTCAAATTCTGTATTAAACCTGAAAAACCGTTTAAAACAATGACAGTCACCCTTAAAAATGAGGACTCCACTCAAGCTAGTTGAAACCTACTAGGTAGAGGTCAACCCATGTCCCTGAGCATAAGCAGCAAGACCCCCGTAAGGATGCCGGTGAGCCCACTACAGGTGCTGCTACTCATCCAACTCGAGGGCGCCCCAAAGTACGGCTACGAGATGCTGAAGACCCTAAAGGAGGAGTTCGGCGACACGTGGGAGCCCAAGACAGGCACCGTGTACCCGGCGCTCAAGAGCCTCGCTAAGAAGGGGTTCGTCGAGACCACCGAGAAGGACGGCACCGAGTACTACGGCATCACTGAGAAGGGGAAGCAACTGTTCCCTGACATGGAGAGCCACATAACGGACAGCCTCGGGTTCACGGTGAAGTACCTCGCGGTTCTCTTCAAGTGGATGTCCAGGGACATGAAGCAGGGCGCCTTCCGTTTGATGAAGCACATCGTCGACAAGGACGAGGACATGACCCACAGGATGCTGACCCAGTTCTACACGAGCCTGGGCGCCGACGTGCAGACAAGCTTCCTCACCCACATAAGGGAGATGACGCTTCACAGACTCAGCCTCGTGGACAAACTGCTGGAGGAGAAGAAATGAGCCACATGATAGAGACCGTCGACGTAGTGAAGACCTACATGCAGGGAGGCAGACCCCTCAAGGTCCTCAAGGGACTGTGCATGACCGTTGATCGGGGCGAGTTCCTGGCGATCATGGGGCCCAGCGGCAGCGGGAAGAGCACCCTCCTCAACATGATAGGCGCCCTCGACAGGCCTACCTCTGGCAAGGTGTACATCAACGGCGTCGACCTCTCGAAGCTCAACGACAACCAGGTTGCCGAGCTCAGGAACAGGGAGATAGGGTTCATCTTCCAGTTCTTCAACCTCATCCCCAGGATGGACGCTAAGGGCAATGTGGAGCTGCCCATGGCCATCGCCGGCGTGTCGAGGGGGGAGAGGCATAAACGGGCGAGCCACCTCCTAGAGATCGTGGGGCTTGAGGACAGGGCCGACCACAAGCCGAGCCAACTCAGCGGCGGGGAGCAGCAGCGGGTAGCCATAGCCCGAGCCCTCGCTAACCAGCCTAACCTCATCCTAGCGGACGAGCTCACCGGGAACCTTGACTCTAAGACGGGCTTCGAGATCATGCACCTTCTCCGGCGTCTGAACAAGGAGGAGGGCAAGACCTTCGTGCTGATCACCCACGACCCGATGGTGGCGCAGAACACGGACCGCCTCATCGAGCTGAGGGACGGCACCATTGTAGGAGAGAAATGTTTTACGGAATTGATGTAAATGAAAACAAAGAATCTGATCCCATTGATCCTGGCTATCATGGTAGCCAGCCAACTATCACCGGCGATGGCGGCGGACGCTGCCATACTGCAGGTGTCCACCGAGAACATCTACCTCAAGGCGGGGCAGGAGAACACCATCAAGATCAACCTCATGAACACGGGGGACTACAGCCTGTACGACGCAGAGGCGTTCCTAACCTCCGCCCAGCCGGGAGTATCCATCCTGAGCGGCGCCCACATGGTCTTCAACACCATCGAGAAAGGCAAGACCAAGAACTACCTGCCCGTGATCTACATCGACCAGAGCGTAGCCCTCGGCGCCTACAGCCTCAGCCTCACCGTGGTCTACCGCCGCTTCGGCGCGGACCAGGACTCGCAGGTGACTATTCCCATCGGCCTGATAGTAAACGAGGGGTACGTCCCCAAGGTCAAGTACACGAGCGCTCAGGGCAGCGTGAAGGCGAAGTCGGGAACCGAGAACCAGCTGACGTACACGTTCTCAAACAACTGGAACAAGCCTCTCTATGACCTAGACTTCACGCTGAACTCGCCCACCAGCTACATATCCGTCGTCGACGGCCTCAGCACCAGCGTAGACTCGCTGGCGGTAGGCGAGTCGGTGAGCCTGCAGCCGACTCTAAGTGTCTTGGAGGGGACGCCGCTCGCAGCCTATACAGTCACGGCGACGGTGTCTTACAAGGACTCCACGGGCAACAGGTACCACCAGTCCTTCAGTCTACCAGTCAACGTGGACTCGGCTTCAGCCGCCAAGAACACGGTCGTCACCCTGAAGCGGATGGAGGTGATGCAGGAGCGGGTGCGTCCCGGCGACGTATTCGAAGTCCAGCTGGAGGTCCAGTGCAGCGGCGCAGACGCATACGAGCTCCTCAGCAAGATCAGCTTCGGCGCAATGGCGTCCATCTCGCCGCTGACTCCCACCACCAGCAGCCTCGGCGACCTTGAGGCGGGGGAGACGGCTACCGTGACGTACAGGCTCCTCGTGTCGGGCGACGTCTCGGCTGGGCAGTACCCTGTCACGGCGACGATCACGTACACCAACTCTAGGGGCGTCCCGGGCTCGCTGACAGAGACCCTCACCGTTATGATCGAGGGGCTCATCGAGTTCGAGTTCATCGACATCCCCACAGAGACGGCTAGGCGTGGCGAGACAAAGGAGCTGGAGGCGGACCTCCTGCTCATAGGCACCGAGAGCGTCCAGTTCGTCAGCGTAGGGCTCGTGGAGGACGACGTGTTCCAGCGGGTCACCGGCAGCACCGAGTACATCGGAGCAGTGGACCCTGACAGCCCCATCCCCTTCGACATCAACTACAAGGTGGCTCAGGACGCGGAGGAGGGGGAGCATGAGCTCAGCCTGCTCATCCAGTACAGGGACCACCTGAACAGGGAACACGAGGAGACCATGGGCTTCTCCATGACCGTCGGGGGCAACACGCCCACGCCGGGTCAGGAGACGAGCGCCTCAGGCATCTGGGTCTGGGTTCGCAGGCTACTAGGACTAGGTCCATGAGCGTGAACAGGTGAACCCTCTCGACATTTTCCTGATGTCTACACAGGGTGTCCGAGAGAGAAAGTTCCGTTTCGCCCTAAACCTCGTGGGCATACTCATCGGCTGCGCCGCCGTCACGGGCCTCGTGTCAGTCACCCAGGGGCTCACAGACAACGTGACCGGGCAGCTTGAGGTGTTCGGCCCTACCAACATCATAGTCATACCCGGTGAGATACGGCAGGGGCAGGGCATCGTCGGTGGTACACTCGACTGGAGGGACCTGGAAATAATTAAGAGGGTGTCCAAGGTGGACGCGGCGACGCCCATCATCGCCAACAGGTTCTGCAGCTTCACCGTCAAAGGCAGGCAATACTACACGGACGTCTACGGCGTCACGGAGGAGTACGCCGAGATCAACAAGAACACGGTGATCGAGGAGGGCAGGAACTTCGTCCGAGGCGACTCGGCTGTCGTGATCATCGGAGCCAACATAGCGAAGCCCGTGGACGCGGACGAGAAGGTCATCGACCTCGGAGACAGGATCAAGATCACATCAAACGTGAACGACGCCGAGAAGGAGCTCACCCTGAGGGTCATTGGTATCCTTGAGGCGCAGGGCAGCAGCTTCGGCTTCAACCTCGACGACAGCATTGCGATGCCGCAGAAGACGGCGCAACAGTTCTACGAGGTGGGAGGCGAGTTCGACTACATCATCGCTAAAGCCGCGACCATAGAAGAGGTCGACGCCGCCATCGAAGGCATAGATGAGAGGCTCGGAGACAGGGTGACCATAATCTCCTCGGAGTCTGCTATGGAGACTGTGGGGTCGGTGCTGGGCACCGTCCAGTCTGTGCTCGGCGGCATAGCCGGCATCTCGCTGCTGGTGGCGGGCGTCGGGATTATAAACACCATGACGGTCTCTGTCTTAGAGAGGACGAGGGAGATAGGGACCATGAAGGCCGTGGGAGCCAAGAGCGGAGACGTTCTGATCATGTTCCTCAGCGAGGCCATGGTCACGGGCTTCGTGGGCGGAGCCATCGGCGCCGCCTTCGGTTTCTTTCTCGGCGGACTAGTAGGAAACTTCATCGAATTAGCGGTGAAGCCGTCACTGAGCCTAGGGCTCTTCGTGGTGGGCTTCGCCGTGGCGACGGCCATCCTGTCCGGGATCTACCCGGCTTGGAGGGCGTCCAACCTAAGCCCTGTGGAGGCTTTGAGACATGAGTGATGAGAGAAAGGGGTTCGTTGAACTGGTCTCGGGTGTGCTGCGTAGGCCACGCGAGACCTTCCAGTACGTTAGGCAGGATGATCTGACCCGTGGGCTGGTCATCGTGCTGATAACAGTCGTCTTGGCGGCTATCTCCTCGATGCAGTACATGTCGAAGATACCGCTGGACGTGCTCGTGCCGCAGCTGGCGGAGACAGGCGTCGACGCATCCCAGCTTGAGGGAAGCATGGGGATATTCGCCGGCATAGGCGTTGCTATAAGCATCCTGGTCGGCTTCGCGTTGTCGACGCTTATCATGCACGGGGTTGCGACGCTGCTCGGGGGAGGCGGGAACATGAAGCGGTTCTTCGCGATGCACGGGTTCGCCGCGACGCCCCACGCGCTGAACTACCTCGTGAGGGTGGTGGACTCGTACACGGTCAACTCGTCTGCCCTCGCAGGGTACTACATAGCCAACAGGGAGGTCGGGAACAGGATTCTCCGGGCCGCGCTGAACACCAACCTATTCACGGTTTTCGGCTTGGCTGTGCTGGTGTACCTGATGTACGCCGTCGCCGAGAACTATCAGCTGGACAGGAACAAGGCGTTCATTGTGGCCCTTCTGCCGTACCTGCTGTACTTGGCGTTGAACCTGCTTTCCCCAGCGGGCTAGCCTAAAACATTTCTACCCAAAGGCTACCCCTAATCCGTGGATAGCATGTCTAACCAATACGCCGAACTGGATAAACGCATCATAGGGGAGGCTTACGGCAGCTCCGAGACCATAGAGACCGTGACCACGCTGTGCGACGAGTACGACAGCAGGTGGCCCGGCTCAGGCATGGACAAGATGAGCTGCGAGTACATGGCGGAGAGGCTCCGAAAGTACGGCCTCAAGGATGTTCATCTTGAGAAGTTCACCATACCCGGCTGGATCAGGGGCAGCAGCAGCCTCACCATGCTGGAGCCCAAGGAGAAGGAGATCGAGTGCATCGCCCTTCCAATGAGCAGCGAGGGTACTGTGGAGGCTGAGCTGGTGTACCTAGGCTCAGGCGCCTTGGGCGTGTACGAGGAGCGTAGAGACGAGATCGCGGGTAAGATCGTCATGGTGAACAGCGGCAACCCAGAGGGCATGAGCCGCTACCTGCACCGCAGCGAGAAGTACCAGAGAAGCGTCATGGCGGGCGCCGCGGGATGGATATTCATGAACCACTACCCCGCCTACGGGCCGCCCACGGGAGGCATCAGCCCCATCGTTCCCGCCATCGGGGTCAGCTACGAGGACGGCATGTACCTCGCGCGGCTCCTGGAGAGGAAAGGAAGAGTCAAGCTCAGGCTGGAGACCAAGTGCAGAAACCTAGACGTGGACACGTGGAACGTGGTAGCCGACCTGAAAGGCACAGGGGGCACAGACGAGTGGGTCGTCTACGGCGCCCACTACGAGGGCCACGACATCGCGGTGGGGGCGCTGGACGACGCCTCGGGCGCCGCCGTCGTGATGGAGATGGCGCGGATACTTGTGAAGGAGCGGAAGCACCTCAAGAGAAACATGAGGTTCATCCTCTTCGGCGCCGAGGAGATAGGGCTACACGGCAGCCGCGCCTACGTAAGGGATCACCCCGAGATGACGCCCAAGATCAGGTTCATGCTGAACTTCGACTCCGCGGGCCGCGCGGGGAGGCAGGGCTTCTGCGTCCACGGCTGGCCAGGGCTGGACCCCTTCTTCAAGGAGATCATAGCTGACATCGGTGTCGACCTGCCGCTGTGGAGCCGCGTCGGCCCCTACAGCGATCACTGGCCGTTCCTTCTTGGCGGGGTACCCACCGCCACGATGGGTGACCCCGAGGAGGCTAAGAGACGCGCAGGCAGGGGCTTCGGCCACACCAAGTTTGACACCGTCGACAAGGCCAACCTCAGGGCTATGAGGGAGTGTGTCGCCAACGCCGCGGTAGCCGCCGTCCGCCTCTGCAACGCCGATGACTGGCCCGTTGAGCACAGGAGCCAGGACGCCATCGACAAGATAATCGAGGACGCGGGCATTAACGAGACGGTCAGGTTGGGCTCCAGGCTCAAGGAGTACCTAAATGCCAAGAGGGATAAGCTCAGCCCCGAGACACTGGTCTACCTGAAGAGGCTGTCGGGTAGCATGGAGGAGGTTCTCTAGCCCTCCCTGTTCTCCCTCTCGGGTCGTAGTCTGAGGCTCACAAGGAACATTGTGGCTGCGCACAGGAGAACGAGGGAGAAGACTCCCTTCTCGCCGTAGCTGCCGAGGATGTATGTCCCGATGATGGGCGCCGGAAGCATCAGGAGGCTCCTGAGGGCGTTGAGGTTCCCGAAGTAGGTACCGCGGGTATCCTGATCCACAGAGGCGAATAGATAAGCCCCGTAGGCCGGGTTCCATATGCTGAGGGCGATTCCCCTGAGGAACTGGGCCGCGATGAGGAGGATGTAGCTCCCTGAGAGCAGGTAGATGGCGGCGCAGAGCGTGTAGATGACGGTGTAGAGGGTTATCATACTCCTGCTGCTGAACGCGTCGATGAGCCTCCCCACTGGGAGAAGCAGCAGAGTAACGATGAGGGTGCTCACGTTCAGCAGCATGCCTGACTGCAGCTCAGTGTAGCCTAGGTAGTCTGTGAATATGATGACGAGGAACGGCGCGTAGAGCCCGTATGTGAAGGCGTCTAGCAGCGAGACGGCGTAGAATGCTGTCAGTCCAGCTTTCGGCCTGATGGTTTCCACAACGGTCCTTAACATGTTTCTGACGTTGACGGGTTTCCTGTTCTTGGCTGTCTCGGGTATCCAGGCTAACAGTATAAGGAAAGCGACAACCTCTGTAGCCATCAGAATCCACGCCAAGGCGGCGAACCCTCTGCTCTGGAGAATGACGGCCGCCAGCGTCGGCGCGAAGAGCCCCGGGAGGAACCATGTGAAGCTGAGGAGGCTGAAGCTGGTGCCCTCCTCCTCGCCTCCGGCTATCTCCGCGAAGTAGACGCCGGTAACGGGGTCTATGAGTGCGTCCGCTATCCCCCAGAGGATCACAGGCACCAGGAGCCAGACCCAGCTCCTCGCCGCGAGCACGAGGGCTATCCCCACGATGCTGAGGACATAGGACATCGTCATCATCTTCTTCCGCCCTATGGAGTCCGAGAGCTGGCCGCCTACCAGCTGAAGCAGGAGGAACAGGTTGTAGAGCGACTCCACGCCGCCGACGGCGGTTATGGGGGCTCCCTGGCTCTGAATGTGTTTGAGCCAGAACGGCGAGAACAGGTTCCAGCCGAGGGCGTCTACGAGCCGGTTCAGCGTGAAGTGGGGGAGTCTTCCCCTCATGTACGGGGATTTCCTCAGTCTATCCATCACGCCCATCGCGGTTCAGCTTACCTCAATGTTCCGTTAATCCTTAAAGCTGTTAGCTGCGGTACGGCTCTTCATGAACCATTTATCTGAGTGAATCGTCTAGCCGGAGATGCTACTCCGAATACCTGTTGTCTCGTCGTTGGGTAGGACTCGGAAACCTTGTCTAGTTGAGAGCACACTTACTCTCTATGATTCCAGTAATCGATGTGCTTGAAAAAGCCGGGGAGATAAAAGCGCCGTGGAGCCCCGTCGACGCAGCCCACGTCAACGACCAGGTGATCAGGCTCGCCCGGTTCCGCGGAGAGTACCACTGGCACAGGCACACTGGGGAGGACGAGCTCTTCTACGTCGTCGAGGGCGCCATAAGGATAAGGATCAGGGATCAGCCGACGATCGAGCTGGGGCGGGGTCAACTCTGCGTGGTGCCGAGAGGAGTCGAGCACCGCCCCGAGAGCAGCGGCGACTCCATCGTGCTACTCTTTGAGCCGAGCGCCCTGAAGAGCAGGGGCGACTGAACCCCGGGTATTTACGATATGCTGCCACGGCGTTGAAATCTTATATCGGGACGCTGCGACTATTAGCCGATCGAAACATGGTTAACCCATACCTAGATGTCGACAAGAAGATCATGGCCGAGGTCTACACGAGCTCGGAGCCCATGGACAACCTGGAGGTCCTCTGCGACGTCCATGACAGCAGGTTCCCGGGCACCCCTGGGGACAAGGGCAGCGTTGACTACATGGTGGAGAAGTTCAAGGAGTACGGCTGCGAGAACGTCCACTACGAGGAGTTCACCATCGCGGGCTGGACCCGCGGCAAGGCGACGCTTGAGATCGTGAGCCCAATCAAGAAGAGCTTCGACGTCATCAGTCTGCCTCACAGCATCGGGGCCGAGGTCGAGGGAAAACTCGTGTCCCTCGGCGACGGGGCCATCGAGGACTATGAGAAGGAGAAGGACAAGATCAAAGGCAGCATACTGATGGTGACCAGCGCAAACCCCCGCAGCATGAAGCGGTTCCTACACCGCAGCGAGAAGTATATGCGCAGCGTCATCGCGGGCGCCAAGGGCTGGATATTCATGAACCACTACCCCGCCTACGGGCCGCCCACGGGGGGAATCAGCCCCGTGATCCCGGCGCTCGGCATCTCCTACGAGGACGGGAGCTTCCTCACACGCCTCCTGAAGCGGGAGAAGGAGGTCATCGTCAGGATCAAGACCACGGACAAGAACCACCCCACCGTCACCTACAACGTCATCGCAGACGTCGTGCCCAAGAAACCTGTGGACGACGAGTACATCGTCGTGGGCAGCCACTACGACGGACACGACATCAGCCAGGGCGCCGTGGACCCCGCGTCGGGCACAGTGACCGTTATGGAGATAGCCCGCAACCTAGTGAAGGTCAAGGACAAGCTAAAGCGGCGGGTCAGGTGCATGTGCTTCGGCGCTGAGGAGATAGGGCTCTACGGCAGCTACGCCTACGCCCGCGACCACGAGGCCGAGCTGGACAAGTGCAGGTTCATGCTGAACCTGGACGCGGGAGGCAGCGCGGGCAACAAGGGGGTCACGTTCCACGACTTCCCCGAGCTTGAGCCTCTGGCGGCGAAGTGGGCCGAGGACATGAAGGCGTACCTCCCAACGGACCAGATGGTGAGCCCCTACAGCGACCACTGGCCCTTCTTCCTCAAGTCTGTGCCATGTGGGAGCGGCGGGGACCCCGACGCAAGGAGGAGCAGGACGGGCAGGGGCTACGGTCACACGAGGTACGACACCTTGGACAAGGTGGAGACGAAGTACCTCCGGCTGGCGGCCGCCAACTACACTAGGTTCCTGTTCAGGGTCGCAAACGAGGCGGACTGGAATCCGCGGAGGAAGACGAAGGAGGAGATCGACGCCTTCATCCAGGAGCAGGGCTACGACAAGACGGTGGTCCTCGCGGACGAGATGAGGGAGTACATCAAGAAGAACTACAAGAACATGAACCCGGACACCGTCGAGTTCCTTAAACGAAGCGGCGCCTGGTAACCCCTCCTCTCTCTCAATTTTACTTTTTATTTTACGCCTAGATTCTAGTGACGTAGTTGATTTGTTTCCCTTGGCACCGAGTCGGAGATGGCGGTCGGTCGACAGTCGACTGGCTTTAAACCCACTTTATTGTGGCTGGAACACCGGCTACCAGGAGCTTGAATAATCGAACGCGTAGCCCGGCTCCAGGCCGAAGAGGACAGGCTCTCTCATATACAGTAGCTGACACGAAGCCCACGCCCTCATCGACTCCGTAGTGATCCATGTGTCCGGTCTGCCCCAGCCGCTGCTCCTCACCGTAGGAGCCCCGTTTTCAGACGTCTTGATCGGCCCGGTAAGGCTCACCACGTACCAGCCCTTAGCCGGTAGCTGGAAATCATAGGTGCCGTCGGGTTCAGTGATGTTGGTTTGCCACACGACGGGCAGATGTGTCTCCGTTTTGGCGTCATCTGCCCCAGTTTCTTTCATAGACGGGTTGCCTCTCTGGACGGTCAACGGCAGGTATAGTCCGTTGGGTACATTCACCATGTACTCTATGTGGAGCATCATGTTGTTCCTTGGCGAGTAGAGGAGCAGCGTGGAGCCTTCACAAGCATCGTCAGGCGCCATCGACTTGGTGTATTGATATGTCAGCGTGCAGAGCGACGCGAGCCTCACGCTCGGGCTTCCCTGAGCGAAACGCATGAGCTCGGACGCCTCGGCGTAGTCGTCGAGCTCGGCGGACAGCGTCTCGATCTCCTCGCCCTGCTTCTCTATGGTCTCTGCCTGCGCCGCCTGTATCTCGTACAGGTTCCCGAGCAGGACGGACATCATGATGGTTAATGTGAGCAGCAGCCCTGATAGGTACTTGAAGAAGCTTCTGGGGTCATAGAGAATAGAGTTGACCGCTGAGTCATTCCTCCGGGTCAGTACGCCCAGCGCCGCTTCACCCAGCCTCGATAGCCCGTACAGCGACTCGTCCTTCGACACGAGCTCTCCCAGTGAGTCAAGGTGGTATGTGAGGTGGGAGCTCGATATCCCCAGCTCCTCGTAGAGCGATGTGAAGCTCATCCTGCGCCTCGACAGCATACGCAGAATCTTCCTGCGTACCTCGTGCCTGAGTGCGTTGAACATAACCGAGTAGACCTCGTCATCGAAACTCGACACCATCGAACCACCCATTAGAAGCCTTAAACTTGGCTTGAAAAGATTTTTTGTCAAGAAACCTTAACAAATTGAGGGGAGGAGGATGCGGATAACTTGGGTCAAGGTTCTTTGACAAACTGATGTAGGCGCATCCGTGGAGAAAACCGGTTTTTATCAAGGTTTCTTGAGAAAAACCCTTTTTACCGCTCTTTTTCCCGGTTTATCCGGAAAGACGGAGCCATGTCGCCGGATTCAACCCCCGAGCCCTGCCCAAATTATCGGACGCCAGCCCAGGCGGCGACGGGCAGCGGGCTCACGCAGCCGGGGAGGCTGGAGTTCATCGACTTCACCCGCGGCGTCGTGATGATAATCATGGCGTGGGACCACCTCGCCGGCTTCTGGGGGAAGTACAAGGGAGGAAAGGTTCTCATCGATAGGGCGCCTTTCCCCAAGGTCTTCGCGTGGTTCATGTCCCGGTTCGTAACCCATTATTGTGCTCCTAGCTTCATATTCATCGCCGGGGCCGTGCTCGCGGTCTCGACTTCCAAGAGGCTTGGACGCGGCTGCCCGCAGGGGGAGGTCTCGCAGAGGATGCTGAAGCGGGGCGTGTTCCTCATTCTACTACAGTTCTTCGTGGTGAACGGCGCCTGGGACAAGCAGGGCGACTACTACTCTTACCTCTTCGGCGTCATCGCGTGCATCGGCGCGTGCTTCGCTCTCTTCAGCTTCCTGCGGCGGCTGCCGCCCAACTTCGTACTCGCCCTCAGCCTCCTCATAGTCCTCAACCACCAGTACCTGAGCCTCGACTGGATACCCGACGCAAGCTGGTGGGGCCACTACCTCAGGGTCGTGATCCATGAGCCCAACGAGACCATGTGGTACCCTTTCACGGGCCGCTACCCGATCCTGCCATGGATAGGTGTGATGGGCCTCGGCTGGGTGTTCGGGCTGCACCTAGCCAACCGGGAGCCGGGGAACCTGGGCGACCTGAAGAAGCCTCTGCTGGTCGCTGGGTTGGCGGCTAAGGCTCTGTGGGTCGGCGTGCGCTGGAACAACGGCTTCGGCAACCTGAGGCCCAGGGTGGATGGCTCTCTCTGGGAGTGGCTGTGGCTGGCGAAGTATCCTCCCAGCGCGGGTTTCCTGCTCTGGACGCTGGGCGGCATGTGCCTAATCATGGCTCTGGGCATCCACCTGTGTGAGAGGTTCAGCCATGAGCGGGGTTTGATGGGGTTCACGTTGACGCTGGGCAGGGTTCCGCTGTTCTTCTACGTGGCTCACCTGTGGCTCTACAGGTTCAGGCTCCCAGGGGCGCCGCCCTCCGAGTACAGGCTGGAGTTTCTCCCTGCGGTGGCGGCCTGGCTGGCTGGGCTGCCGATCCTGTGGTGGCTCTGCGTCAGGTACGAGAGGCTGAAGAAGAGGCACCCGGACTCGGTTCTGCAGTACATATGAGGTTTTGAATTGAAGGTAAGCGACTTGGTGTTCGGACCCGTGACCCCCGCATCGCTGCTTGTAGTGCTATTGGTCGTGGGAGGCGTAACGAGCCTCAACGTCTACCTGAACCCGCCTCCGCCGGAGGTCGAGGGGGAGCCTCCTCAGGTCTGGTTCTACGTGTACATCGAGAACCTGGCTTGGCGTAACTACACCCGCTACGACATAGACTGCTGGTACCCCGAGGGCATGACCTTGGAAGAGCTGGGCTCCGGGGGTGAACCTAACGCCTACAGCGACGGGGGGCTGCACGGGTACGGTGACCCAAACAACCCCTCGGGCGAGTTCTATCTCATGTGGAAGCCTTCTGGGACTTTCAAGGACTGGGGGGAGGCGTTGGATTATATCAGCCGCGTATCAGGCGTAGAGGTTACCTACGGCGAAATCCCTGAGGAGGAAACACAGTATCCGTCTTGGCAGGACCACGTCTACGTGATAATGCTGGTGAACGGCACCGGCAGGTATGTGGACGAATACGTGGGGATATACCTGGCGCAGGAGTGCACGGAGACCGATAGGACTATCCTGTACCTGTACGTCGACCTATACGGGTTCGCCTTCGACGACTACACGAAGAACGGCGCCGTGTATGGGGCGACGTTCAGGTGCCACCCGTACTCGGGGACCCCTCTGGACGACATCATAGGATACCCCTATGGCACAAGCGGTTAAGGCATCTTGTCGGCGTTATCTCTGCCTGACTTTTCTCAGCGACATCGATTCACCCGAAAACGGTGAGGTGAAGGCGTGGTGAACAGTTTGATGAGGATACACATGCGATATTGCCATATAGATAGTTCATGAGATGAGTAAACATGGAGGAGTCTGTCCGGAACTGCTACCACTGCGGCGTACAGACCGTTGTCCCTCACAGGTGCCCCCACTGCGGCCTCTACTTCTGCGACAAACACCGCCTCCCTAAGCAACATAACTGCGTCAGCCTGCGTCGCCCTCCACAGGCCAAGAAACGTAGGCGCTCTTTCAGATCGAGCTTCGTGGGCCGTGTCATCATCGTCGGAGGTATAATCGCCGGGTTACTGGTCATTCTCCACGAGTTCGGCGTAATCGACCTCTACGAGGTCATCGGGTACCTTCGAAGCCTCATAGGCTGACGACTGAAGCTAAGGTAAAACCATGAACTGGGTTTCAGTGCTGATTGGATGGCGTTTTTGCGCTGTATGGATAGCACTTTTGCGTAGATCAGGATCGGAAAGAGGCTGTTCTGTGGCTTCTTTAGGCTGAAGGTGACTGTTTTCCGGTTTCCGGGGGGTACCCCCTCCCCCCTCTATGGATAAATTGATGCGTAGACGTTTTTCAGATTACATTAGCATGAGGATGGTGGGCCGGGCAGGACTTGAACCTGCGACCTCCGCCTCGTAAAGGCGGCGTCCTAACCAGGCTGGACGACCGGCCCACACCACCAAAAGGAACAGCGAGAAACTTAAAACTGTTTCACATCAGCCGTTGAGAAGCGCCTGCATCTCTCCGTGGAGGCTCCAGAGCCGCTCGATGGACGGGTGGTCTCGGCCCAGCTTCCCCGCGAAGTCGTCGATAGTCACACTGATGTCCACCTCATGCCTCCCCGCGATGAGCTTGTCCGCGTAGGAGACTATCTTCTCCTCAAGCGTCTCGGGCACGTAGACACCCTCCGGGAGGCCCAGCTCACGGGCCTCCTGCTCCGGGATGCCCGCGCCTATGTGCCTGTCAACAATCCGGGCCACTGACTCGGCTACGCCCATCCGCCTGAGCATGGCTCCTCCTACGGCGGCGTGGTCTACGTCATGCGTCTCGCTGCGCCCTATGTCGTGGAGGATGGCTCCTATCTCGACGAGCCTCTCGTCCACTGTGTAACCTCTTTCCTTGAGTTTCGCGGCGAGCCGGTTGGCTACCCTGGTGACGTTGAGGCAGTGGTCTATTACGTGGCAGGGGCAGCCCACCCTGTGGAGAAGGTCGACGGCCTCGTCCCGGGTGGGGACGCTCAGGTATCCAGCTCCTCCTTTACCTCTGCTATCTTCTTCTCAAGGAACTCTATGACGGGAGCGTTGTCGACCCTATGCAGAGCCTCGTTGCAGATGGGGCAGTGGAACACTGTCTCCATGGCGTCCTCGAACGTGGTGTTGGGGCACTGGGGGTTACCGCAGTGGTAGAACTCGTGGGTGAGCTCGTACTCCAGCCTTGTCTCCAGCTTCTTCAGAATCTTCTGCTTCGTGCTGTGCACGTATGCCTCGACGAGCTCGGGCTGCAGGCTCCACTGGAAGATGAACCACCCTGTCTCCTTGTCCCTGAACCGCCTGTTAGTGACCAGGCTGTGGTTGTAGAACCTGTAGAGGAGTCTCCTGACGTCGTTGATCTGTATCTCCGTGGTCTCCGCCAGCTCCTCGACCGTGATGTTCTCCCTATCGTTGAGGACCTCGATGATCTTTACTCCCTCTTCGCCGCCGAGAACCCTGGCTATGTTGAGGAGCGTCTCCTCGTTCACTGTGTACACTGACGCCATGACTTTTCCGATCCTAAATACTATGCCCATCCGCCGTGTTTAATCTTTGCTGAGCACCTCGACGTCCTTGCCTCGGCCCATGGGCCTTATCCTGAGGCGGGCTCCATCGAAGCGTTTCTCAAGCTCGCGTCCCTCGTGAAGCATGTGAAGGAAAATCGCTAAGGCGCTAACCTCGCTGTGGGGCTGGGTCGTCACAGAGACGTTCCAGTCCGCCAGGTCGTAAATGTCTCTAGGGACCTTTGGGCCTCCGACCACGACGAGCTTCGGCTCGGGGCTATCTCTGATACCTTCCACGGCGTCCTGCACAGGCAGCCCGTACATGGTCAGATGGACAATCTTTCCCTCCCAGCCCTTAACCACCCTACGCCAGTTACCTGTGTACTCCACCGTGAACTCTCCGCCCCACTCCTCGACTATCCTGTGGACGCTGTCCTCCAGCTTGGGGTCCTCCGTGCCGGCGTAATAGGCGTTGTCTGCGCCGAAGGCCCTCGCGGCGAGTAGCAGGTGGGTGCTTAGGCGTTTGTCCCTCATGGGGCGGTGGCCGAGGCGTAGCACAGTGACGCTCATACCGGTGTAGTGGGCGGCTCCGCCCTTATATTCTGCGTGGGGGTTGGCTTTTATTTCTCTCAGCGTATTCAAGGGGGATCGGTTTGGCTGTGAGCGAAGGCGAAGAGATACCAAGCATGCCTTTGATTATGAGGCGGCGGCTGCTAGGGTACCTGATACCCGCGTTCAACCTGCCCCTCTTCGCGTGGAACGTCTACCAGATGTACCTCAAGGTGCAGGGAGGCATGAACATGAACTCCTCTGCCTTCATAGAGGAGTCCCTCATAACCCTCAGCGCCCTGTTCCTCGCCATCTTCATACCACGTTTCTTCCCAGTCTACAAGAGCACTTACCGCCTCGGCAAGGAGGGGTTGACCATCACCCGGTTCCTGAAGCGGAAGGTCGTGCTACCCTACAGGGACATCAGCAGAGCCGAGGTCTTCATCCGGATGGACGAGGAGATCAGCAAAGACGCCAAAGACTACGCCATGGACAGCTCGACCACCTACAGGCGCTCCGGGTTCAAGTTCAAGGACTATACCAACGCCGAAGACACGATCCTGAACCTCTTCGTGGACCTCAACATCTACATGCTGAGCCCCCAGAAGCCCAAGGCGCTGCTGAAGGAGCTCAGGAAACGCAACAAGAAGTTCAGCGCCAAGGTGGTGGAGCTGACCAAGCGCGGCAAACACATTCAGGAGCTGGGCCGATGACTGTGGAGCCCTCCCCCGAAATGAGGCCAGTCTTCGCCTCCACCGTGCTCAGGGAGCACCCGCACGACTACACGCTTGTTAGTATAAGCCGGGACGAGGAAGCCGATGCGTGGGATAAGCTGTCAACACTTGAGCCGTTCACGTCTGTGACCGTTGACCGCGACGAGGTCTCGGCGGTATTGAGGGCGGACGACTGGAATGTGTTGAGAGGCGGTTTCAGCGGCTACCGTGAGGAGGGGCCTTACCGGCTTATCACGTTCGACATTGTGCTCGATCTCTCGCTGGTTGGTTACCTGTCTGTGGTGTCGAGCCTCCTCGCTGAGCGGGGCGTCAGCATCTACGCGTTGTCCACGTATCTCCGTGACCACCTCCTTGTGAAGAAGGGGGACGCCGCCGTGGCTTTGGAGGCTCTTCAGGCGCTCATCGACGACTGCAGAGATTACTAGGTTTCGGGTAATAACCTTTATTTTAGTAGGTGCTCCGGGGTACACCCATGGGCACTCGAATCACCTCCAAGGGCCTCGTGTTCTCAGCCATGATGGCGGCCCTCGGCAACGTCCTCAGCTTCCTAAGCATGCAGCTCACCCCCATAGCCCCCAACATACCCCTGGGGCCTGTGAGCGTCTCCCTCGCACTGGACCTCAGCCACCTCACCACCTTCATAGCCGCCTTCTTCGGCGGACCCGCTGTTGGCGGTCTCACAGGCGCCGTCGGCGGCCTCGTGGCTGCCTTCGAGTTCGGGTTCAGCAAGGGCAACTACGTCACAGGTTTCTTCCTCCCCGTAGGGAAGGCGCTCACAGGCGTCGCAGCCGGCTACGTGTTCAGGCGGCTCTATGATGGATCGGCGGCCACCTCTGTAGCCTCCACGGTCGTCTCTTACATTCCCGAGGGCATATTGACATTGGTTCTTTTCAGGTATCTTCTGCCCGTCGTCATGGGGCTGCCAGCCGCAGTGGCGACCGCAATCGCTGTACCGATAGTTGTGAAGGCGTTCCTCGAAATGATCGTGCTGGGCCTCGTCGTGGCGGGTATGATCAGAAACATTGGTTTCAGGAACTACGTCGAAGGCTACTTCGGCTAGAAACCGTTTTACCGGCGCCCCCTCACGTTGACCCATGGATCGGGGCCTCGTCGAAGAGCTCACGCGAAAGGGCAGAGACCACGGGTTCGACGCTGACTCAGACGGTGGAGCCGTGACTTGGAGCTTCAGGGAGGATGAGCCGGTCTTCAGCTTCCTCGTCGACGAGACTGACAGCCGCAGGGTCTTCACGGAGACGCTGGACCTCTTCTGGGCGTC
>JAFGTA010000111.1 GCA_016934355.1 Candidatus Bathyarchaeota archaeon | reverse complement strand
GTGAGCCTCATGATTATCTGGCTGTTGCACTGGCTCAGCACGTTGCTGCTGATCTTGTTTGGGCGCTGCGTCACCACGACGAGGAATATGCCGAACTTGCGGCCCTCCGCCGCGATGCGCTCGATGATGCTGAGGCTGCTGCCCCTCTGAGGCTGGCCGCTGCCGGGAGCGAAGTTGTGGGCCTCCTCCAAGACGATGAACACGGGGTACTGTAGGCTGCCGGTCACGGCGAGACCCCAAACGTCGTCCAGCGTCTTCTGGACGATGTAGCTTGAGACGTTCCCCTGAAGACCTGCGAGGTCTATGACGCTGAGCCTCTTGGGCTTCACAAGCTCATCGAGCGGGATATCCCTGCTACCCCATATCCTGTAACTGAGGAGTCTGCGGATGTAGGTGACTGCACTCACCGCGGCCTTAGCCTTCCGGCTGTCCGTCGCCGGGTTCAACGCTATCCTATCGAGGGCGTCAATGAGCTGCTGAGGCCCGTAGACTCCCTGAAGCTGAGCCAGCCCCTCTCCGACAGCCTCCCTGATCACCGCCCACCTGCTGCTTATCCCGGCGACGTCGCAGACCTCCGGTGCGCTGAGGCTGCTGAAGTCGATGGTGTAGGCTTCCGCGCCTCCGATCTCCTCGTCGCTGTACCGTCTTCCTTCTAGGCCGGGTGGCCTGTAGACAACCACGTCTTCTGCGATCCTCGTCTGTTTCCCGTCTCCGCCTCTCCTCATCATCACGTAGTCGCTGTTAGGGTCCAGAACGATGACGGTGGCTCCTAGGGGAAGCAGGTTCTCGAGCATGAGGCCGACGAGGTACGACTTGCCCGCCCCCGTCTGGGCTATGACTGCGACATGCTTCCTGAACCCGTTAGGGTCCAGCGCCACCTTAACCTCCTCGCGTGTGATTAGCCCGCCGATGGGTATCCCGGACCTGATGTCCTTGGTGAAGAACGTCTCTAGGGCGTCGCTGGGGGCTATGAAGACCTCCTGGCCTGGTATGGCGGCGCTCCTGGGGATCATCACCTCTCCTCTCCTGTTGAGGTAGCCCAGAATCTTGGCTTCGCCGAAGACCTTGGTGGTCGCCGTGTATCTGTTGATTATGCTCTCAAGCTCCTCAAGGCTCAGGCCCTCGCCTAGGATGTCGGAGTAGTTGCTTATCCTGCTCACTTGGGCGAGGACGTCCACCTTCTTGATGCCGATGCCCTCCCTCTCCCTGACTCCCGGTATGATCAGGTACTCGTGTTTGGGCGGGAAGCTGTCGAGGTCGCTGACGAACACGAACCTGCTCGTGTCCACCTCGCCCACTATATAACCCGCCTTCCGTAGACTCAACGCGTGAACCTCCTCGTGCTCCTGTCGTACTCTATTGGGACGCCCAGCTCTCTGCCCAGCACGCTCCTGTACACCTTGTCCACGGTGCTGACGCCGAGCCTGACCTCCCTGTCCACTATGTATAGGAGGGCGTTGTATACGTCTCTTCCCCCGAAGTCGGACACCAGCTGCCGCGCCACCTGCTCAACGAGGCCAGGGTCGGTGAACTCGAATGGCCTGACGTCGCTTATCTTCTTAGTTACGCCTAGGCTGCACGCGGGGATGTCTACCCTCATGGGCTGGGCGTTCTCCTTTGGGATTATGTGGAACATTACTATCGCCGGCGACGAAGGGACGCCGTCGATGACCTTCTCCGCCCAGCTCCTCCGAGACTGGGGGACGCTTGGGAAATAGCGTGACACGTAGTCCTTCGGGTCCCTGTCGCTGAGGGCTTCCTTCTCCAGGGCGTAGTCTCCCAGCATCAACGGGGTGGTGTACCCGGTCTCCCCCTGCCTCCACCTGTAGAGGAGCTCAACGTCCAGGTAGTCTGGGTCCGCCAGCCTATAGCCCCGGTCTGCGAGAAGAGCCGTGGTCAGCACCCGGGTCTTGGAGAACTTTGATACGCCGACGAGGGTGATGCCGCGGTCCACGCAGTCCTCGAAGAGCCTCTGCATGGCGTCCAGCAGCGTCAGGGGGAGGTGCTCCCAGCCCCTGAGGTTTAGCTGCCTGAGCAGGTGGGTGAACCTGCCGTAGAGGTTGCCGTCTATCAGCACAGCCGCGCCGTCTGGGACGTCGCCCAGGTTGTCCCTCACGATGGTGATCTCGATGAGGTCCCGTAGAATCCGTTCAAAGTCCACGGCTACCCGTGAGTCTCTGATACCTTTCACCATCTCAAACTGCATGCTCTTCCTACTGTAGTTGCCGGTTCCTAGCATCAGGGCGCGTATGATGAAGAAGTCTACGCCGTTGCATAGACTCCTTGAGGCGCTGCTGCTGTCCACGGAGAACTCGGCGTTGAAGGCTTCCCCCATCGCCGGCAGACCGTGCCAGCGGCGGTCGAGCTGCTCCTTAAGGACTGACTCTATCTCGCCTGCACGCTCGTCGAGGCCGAAGAGCGAGCTTAATCCGCTTCTCTTCGCCTCTATCTCGTTCACGAACTCCCCGATGAACTTCATGCACTCTCACCCGCTGTCTATTGGAGACAATACTGCAGTGAGGTGATTTATCAATTTATGAACAACTGGCATACTGGGACGTGGGTGAACGTGGCTACCTGCTCGTCTTCGGCTTGTACTTCTTCTCCTTGTACTTGCCGGTGAGCCTCACGTGTGTGCCCTTCCTCGTGGAGGCCGACTCGATGCTCTCGTCCATCTTCCTGCACTCGTCGGCCCAGTCGCACTCACCGCACTCGTCCTCGACGCCGTACATCCCGATGCAGTCGGGTCTCGGTCCCTTAGGCATATCAGAGGATTCGCTGAGTGACGATGTAAAAACTTAACGGAAAAAAGAGGGGCTATCTGGCGTTCCTGGCTGCCTCGATTATGTCTGCCATCTTGAAGGGGTAGAGGTCGGCGAGCTCCCGGGCCTCCTCGCGGGGTATGCCGCTGGCTATGAGCTGGCGCCGGAACTCGTTCCTCGCCCGCTTGTAGCCGCTGCTCCACTGGACGGCGAAGACGGGGAGCCTGGAGATCAGCCCCAGGGACTTGTAGACTGTTCTCGGGCTGTACCAGCCGCTCAAGGCTCTACTCCTCGTATTCGTGGTAGTGGGCGCCGATGCGGGCGTCCTTCATCATGCCCTTCCAGTTGGTGACCGTGCCCATGTACTCGCGGGTCATGGCCATGGCCTCATCCTCGGGGATGCCGCTCTCTATGAGGGTCTTCCTGAAGTCGGCGATGCTCTTCGCCATGTTCTGGGCCGCCTCGGGGCTGAAGAACGAGTCTATGATACCCCTGATCATCTTTGGGACCTTGTCGCTGACAGTGTCCAGTATCTCTGCGATGTCTTCGGGGCTCTCCACGAACTCGTTCCTGTGCCTTCTTCTAGTTGTGTGTTCATCCATCTTGTTTCACATTTATCTAATGGGGTGATCACTCGATATAGGCGATGTGGGAAAAACTGATCACATTGTGATCAGCGTGACCCGAATAATGATAAACCGCCATTCACGATACTATGTTTAGAATGGCATCTGAGGCCCTTGGGTTCCTGACATCGATATACAGCTGGGTGGACACCAACTTCGGGTCCATCATAACCTCCGCGCTGTCCCTGCTGCTGCTGTTCGCAGTCTACCGAGTCATCGCAATCGAGCTCAACAGGCTTAGGAACCAGGGGCTCCTCGAGGTGAACTCGGCGCACCTCATCCGCAACATGGTGAGGTGGACCCTGACCATCGTGTCTGGTGTCGTCGTCTTCAACCTGCTCGGCGTGAAGCTCGACTTCTTCGTGGGGCTGTGGGTGCTCGCCGGGGGCACCATCATCGGGTTCGCCTCCATGAACACCATCGGGAACGCCATCGCGGGCATCATAATCATGGTGAGCAGGCCCTTCAAGGTGAAGGACAGGCTCGTCTTCAGGGAGCAGTTCGTGGAGGTAGAGGAGATCGACCTCATCTACACGAGGATGAGGACGCTGGACAACGTGGTCATCTCGGTGCCCAACCAGATGGTGCTGGAGACCGTGGTCGAGAACCAGAGCTTCTACGACTACGTGAGGCGGCGATGCGCCGTGACCATGGATTACAGCGAGGACCCTAAACGCGTGAAGAACATCCTGCTGAAGGCGGCGGGGGTGGTGGAGGGGCTGGCGGCCAACCGGGAGCCCTACGTCTGGGTAACGGACCTCGGGAACTACGCTATAGAGTACACGTTATTCTACTTCATCGACGATGTCAAGCGGATACTTGAACTGGACTCTAAGATACGTGACGCGGTGTTCGAGGCGTTCACAGCCGAAGGCATCGAGCTCAGCACGCCGACGCTCATCCGGACTTTGAAGTAGGCTATTTAAACAAGGTGATGAGTGGAAGGCTCAAAAGTCGGTATACTCGACAGGGTTTTTTAACTGCTCTACGTAATTGATTATATAGAACTGAAGTTCACACTCAATATAAACAAATTTATTATATCAATCAAAAACGGTTTGGCTATCACCTGTTTTTTACATCTTTATTTTTAAGAATCTGTTATTTTCGACCCTATTGCAAGGCAATATGCCATCATAAGGTAAAAAGGAGTGATGTAAGAATGCCAATATGCGCAATCTGCGGCGAGGAATCCGAACACGTCACCAAGTGCAAGATGTGCGGAGAAAAGTTCTGCACAGACTGTGGGGAGCCAGATCAGAAGCTCTGTCTCTACTGCCTTGACGACGACGAGGAGCACGACGAGGACGAAGAGAAGGACGACGACGAGGACTGGGACGACGAGTTCTAGACTTCCGAGCCCAGCTCACCTTTTTTAACGCACCTTTTTTAAAAGCACTTCAGAACGTTTGATTCGTTATAGGTGGTTTATCATCCAGTGGACAAGGTTATTAGCGCCTGTTCCTTGTTGATCCTATGATCGATTTCTCAGGTATCCTCGACTCCGTGCCCCACTATAAACGGTACATGACGGTGGACGAGCTCCACCAGCGGAACGCGGACATGGTGAACGAGTACGGCGGCGACGTCGAGCTCATCGACCTCGGGGAGAGCACAGACGGCGAGGTCATCGACTGCCTCAAGATAGGCGACGGCAGGCACAACGCGTTGATACACGGATTCCCTAACTGCGAGGAACCCTTCGGCGGAAACCTACTCGACTACATGGCTGAGGCGCTGCTACAGGACACGGAGCTCAGGGAGGAGCTGGACTACACGTGGTACCTTGTGAAGTGCAGCGACCCTGATGGAGCGAGGCGTAACGAGGGCTTCCAGCATGGCCCCCACACGCCCATGAACTTCACCCTCAACTACTACCGGACGCCCAACGCGATCACGCCTGACAGCTGCTTCCCGTTCCGGTTCGGGCCCCTGGACCTGAATAACCCGGTGCCCGAGACGCGGGCGCTGATGAAGGTGATGGACAGGGTGCCCATGAGCTTCGTGAGCGCCCTCCACATGATGAAGTGGGGAGGCATCACCTACGAGGTGCCTCACCCGTGCCCCGAGCTCTACGCTCCTCTCTGGGACTCGGCGAAGCGGTTCGACGTGTTCCCCCGGAAGCGGCTGGGCACGACGCTTGCACCGGGTATCCAGCAGGCGGCGTACCTGACGCCGGCGAAGGGGTGGCTCAGACAGTGGGCTGCGGGGAACACAAACATCGAGCCGCTTCCGGGGTGCGACCTCTACGAGTACGCGCAGACGCTGAACCCGTACGTCTTCGTGATGATACCGGAGTGCTGCATCTGGTTTGACCCGCGGATGTGGGACGACTCGCCCAGCGAGTCCACCCTGGGGGAGAGCCTGCTCTACGCCAAGGAGAGGCGGGACGAGGTGAACACCTACATGCTCGACGTCTGGAACAAGGCGCTGCCGCACCTAGCGACGGTGAGCCCCTACAAGGTGATGATGGATGAGTGGATGGAGCCCATAATCGAGAAGTACACGAACGTGAGCAACCCGCCTTTCACCTTCGAC
>JAFGTA010000110.1 GCA_016934355.1 Candidatus Bathyarchaeota archaeon | reverse complement strand
TACCCCCGAGTGAGCAACCTGTCGGCGGGGTTCTCGTTGACTCTGATGCGCGACGTCTATGGGCAGTAGCACTCGTGATGGGGGCCCTGATACTCTCCGGCACTGCGCTGCTGGGCAGAGACTAACCCGCCTGCTTCCCAGAGTTAAATATTTATCAGGGAGGTGTACTCAATGGTTGTTGCATGGGCCCGTGGCCTAGAACGGCTAAGGCGTCTGACTGATAATCAGAAGATCATGAGTTCAAATCTCATCGGGCCCACCACTTAAACCTTTATTTTACGGGTTCTTTCGTGGCTTTTGACTGTCAACAATGATCACATTGGCGGCAACAATGTTTTTGACATCTTCTCGTTGAGGTAGGCGCCTCCGAAGAAGCCGAAGCCCAGTAACAAGAAAAGGCATATTATCCACTCCATGCTTGCGTCGCCAGTTGATGCGACTATCCATATCAGGAAGACGCAGACGGCAATACACACGGCGGCTCCCGTTAACATCAGGCTTGTGTATTTCTTAACCATCTTACGCCTCCTCACATTATCTAAGATGACTCGATCTTTATTCGAATAACTGGATTATGATTTTTACTGTCTTCTCAACCTAGCAGCAGGTTATTTATGGATTCCACCAATCCTGCACAGGTCATTCCGAGAAACTTAGCGAGACGATCTGTCTCATCAAGCCCACCATGTTTTCCTTTTCGTGTTAATCCATGATCCGGTCACCAGGTACAAGCGTTTTGGGGTGCTGTGGCTAGCGGTCATTGTAGCGTTTCCGTGTGAACGCGTCGGTGGCGCGACATTTAGTAATGGTGTGCTGTATCAGGGGCACCTTTCTTGTTCGTGCGGGTTCTTCACATACATAAGATTATCATAAAAAACTGTCTGCTGAGGTACAGAAGAAGGTATTATCCGGGAAATGCGTGGGAGTGAATGACACTGATTTCGAGTGAACTTGCTGAGCTTCAGGAGGCGGCGGGCGAGCCCGCGGCAGCCGAGGAGTTCGAGTACGTCGCCGGCCTATTCAAGGCGCTGGGCGACAGGAACCGCCAGAAGATACTGTACCTGCTGAGGGAGGGGGAGATGAGCGTCTCCGATCTGCTGCCCCACTTCGACATACTGCAGCCGACCGTTTCTACGCACCTACTCCTGCTGGAGGAGGCTGGAGTACTGAGGGTGCGACGCGAGGGCAGGCGACGCCTGTACAGGGTGACGGACCCGGGCATCTACGAGGCGCTGGACGGCTTCGTCGGAGAGTTCACGGGGCTTCTCCGCAGGTAGCTCAGTTTTTACGTAGTTTTACCTTATCGTTCTTGCCTAGGCCGAGCCTTTTCCCTGCGTTTCCCTGGTTGGCGGCTATCTCCATGTAGCCTCCGCCCGCGACGAGGAGCAGCAGTTCCCCCGTGGGGACGGCGTTGAAGCGGCGGACATATGGAAGCGTCAGGTTGTGGCCCTTGGCGGCTACCTTGAAGGAGGCTCCGTCGGCTGCGCCTATCTTTTCGAGGGTCTCGTAGGTGACGTTTGTAACTAGGTTGCCGAAGCCGTCAACGTGGATTATGGTTGCCTCGACGGCATCATCCTTGACCGTGGGCGTGTACTGGGGCAGCCTGACGATGTCCTTGATCGGCGTCCCTATCATGTCTGGCTGCACGCCTCTGCTGAGCAACGCCCCCGTGGGGCCGAACACGTCGCGCCCGTCGAAGACGTCGCTCACCTTGGGTGGAAGCATTTCCACATTTGTTATCTCCCAGGCGCCTTGGAAGCCGAGGCGCTCTGCCGCCGGTGCGAGGAGGCCGTTATCTGGACCTACGAACCAAGCGGCGTGGGTTTTGATGATTACGGCTTTACGTGTGCTGCCTACGCCGGGGTCTACGACGCCTACGTGTGCGGTGCCTTCCGGGAAGTATGGGGCTGCTCTGGCGAGGTGGAAAGCGCCTGACGCGATGTCGTAGTTGCCTACGTCGTGGCTGATGTCCACGATGGTGGCTTCGGGGTTGATGCGCAGGATGGCTCCCTTGACCTCGGCGACGTAGCTGTCTGTGATGCCGTAATCGGTGAGCAGGGTTATGACGGGCATGGGTGTATAGGCGTCTGCGGCGCTGAAAAGCGTTGAGGGATGACCAGCTACAGGTCATATCGAAAAAAATGATTATAGCTATCGGGAAAATACCTTGTTTACCCCGTGTTCAGGAGGTATATCCTGCCGTCGTCTTCCTCAATCTGGAAGGTTTTCGACGTCTGATTCGTTGTGACGTCCGTGTGCTCCTCGGTGAATGATACTTCTGTGCCGTCCGGCGCCGCCACTACGACGCCGTTCTCGTACTCTCGCCAGTAGGCGCCTTCCTTCTCGTAGTAAACGCCGATGGGCTCGCCGAGGTCTGCGTCATACTCGTCGAACCACCAAGCCTGACCGTGGTCTCTGGGACCGAAGTCATAAGTGAAGTAGGTGTCGTCATTGAGTAGGCTCAGAGTGAGGCCGAGCCTCATCTTCTCAGGGTCTACGACGCCGGTGTCGTCGGTGTCGACGCCGTATATCACGGTGTACCCGGCTTCGGCCGCCTCCAGCCCCTCTGTGAACGTGGACTTCAGCTGGTCCCCCATGAAGTTCTCCAGCACGAAGCCGTCGAAGAACTCCCCGTACTCGTCGATGTCTGAGAGGCTTCTGCCGGCGTTGAATATCACAGGCTTGTCCTCGGTGTTGAGCTCCTGTATTCCCCTGTAGATGCCCTTAGTCGCCTCCAGCCACTCCTCGTCTGTTATCGCGTCCGGGCACCAGTACTGCTTCTCGACGACCATGTCGACGATGATGCCGTCGTGCTGCGGCTGGTCCAACACGTTCCCGTAGAACGAGATGATAAGCTCCACCCACTCAGTGTTCCGTGGGTCCATCCCGTATATCTCCTCGTACCCCCACTCCTCCGACGCCCACCCGAAGGCGCATCTAGCGCCGTCGCCGCCGTGGAGATACATCTCCTCCGTGATCTCGTAGAACTCGTCCCTACCGTAGCTAGCGACCGTCAGAAGGAACTGTTTCCAGCCTTCGTTGTCCCACACCCATGTGGTCGTCAGCCCCGCGAGGAGTATCACATCCGGGTTGTTCGCTTTGAGCTGCGCCGCCTCCTTGGGTGTGAACCAGCCCGCCATGACTAGGTCGTAGGGTTTCCCGCTCTGGATGAGCTCGTCTTTCTTCGCCAGCCAGCTCGCTATCCGAGGGTGGTTCATATCCTCGGTGGGTTCTTCTGTGTCTATAGTTGGCTCTGTCTGCGGCTCTGTGGTTGGCTCGGCGGTGGGCTCATCATTGGTCGGCTGTTCATCGGAGTTACCTATGATGACGACAGCGACTAGAACAGTGATTATCAGACATACAGATAATAACGCTCTTTTATTCACGTCATCTCAACGCTACATTTTTTATATAAATATTATAGAGAAAATCTTCCTCACAAATCCTGTCACAGATAAACGACTGCGAGTAGGCACACGATGACCGCTATCAGACTGTTATAGACAATCCATGTGTTGAAGAAGACTTTTAACTCCTTCTCGACCTCCATGAGGTAGCTTGCGAAGCTCACTACCCCGACGAGGAGCCCGATGAGCAGGTAGACCTGGAAGAAGCTGATGCCTTTGTAGCTCAGCCAGTTCGCGGTCTTGATCCAGCTGGGGGCCACCGAGACGAACATGCTGACAGTGTTCGTCATTATAGAGACCCGCCCCACGAAGTGCCTCTCGGCGTAGAAAGCCGTGATTATAGGCAGCAGCAGGACGATCTGGTAGTTGTCTGTGAGAATAGCTACAGGGTTAACCATTGAAAGGGTACTTTATTCTTATAATTAATTAAATTTTATCTGACTAACGTTATCCCCGTGTAAAATTCTTTGAAAAGCTCCAGTCGCTGAAGACGCAGGGTCAACCTATATCCACCAGCTGCATCTGGCAGAGCCTCCTGTACATCGGGTTACCCTCCACGAGTTCAACGTGGGTGCCCTCGCCCACTATCCTCCCGCCGTCCAGCACGATGATCCTGTCGGCGTCCCTGACTGTGGACACCCTGTGGGTGACGAGGACCACGGTCCTACTCCGCATCTCACGCCTCAGAGCAGCCTGGATCATGTACTCAGAGTACGGGTCCACGCTGCTGGTAGCCTCGTCAAACACTATTACCTTTGTGTCCGCGAGGATGGCGCGAGCCAGGCAGACGAGCTGCCTCTGCCCGTAGCTCAGGTTGCTGCCCTTCTCGTATATCGCCGTGCTGTACCCTTCAGGCATCGCCTCTATGGCGTCGTGTATCCCCAGCATCGAAGCGACGCGTATCATCTCCTCGTCGGATGCCTCTGGGCGCCCGAATTTGAGGTTATACTCCACGGTCCCAGCGAAGATGTAGGGCTCCTGAAGCACGATTGACACGTTTCTCCTCAGCGTCCTGAAGCTCAGTTCTCTCAGGTTCAGTCCGTCGAGGTAGACGGCGCCCTCCTTGGGGTCGTAGAACCGCCCCAGTAGGTTGATTATTGTGCTCTTCCCTGAACCCGTGGGACCGAAGATGGCGAGCATATCCCCCGGGTGGGATGTGAACGAGACGCCGCTGAGAATCTGCTGACCCTCAACGTAGCTGAAGCCCACGTCCCTGAACATCACCTCTCCCCTCGTCTCCTCCAGCTCCACCGGGTGAGGCGCCTCCCTTATCTCGGGCTCCTCGTCGAGAATGACGAATATCCTTTCAGCACCCGCTAGGGCGCTCTGTATCTCCCCATACATGGTGCTCAGGCTCTGAATGGGGCTGAAGAACGTCTCAGCGTAGTTGCTGAACGCCACGAGCTTCCCCAAGGTCTGGGAAGCCGACATGACCTTACCACCACCAAGATACCAGATAGCCGCGGTCATGATGGAGCTCAGCAAGGTAACCACGCTGCTGAAAGCGACGGAGATCGTCTCGGCTCTGATCTGGCTCTCCATGTTCTGCTCGTTGACGGCGTCGAACTCCCGGAGGCTCCTCTCCTCCTGAGACAACGCCTTCGTGACCTTGGCGCCGTACATGAGGTCCTGAACCTTACCCGTGAGGCTCGCCACGTTCCTCCGGGCTATCCTCCACGCCTCCTGAATCCACCTCTGGAACAGCCTGCTGGTGACAGCGAGAACCGGAGCCAGTAGCAGCGCCACGAGAGTGAGTTGCACGTCAAGAAGCGCCATCATAGCCAACACGCTGAACGCCATAACCAAATCGGCGAGGAGACCGATGATACCCGTACTCAGAATCTTCTTCAACGCCTCGGCGTCGTTAGTGACCCGCGACACCAGCCGCCCCGTGTTCCCGTACTCGAAGAACCTCTGACTCAACTCGTTGATGTGCCGGAAGAAGTCCTCCCTGATGTCAGCGATCACGAGGAGACCCAGCTTATCGACATAGTATAGCTGGGCGCCTGTCACAGCCCACTCGCACAGCGCGACCCCAGTGTACAGTAGCGCCGATGACAGCAGGATGGGCGCCAGACCCGGCTCCGACGCCCCAGACACCGCAGCCGCCAAGCCCCTGATGGCTTCAGCCAGCCAGACGCCGTCGTCAGTGGGGGTTTTCACTATGTAGAAGTCGAGTGTCACCTTGTAGATGTAGGGGCCCGCCAGCACGGTCACGGTCTTCAACGCCACCAACACAAGCTCCAGCGCCAGCAGCCCCCTGCGCCTAAACATGTAGCCCACAATACGCATGACGAGCTGAAGGTCGGTGTACCTCCTGCTCGTGGACTCCAAGCTGCCGACGTCGTACCTGTCCACGTACTCCGCCACTACGCGTCACCCCCCAGCTTGAACGCCTGGCTTTCGATGAGGCGCCTATAATCCGGGCTGCTAGCGAGAAGACCCCTGTGATGACCCACCGCCGTTACGCTGCCCTTCTCCATGACCACCACAAGGTCCGCTGCCTCGCAGGTGGACGCCCTCTGGGTGATGATGAAAGAAGTCCTGCCCTTCAGCAGCTCGTCAATAGCCCTCCGGATCAGGGTCTCCGTCTCGGCGTCCACGTTACTCGTGCTATCATCCAGTATCAGGATGCGTGGGTTCATCAGCAGCGTACGGGCTATCGTCACCCTCTGCCTCTGCCCCCCCGACAGGGTGACGCCCCGCTCCCCCACCACCGTCGAGTACCCATCAGGCAGCCCCGCGATGAATTCATGTATCTGAGCCGCCTTCGCGGCAGCCTCCACCTCCTCGTCCGTAGCTTCCGGCTTCCCGAAGGCTATGTTGTTCCTGATGGTATCGCTGAACACGTACACGTCCTGGAGGACGATGCCCACGTTCCTTCTCAGGCTTGAGAGCTTGACATCCCTCACGTCCACTCCGTCCACCGTGACCCTCCCAGACGTCACGTCGTAGAACCTAGGCACGAGCTCGGCGAGCGTGGTCTTACCCGATCCAACGTACCCGATGAGAGCCACCTTCTCCGAGGGGGACACACGGAGATTGATGTCTGTGAGGGTCTCGGCGCCGCCGTAGCTGAAAGACACGTCTTCGAAGACCACCTCCCCGTCTACGTCCCCAAGCTCGACGGGGTTCACCGCCTCGGGCACCTCTTCACCAACGTCTATGACCTCGAACACCCTCCGGGCGCTGGCGAGAGCGTCCTGATAAAACATGATCAGACGGGCGAACATCCGCACAGGCCCCACGAGCTGACTGAAGTAGATACCAAACAGCACAAGCTCTCCCAATGTGAGCCGCCCCGCCGCCACCATCTGCCCACCGTAGTAGACCACAAGGCTTAGGCCCACCGCCACCATGACTGCTGAGCTGGGCCTGTAGATGCTCTGGATGAGACTTGCGCCTAGGCTCGTCTCCACGTAGGCCTGGTTTTCCGCCCTGAACCGGTCCATGATGTGGCCTTCCTGGCCGTGGGTGACTATGATCTTGTGGCCCAGTATCCCCTCCACCAGAATGTTGTTGAGGTCACCGAACTGGTTCTTGGCCTTCGCGAGGTAGCCGCTCACCCTGCTGCTGTACATCCTCGTGAAGAGGAAGATGACAGGCAGGGGAACGCTGCACACCAGAGCTAGACCCGGGTCAACCGTGTACAATATGTACAGTGTGAACAGGAACTGCATGCCGTGCCTGAAGATCTCCCTCACGGTCTCGCTGTAGAAGAGGTCGATGGCGCCCATGTCGCTGGTGACCCTGCTGATGATCTGGCCCGACATCACCGAGTCCAGATAGCTGAAGCTCTTGTTGATGAGGGCGTAGTAAAAGTCTCGTCTCATCACCCTGAGGATGTTCTGGCTCAACGTGGCGCGCAGCGTGATGTGGATGACGTGGAAGAACCCCCTGACAATCGCAAGGGCGACGATAAGGATACATAAAACTGTAAGTAGCTGCATCTGCGTCTGGGCCCCTGTCACACCCTTCAGCAGCTCGATAAGCCAGTGTGACCCCCCCGGCACGGGTATGAGAACGTTGTCGATGATCAGCATCACGATAATAGGCACCAACAGGGCGTAGATGCCGTGGCGTCCGAACGCCGTCAGCACTATCCCTATGAAGATGCCTGTGAACGGCTTCATGTACCCCAGAAGACGCCTGGTTAGAGCCCAATCTGACGGATTATAGCCATCATCGGTGCCGGACATGCGACAGCCATCACTACTCCTTCAACGTATTTAATGATCTACCGGTTTGCACCGGCAGCGAAAAAACAGAGTATAAAGGGTTAGAAGAGGGGGCCGTCGTCCTTCTCCAGCAGACGAGCCCAGAACGAGTCAACCTCGCCCTGGATCTCGCCCACCTCGTCGTCCGTGATGTGCCTGAACCGCCCCTGGCTCCTCAGCACATCCCGCACCGGCTTCAGCTCCTTCGGCTTATAGGTGATCCGCAGGTCGCCCTCCACCACCTCGTAGAGAGGCCAGAGGCCGCTGAGCACCATCTCCTTCGCCACCTTCACGCTGTACCGTGGGTCGAACCTCCACCCAGTCGGGCAGGGGGCGCTCACCTGCACGAACCTGAAACCCCTAACGGGCTTCGCGTACCGGAGCTTCCCTATGAAGTCCTCGGGGTACGCGACGCTGGCTGTCGCCATGTAGGGCACGCCGTGGACGCCCACGAGCAGCGGCAGCGGCTTCTTCTTCTCCTTCTTGCCGCGGCTGAACTCGCCGATGGGCGTCGTTGTCGTGGCGGCGTACTTGGTGGTGGCGCTGCTGCGCTGACCGCCCGTGTTCATGTACGCCTCGTTGTCGTAGCACACCCACAGCATGTCCTCGTTGCGTTCAGCAGAGGCGCTGAGCCCCTGGAACCCTATGTCGATGGTGCCTCCGTCACCGATCAACCCGGTGACGCGGATGTCGTCCCTGCCCAGCCTGTTGAACGCCCGGGCGAACCCTGTCATCATGGCGCCGGCGCCCTCGAACACCTCACCGTAGAACACCGGCTGCGTGATGTTGCCGAAGGCTGGGCCACAGCACGCCACCTCCTGACGCACCATGTCCTTGCCTATTTCCTTGCTCACGATACGGGCGACGATGCTGCCCGCGCATCCCTGGCACGCGCTGTTAGCCGGCCTGATGAACTCCTTCTCGTCCAGCTTTGTTAGTGGCACTGGTTTACTCATTGCATATCACTCCTACGCCCACTCCACCTGGGGAGACACCTTCTCCCCCCTCGCGGCCTTGAGCGTCTTCTCCGCCATCCTCTTGATGTCCGTCACCCTGACCTCCTTGCCCCTCATACCTGCGTGGAAGTTCAGCGTCGCCGGCCTCTCGTCCACGTCGAACAGGGCGTGCCTGAGCTCCGTGAACGTGATGCCTCCGCGGGTACCCGTGCTGACGTTCCTGTCGATGACACCCATCGCCTTAGCGTAGCCCGCGATCCTCTGGAACTCCTCGTCCGGGAAAGGCTTGAAGCTCTTGATGGCGACCAGCCCAATCTTCTCTCCGTCAGCCTGCATCTGGTCGATGGCGGTCTTCGCGGTTGACGCGATTGTGCCCATGGACACTATCACGGCCTCCACGCCGTCGCACTTGTACTCCTCGACGAGCCCGTTGCCGTAGCTCCTGCCGAACCACCGCTCGAACTCGGTGTTGACCTCCTTGATGACCGTCTTGGCGGCCATGGCGGCGTCCTGCTGGTCCTTCCAGACCTTCTGAGGGTCCACGAAGGGGTTCCACATCTCGCTCATCAACGCCATAGCCTTCTCAGCCTCCTCCGGGAACATGGGGTACGGCCTATCGTACGGCGGCAGGAAGGCGTCCACCTCCTCCTGAGGCGGAAGCTCCACAGGCTCCGACGTATAGCTCAGAATGTACCCGTCGCCCGCGAATATCAGCGGCAGCCGAACACGCTTATCCTCCGCGATCTTGAACGACATGATGCCCGTGTCCAGCAGCTCCTGGCTGTTCTGGCACTCAAGCATCAGCCAACCCGTGTCCCGCTGGCTCATCATGTCCATCTGGTCAGGCTGCATCCCCTTCGTCGAGCGGTGAATCACAGCCATGACCAGGGGCAGCCTCGCCCACGTCGTCATGTGCATCGGGTGATGCATGTACAGCAGCCCCGGGCCACTCGTCGCGGTGAAGCTGCGCACAGTCGTCGCAGCAGTCATGGCGCTGCTCTGGCAGCTCAGCTCGCCCTCCATCGTCACATAGTCAGCGTCCAGCTCGCCAGAAGCGATCATGTCCGCAAGGTACTGGACGATGGTCGTCTGCGGCGTAATCGGGAACGCGCTAACGTACTGTACACGCGCCAGCTTCGCCGCGTAGGCCACCGCCTTGTTACCAACCATAACCTCGAACTTGTTCAACCATTTCCCCTCCTACAGCGTCTCCTGCACATACTCGATCGCGCCCACAGGGCACTCCTCGACGCAGATGCCGCAACCCTTACAGTGCTTGAAGTTGATCTCAGCCTTGTCCTTGACCATGCTTATGGCGACCTCGGGGCACAGGATGTAGCAGCGGCGGCAGCCGATGCACTTGTCTCTGTCAAGCTCGGGCCTGAACAACCTCCAGCTGCTCACGTCCCTGTCGCCGGGGGTGGGCTTCACCACCTCCACGGGCTTGACCTTGGACACGTCCACGGGCTCCGTAGCTTGCTCGTACGCCTTCCTCACAGCCCTGACGTTCATCTCGGCGATCCTGCCGCTCCACTGCTCCCTGATCGCCTTCTCGATTGACTCGACAGTCACCATCCTCGTGACCTTGGCGAATGCGCCGAGGATCGCCGTGTTGGTGATTGGGCGCCCGATCTCCTCAAGCGCGATGTTCGTGGCGTCGACAGTAGCAACCCTGAACTTGCCGCCTAGACCCGTCTCGGTGCCGCCCTTGGGGTGGTTAATCAGCACCAATCCGCCTTCCTTCAGCCCCTCTGTGACGGACACAGTGCGCCCGAGCAGAGGGTCAAGCACGACGACCATGTCGGGCTCATGCACCAGGTCGCGTTCGTTGATCCTATTCTCGCCGACTCTGAGGAAGCTCACCACGGGGGCGCCCCTCCTCTCGGTGCCGTACATCGGGATGCCCTGCGTGAACTTCCCCTCGTAGTAGAGGGCAGTGGCGAGCATCCTGACGCCCGTGACGGCGCCCTGCCCGCCCCTGCCGTGGAACCTTATCTCCATAAACATTCTTCCTCTGGGATGGTGAATGGGTTCACCGTCAGCATATAATGTTATTCCCGCGAGGTTATTACAGATAAAACTAGGTCTAATACCACAGCGACAGCTAAACACAGCCAAAAAAAACGGTGTGGGGTTTACGGGGGTAACCCGGAGCCCTGCGTATAGCCCTGAAGCAGAAGCTCGATGTTCTCGTCCCCGAAGACAGTCGTAGGCAGCCGCCCGTCCCACGCCCTTATCCACTCGTACTGGATGTAGTACGGGTTATCCGCGATCATCTGGTTAATCAACTGGATCTGGTACGACTGAGCCTCAGCCTGCACACGCGTCGAGTTAGCCTCCGCCATGGCCCTCAGGAAGATAGCCCTCGCCTCGCCCTCAGCCCGTGCGATCGCCGCCTCCTTCTCAGCCTTAGCCTGGATGACCTGCTGCTGCGCCTCGGCCTCGATCTGCCGGAGCTTGTTCTCGGCCTCCAGCGCCCTCTGCTGCTGAGTCACCTTGCTCTCGATTGCCTCGGTGAATGACTTGCTGAACTGGAAGTCTGTGAGTGACGCCTGTACGAATATGAAGTACTGCTTACCCTGAATATTCTCGAGCCTATCACCGAGCTCTATGTCCAGCATCCTCTTCACCTCCGGCCTCTGAGTGATCAGCTCCTCGGCAGTGAACTTCGCCGTCGTCGCCTTCAGGCTCTCCTCGATGGCCGGCCTGATGACCCTCGTGATGTAGTCGTGCCTGAAGTCCTCGAAGATGTCCAGCACGTTGTCAGGGTTCAGGCGGAAGTTCACCGCTACAGTCGTCGAAACCTCCTGAAGGTCCTGCGTAGCCGTCGACTCCGTTGACTCGGCTTTCTGGATCTGCATATCCATCCTCTCAACCGTCTGGACGAAAGGCAGCTTGAAATGCCAGCCGGGTCGCCACACATCGATAGCCTCGCCTCCCTGTAGCAGGATACCGTTGTACCCCGCCTCGATGGTCACGATAGAAGAAACCGTCGTTATCGCCCCGACCAGTAACACAATCACGACAAGCGCAATCATCTTCAGCATCGCCGGGTTCACGTCGCCCCTGTCGTTGAACATTACAGGTCAAGCCTCCTGTTGATGGTTGCCCTCCACTTCTGGAACCTCATTTCCTGCACCACATCGTACACCATGGAGAAAGTCGCCATGAACGCCGCGTACCATGCTACATAGTTAGGCGGCTGGGACACGGCGTCCTGCTGGGCGTCGGTATACGATCCGAAGGCGGCGGTATAACCTATCGCGCCGCCAGCTAACAGCCCTATTACTAGGGTGAATACCACGAATGAACTGCCTCTACTCTGCATTTACATTATCCTCCAGATACTTGTTTACTCCTATTATCTGCGTGGACGTATTAAAACAGACGATACCATACGCATCGCCGGTGGAAATAATCGTAAATACACAGGTTGTACGGGTTCACATTCCCGCGGGGATTCCATCTTGGAACCCCACGGGTGAGTGAGACTATGCTCTCGCCGACGAGAACGGCAGTATCTTAATGCCGTACGAGGGAGAGACCTCGAAGCTGATGACCTCGCTGACGTTCTTCGTCGCCCCCTTGAGCTTGGCGACCCCCAGCGTCAACGCGGTGCGGTCCCTGAACGTCTTGATCTCCAGCACAAAGTGTCCATCGCAGAACGACCGCGTCCGCACCAAGAGCTCACGCTGTAAGGCGTAAGGGTGCATGGTGACGACGAAGGTCTGGCCCAGCTGGTCAACGACGAACCTGCACGTGCTGAAGAAATCCAGTATATCGCTCTCGTCCGCATGGGTCAGCAGATGCGTTATCGAATCCAGTATCACAACGTCGTAGACGCTTGCCCGCTTCCTGATGTAGTTGGTGAGCGCGATGAGGTAGTACTTGGATATCTCCTCGTTCCACTTCATGTTGATGGTGTTCAGCGCCGTTATCTTGAAGCTGCCAAGCAGGAAGTGTTCGGAGATGTTCCAGTTGAGCCTCTCCATGTTCGTGAGGAGCCCCTTCACAGTGTCCTCAGTCGTGATGTAGATGACCTTCTTCCCCGCGGTCAACGCACCGTAGGTTATCTGCTGAGCCAGAACAGTCTTCCCAGAGTCGTTCGCCCCCTCCACAAGGCTCAGCGAAGGCAGAGGCAGCCCACCGATCTTGCGGTCTAGCTCTGGGTTACTCAGCTTGAGAATGTTCTCGTCGTCTGCGTTGAGGAAGCTCATGGCTCGGCACGGTTCAACTTGTTTTCCCGTGCCCGTGTCACCAGCGCGAGCAGCAAGAACAGGTGCGTGGGTTCGGTCCACTCCGAGGCGGGTTTGTCAAGGTTCTTGAGAAGCGAGGTCAACAATATCTTGTCCTCGAGGTCGGAGTTCACCATGCCCATCCCGTAGGGCAGCCCATTGGGCAGTCCGCTGCCCCTCCTGTTCATCGTCTTGGCGCTGGTGGATATGTGGTCCATTATGTCCCTGACGACCTTGGGCGAGGCCCAGCCCTTGTACATGCCCTCCAAGAGCACCTCCTCCGCCCCCTTCTCGCCTATCCTCAGAACAAGATAGTCGGCGACGAGGCTGATGTACGCCTCGTAATACACCTCCCCCGGGTTCTCCAGTGGGGTTAATTCGTTAGCGCCGTAACTGCCCATGTATTTACTGTTGCGGGGGCTCCGCTCATGTCTGAGGAGCCTGTCGCCCTTGAGATGGTCTATGAGCTCCTGAACGCTGTCGCTCAGGCTCGCTACCGCTTCCTCGGTACGTGATATCCTCTTCAGGATGAGTGGCACCGCCTGCTCCGTTACCGCGACTCGCTTATTGAGTGAGTTCATTTCCTTCTCCAGCGGAGAGCCTGAGCCAGCTGATGGCTGAAGCGAGCCTGGGCTCATCTGCGGAGAAGGCTGCGGCGACTGTCCGGGCGTTGCCCCCGAGTACCCACTCATGGGTGCCTGGGGCTGATAC